>JACDGG010000071.1 GCA_013815355.1 Solirubrobacterales bacterium
ACCGTGACCGCTAGGCGCCTGTAGAGATGCCTGAAGCGATCCTCCTCCAGGATGTAGAGACGCTCGGCGAGCAGGGCAACGTCGTCGACGTCTCCAAGGGCTACCTGCGCAACTACCTGATGCCGCGCAAGCTGGCCCAGCCGGCGACGAAGGGCGCGATCGAAACGATCCGCCAGCGCCAGGCGGCCGCCGAGCGAGCCGCACGCGAGGCGATCGAGAAAGCTCAGGAGAACGTCAACCTGCTGAACCGCACGGTGCTCACGATCCCGCAGCAGGCCGGCGCCGACGGACGCCTGTTCGGCTCGGTCACCGCCCAGGACATCGCCTCGGCGATCCGCGAAGCGCGCGGGCTGCGGATCGACAAACGCAACGTGCACCTCCCCGAGCCGATCAAGAACGTCGGCACCTACATGGTCGTAGTCGAAGTCGTCGACGACGTCACCGCGACGATCAAGACCATGATCGTCGCCAAGAAATAGCCGCGCGCCGCAGCGCTGGCTCGCAGCGACCCGGCGCGCCTCGCCCTCGTGCCGTCTCCGTCACCTGCGAACATGTGTTCGTGGGAAGCGAAATCTTCCGAGATAGCGGGGAGCGCGCCGGGGAGGCCACCGGTGGCTACCTAGACTCGCCGCAATGGCCATAAGCGCCCCGACAACGAACGGCTCAGGCCGTGGCAGCGCCGGCGTGATCGCGCCGCCGCACAACCTCGACGCCGAGCAGTCGGTGCTCGGCGCGATCCTGCTCTCCGACCGCTCGCTGTACGCGCTGGTGATCGAAGAGGGCCTGCGCCCCGAAGACTTCTACCGCGAGCGCCACGCGCTGATCTACGAGTCGATGCTGGCGCTCTACAACGAGAGCGAGCCGGTGGACGTGCTCACCGTGACCGACCGCCTACGCCAGCTCGGCAAGCTCGAGGACGTCGGCGGCGCAGCCGCGGTCGATGAGCTGACGGGCGTCGTGCCGGCCGCCGGCCACGCCCGGCGCTACGCGCAGATCGTGCGCGAGAACGCGCTGCTGCGCCGCCTGCTGAGAACGTCATATGAGATCCAGGAGAGCGTGCTCGGCCACGACGCGCCACCTCGCGAGCTCGTCGAGCAGGCCGAGAAGGCGATGCTCGAGGTCGCCCGCGACGATCGCCAGCAGGACTTCCGCGCGATCGAGGAGGTGCTGCACGAGGAGCTCGACAAGCTCCACCGCCTCTCGATCGAGGGCACCTCGCTGACGGGCACGCCGTCGGGCTTCAAGGACCTCGACGAGATCACCGGCGGCTTTCAGCCCGGCAACCTGATCATCATCGCCGCGCGCCCGGCGATGGGCAAGAGCGCGCTCGTCTGCAACATCGCCGAGAACGCTTCGGTCGAACACAAAAAGCCGGTCGCGCTGTTCTCGCTGGAGATGGCGGAGGCCGAGCTCGCCCAGCGCTTTGTCGCCTCCCAGGCGCGCATCAAGGGCGAGGAGCTGCGCAAGGGACGGGTCGCAGAGCAGCGCTGGCCGAAGATCCTCAGCGCCAGCCAGCGCCTGGCGGCCTCGCCACTGTGGGTCGATGACTCAAGCGACGTCGGCATGCTCGAGATCCGCGCGAAGGCAAGGCGGCTGCACAGCCAGTGCGAGGGAGGCCTCGGGCTGATCATCATCGACTACCTGCAGCTGATGCGCACCGACAGCCGCTACGACAGCCGCGTGACCGCCGTGGGCGAGCTGAGCCGTGGCTTGAAGATCCTCGCGCGGGAGCTTGGCGTGCCCGTGATCGCGCTCTCGCAGCTGAGCCGCGCGGTCGAGACGCGCCCCGACAAGAAGCCCCAGCTCTCAGACCTGCGCGAGAGTGGAAACCTCGAGCAGGACTCTGACCTGGTGATGTTCATCTACCGCGACGAGTACTACAACGAGGACTCCGAGCGTCCCGGCGAGGCCGACCTGATCATCGCCAAGCATCGCAACGGCGCCGTCGGCAAAGTCACCCTGACCTTCCAGAAGGAGTACCCGAAGTTCATGAACTACGCCGGCGAGCGCTACGCCTGATGAGCGGCGACGCAGCCTTCGGCGAGCCCGTCCGGCCACTGGATCTGACGGCGAGGCGCATCACGGGCACAGCGGGCGCGAGCGACTCGGAGTGCCCTCTTGGCATCTGCGACGGCAGCGGCTTCGCGATTGACGAGGAGACGAACACGGCGACGGACTGCGCGTGTCGCGCGGCACGGATCGCCGGAGCGCGCACGCGCGGCCTGGCCGGGCGCATCCCCCGCCGCTACCGGGGCGTCTCCTTCGACCGCCCGCCCGTCAGCGACATCGCCCGCACCGCACCCGAGCAGATCCGCGAGGTGCGCCGTTACATCCGCGCAGTCGAGCAGAACCTCCGAGCGGGACGAGGACTATGGCTGCGAGGGACCGTCGGCACAGGCAAGACGACGCTTGCGATGCTCGTCTCCAAGGTGGCGCTCGACGCGGGGCGCTCGGTGGCGATCTACTCGCTGCCGCGCCTGCTCAGCCTGCTGCGCGACTCGATGGACTCCGAGGAGGGCATGCTCGACTTCATGGATCGCCTGACGGCGGTCGACCTGCTGCACATCGATGACCTCGGCGCCGAGAACCAGACCGACTGGGTGCTCGAGCAGCTCTACTCGATCATCAACTCCCGCTACGAGGCAGAGCGCGCGATCATCGCTACCACCAACCTCGAGCATGACGAGCTCGCCGAGCGCCTGGGCGAGCGGACGGTTTCACGTCTCGTGGAGATCTGCGGTGACCCGATCGTTCTCACGGGAACAGACAGGCGCCTCGAGTACCGCGCCGAGCGCGTGGTCGCCGCCGAGCCCACCGGCTGAGGCGCGCGGCGCAGCGTCCCTAAACTGCACTGCTCATGCCAGGCATCGTGATAGTGGGCGCCCAGTGGGGCGATGAGGGCAAGGGCAAGATCACCGATCTGCTCGCCGAGCACGCCGACGCGGTCGTGCGCTTCCAGGGCGGCAACAACGCCGGTCACACGATCGTGCGCGGCGAGGAAGAGTGGAAGCTGCACCTGATCCCCTCGGGCATCCTCTACCCCGGCAAGTGCTGCGTGATCGGCAACGGCGTCGTGATCGACCCGCGCGTACTGATCGAGGAGCTCGACGCGCTGCGCGCGCGCGGCGTGGACACGAGCGGCCTGCGCATCTCCGCCAACGCGCACCTGATCATGCCGTACCACATGCTGCTGGATTCGGCCGGGGAGGCGAAACTCGGCAGCCTGCAGATCGGCACGACCCGCCGCGGCATCGGGCCCTGCTACGCCGACAAGGCCGCGCGCCTGGGCATCCGCCTGCAGGATCTGCTCGACGAGAAGATCCTCAAGAAGAAGATCGTCGCGGCGATGGAGCCCAAGCGCCTTTCGCTGCGCCCCTACGAGAAGGACCCGGCGCTGGACCTGCACACGATGACCGAGGAATTCCTTACCTTCGGGCACCGGCTCGAGCAGCACATCGCAGACACCTCCAAGCTGATGTGGCAGCTGCTCGACGAACAGAAGACCGTGATCCTCGAGGGCGCGCAGGGCGCGATGCTCGACATCGACCACGGCACCTATCCGTTCGTCACCTCCTCCAACCCGCTCGCGGGCGCGGCCTGTGTCGGCACGGGCATCGGCCCGAAGGCGATCGATGAGATCTGGGGCATCTCCAAGGCCTACACGACGCGTGTCGGCGCCGGCCCCTTCCCGAGCGAGCTCGACGACGAGATGGGCGAGAGCCTGCGCTCACGCGGCGGCGAGTTCGGTACGACGACCGGGCGCCCGCGCCGCACCGGCTGGCTCGACCTCGTGGCGCTGCGCTACGCCGCGCGCCTGAACACGATGACCTCGCTCGTTGTGACCAAGCTCGACGTGCTCTCCGGGCTGGATCGCATCCAGGTGGCCACGAGCTACCTGGGCGCCGACGGCGCGGAGTTCGAGGACTTCCCCTACCACCAGACGGTGCTCCACCACACGCGCGCCAAGCTGACCGAGGTGGGCGGCTGGAAGGAGGACCTCGGCGAGTGCCGCAGCATGTCCGACCTGCCGAGCGGCGCGCGCGAGTACCTCGACTTCATATCCGCTGAGATCGGCGTGCCCGTGGCGATGATCGGCGTGGGACCCGGACGCGAGCAGACGGTGTGGACCGAGGCCGGGCTGGGGACGCTGATGGCGCCTCGCAGCGCCGCGCCGTCGAACTCCTAGCCAGCCGCGAGCCAATCTCTACAGGCGAGGAGCGCGTGCAGCCGATGAGCGCCATGTGCAGATCTCGAAGCTGACCGGCGCGGTCAGAGCGTGCCTCCTCGGCTGCGCGCTGCTCGGCTGCGCGCAGCCGGCCTACGCCGCCGCGCGGGCCGAGGCGGCGAGCACCGCTCTCAGCAGCAACTGGGCCGGGTACGTCGCCCAGCCGAGCGCCGCGGCCGCTGTGCCCTTCACCGGCGTCTCGGGGACGTGGACCGTGCCGAGCGTCACCTGCGTGAGTGCTCGCGCGAGCTACTCGGCGGCCTGGGTGGGCCTCGGCGGCTACCGGGAAGCAGCCGGCTCGCTGGAGCAGGTCGGCGTCGATGCGGACTGCTCACGCGGCGCGCGCGCGAGCTATGCGAGCTGGTATGAGCTGCTGCCCGCCGCTCCGGTCGCGCTCGCGCTGGAGATCCACCCGGGCGATCTCCTGTCGGCCTCGGTCACCGAGCGCGCGCATCGCGTCACGCTGCGCCTGCGCGACCTGACGAGCTCTGAGCGCTTCAGCACGACGCGGCGCGTCAGGCGAATCGACCTCTCCTCGGCCGAGTGGATCGTCGAGGCCCCCTCGGAATGCACCGGCTCAGGCTCCGGCAGATGCTCGACGCTCGCCCTGAGCGACTTCGGTAGCGTCGCCTTCGCCAGCGCCAGCGCGACGGCGCACGGGCACACAGGAGCGATCTCCGATCCGGTGTGGTCCACGACGGCGCTCGAGCTGCGCCAGAGCCCACTCTCGCGCGCCGGCGTGCGGGCGCGCGCTGGCGCTCAGCAGGTGTTTGCCACCCCCACCGAATCGGCGCCGGGCAACGGCTCGTTCGCAGTCGGTTGGCGTGCGGAAGCACCGCCGCTTGGAGAACCTCGGGCTCCTGCGCCGCCGGCACTCTCCAGCGCGAACGGCTGAGCGCCGCGAGCAGCTCAGCGGGAAGTCGGCGCGCATCGCCAGGAGCAGCATTGGCGCCGTGTTTCTGAGCGCCACCGCGTAAAAACTACGTGTCGCGCCTCCCGAAGCCGGCGCTCTTGACGTCGCCTTGCGCATGCGGATAGGTTTGCCTCGATAGCGCCCGTGGGGGCCGAGGGACTCCGGTGTGGGACCGGTTGGGCCGCGCAGGGCGGGGGCAGTACTAGCGGGGAGGTCGCAATGAGAACGTGGCGTCGACTGATCGGTGCCGGTGCAGTCTGTCTGGGTGTGCTCGTGCCGGCGGCGGCAGCGAGCGCGCTACCGCAGTATGTGGATCTCGGTGACTCCTACGCCTCGGGCGTGGGCACACGCGTGTTCTACAGCGAAAGCGGCAGCTGCAAGCGCAGCCCCGAAGCCTACGGCCCGAAGGTCTCGGCGGCCAAGGGCTACACGCTGAGCTTCCAGGCCTGCAGCGGGGCCAAGACGGGTGACGTCAACAGCAAACAGCTGGGAACGCTCTCGAGCACGACGAACCTCGTCTCGCTCTCGATCGGCGGCAACGACGCCGGCTTCAGCAACGTGATCCTCAACTGCGCGCTTTACTTCTTCACCTGCGGCAGCGCGATCAATGAAGCCAACAACTTCATCGCGACCAAACTCGGCGCGCTGCTCGACACCACCTACAACAACATACGCTCGCGTGCCACCAGCGCGCACGTGGTCGTGATCGGCTATCCGCGTCTGTTCACCTCAGATGGCAAAACGTGCAACGCCAACTTCCTGACGTCCTCGAACGAGAAGAAACTGAACGAAACGGGCGACAAACTCGACGCGGCGATCAAAGCGCGCGCCGAAGCCCACGGCTTCACCTTCGTCGACCCGCGCAGCGGGTTCGCGAACCACGCTGTGTGCTCATCGGAAGAGTGGCTCAACGGGCAGTCCAACCCGCTCGAAGAAAGCTACCACCCGAATATCAAAGGCCACGTGCAGTTCACCAAAGAAGTGGAGGCCGTGCTGCCGTAGCTCCGAGCGTTTGTCCGGTCACCCGCGCGCCTTCGGGCGGCGGGTGACCGCTGCGCCCGCGGCGGGACCGGGCTATACCGAGTTCAGCATCTTCGGATAGTGCCGCTGGCCGAGAGTTGCCCAGCGGCCCATGCCGAGGCTCATGGTATGTGGTGAACGCGCCGATGCGCTCGGATGCGCCGTAGAACGCACGCTCGCGCAGAGGGGTCATGAGCGCCGAGGAGTCGAGCTTCTCCTGGGGCGCCGACACATTCGCCCGCTCCGGCGCGAGGGTGCCGCGGAGCCGGGATTCCGGGCACAGCTCACTGATGGGCGCACGGATGGCCGCTGTGCTGATCGACGGTGTCGTGGTGCTGGTGCCGGCGCTGGCCATCGCCTACCTGCTCTCGCTGGCATTCCCCCATCACGGGCTGTTCATCTCTGACTCGGGCGCGGCTCCGAGAAGCTCGCCCGGCGTGCACTTCGTGCTTCCGGCGCCCGCGCTGCTCTTGATCACGGCTCTGTCGCTCGGCTATTTCTTTGTGTGCGAGGCGGTGTGGGAGCAGACGCTCGGCAAGCGCGTCATGCACCTGCGGGTGCGCTCGGCCGCCGGCGCCGCTGCGGGCCTCAACGCGATCTCGGCGCGCACGGTGCTGCGGCTGATCGACGGGCTCGGCTTCTACCTCGTCGGCTTTCTGATCGCGCTGCTCACCGGACGGCGCCTCGGCGATTGGGCAGGGCGCACGGTGGTGGTCCGCGACGAGGATGCCTTCTCCGCACCGCGGCGCGAGGCATGGCGTGTGGCGCTCTATCCGGCGTCCTGGCTTGTCGCCGTGCTCGTAGCTGTCTTCGCGCTCGGGATGGGCGCCGCCGTTGGCGAGAGCGAACAGGCGATCGCGCTCGTGCGGGGGTATGTGGCGGCGCGAGAGGGGGGCGACGCCGTGCTCGCCTGCTCGATGCTCACCAAAGCCCAGCAGCAGGAGCTCGTTGCGATCGAAGGTGGAAGCTACGCCGAGGCCGCTGCGAGCCGCTGCCCCGAATACATATTGCGCAGCGACCCGGCCTCACATCTGCTCAATCCCGGCCTCGCGGCGCTTGGCGATTCGACGCTCAGGGCGCGCTACTCCCCGCTCGGGGCGCTCGCCGTCTACTCGCCGCAGGACCCGGGGCTCGAACTGATCGCGATCCCCGAGAACGGCCGCATGAGGCTCGATATGCGTGGCTTCGAGAAGGTCGAGTTCGTCAGCGGCTGCACGAATGCCGGACGCCTCACCGCGGGCGAATGCGCATGTACGTTCGACACCGCGCGCGCCGAAGCGCCGTTCCCCGACCGCGGGCTCACGTCCGGCGATAGGAGCTTGCTCCTCGAAGATGCCCTCGCCTGCCGGCGTCGTCCTGCCGGGACGCGCGCTGCGATCAGGTGAGGCGCGTCAGGCCAATGGTCACGTGCACCGGCATCTCAGCAGGCGTCTCGCCCGCACCGATGATCGCCCCGATCTCCGCGAGTGTGGCAGTGCGCTCGGCTGCGGGCAGGGCGGCGATCCAGCTGACGGAGGCAAGATAGTCGCCGAAGCGCTCCGCTGAGGCCGCCTGCACGCCGGCCACGCGGATCTCGCGCGGCTCACTCCAGCCGCCCGCGCCGCGAACCACGTCCTGCCACGGCGCACCGTCGAAATGCGGGTGCTCTGGCCGCAGGCGCTCCATCAATGCGCCGACCTCCGCCATCCAGGAGGCGCTCGTCGCATCCGGGGCGGTGGTGAGGATCGCGAGGCCTCCCCCTGGGCGCAGCACGCGCCGGATCTCTGCCAGCGCCCGCGGCCGCTCAAACCAGTGAAATGCGTCGGCGACCGTGACGGCGAGCACCGCGCCATCGGGTAGGGGTATCCGCTCGGCAACCCCGCCAGCACACGCTCGGCCCCGACGCTCGCCGCGAGCGGCTCCCGCAGCGAGTCCTGCGGCTCGACGGCGATGACGTCTAGGCCCGCGGCCAGGAGCGCGCGTGTCAGCTTGCCCGTGCCCGCGCCCAGGTCCAACACGGGAGCGCCTGGCGCCAGGCCGAGCTCGGCGGAGAGTGCGCCAACGACCGCCGGCGCATACTCGGGCCGTCCCCGCTCGTACTCTCCGGCGACCTCGGCGAAGTGCGCCGCCAGCGGGTGCAGCGGCGCAGGCCCGGTCGCTGCCTCATCGCTCATGCAGCCACCGTAGCGGTCGTGTGGCTGGCGACGAGCCCGGCCACGGCTCGATGCCGCCGATCCTCCGAACCGTCCCAGGCGGCGCTCATGATGGTGCCATGCCACGGATCAGCAGCTTCTACGGGATCGTGATCGGGATGTACTTCTACGATCATGAACCGCGCCATTTCCATGCTCAGTACGCCGAGCATCATGCCGTTATCGCGATCGACGACGGTGCGGTTCTGGTCGGCGAGCTCCCGAGTCGTGCGCTCAAACTCGTAAGCGAGTGGGCGAGCTTGCACCGCGCGGAGCTGGAAGCGGACTGGAGCCGAGTAAGAGATGGCGGAACCCCCGAGCCGATCGATCCCCTGCCGTAAGATGGAATCTATGGACTTCGTCCGAGTCACCTCCGCTCAGGTTCTTGGCCATTATCGACTGCGGCTGGGCTTCAGCGACGGCAGCTCCCGCGATGTCGACCTCACGGGAGAGCTGCGCGGCCCCGTGTTTGAGCCGCTCGCCGATCCCGACTTCTTTGCGCAGGTTCGCGTGGACGATGAGTTGGGAACCGTTGTGTGGCCCAACGGCGCCGATCTCGACCCGCTTGTCTTGCACGGCGATTTCCAGCCAGCCTCGCGCTTCGCGCATTATTAGCTCTGCGCATCGTCTCCCCGCGAGGGTCTCGCGTAACGTCGGAAAAAATGGGCCGTCCGGGAATCGAACCCGGAACCTTGGGCTTAAGAGGCCCCTGCTCTGCCGGTTGAGCTAACGGCCCGTGCGCGTCGCCAGTTGGATCGCTTGGCGCGAGCGCCCGATTCTATCCAAGCCGCTCGCAGGCGGCGCTCAGAAGACGACGGTGCGCCGCCCGTCGACGATCACACGGTCGTCGAGATGCAGGGCCACGGCCCGCGCCAGCACCATGCGCTCCACGTCGCGCCCGAGACGCTCGAGGTCGCGGGCGCTCTGGCGGTGATCGACGCGCACGACGTCCTGGTCGATGATCGGCCCGTCGTCGAGCTCCTCGGTGACGTAGTGCGCGGTCGCGCCGATCAGCTTGACGCCCCGCTCGCGCGCACGGCGATAGGGGTCCGCACCGGCGAAGGCGGGCAGGAAGGAGTGATGGATGTTGATCGCCGGCGCCGCCAGGCGCTCGAGGAAGGCGCCGCTGAGAATCTGCATGTAGCGCGCGAGCACGAGCAGCTCGGCGCGGCCGACGAGCAGCTCGAGCATCGCATCCTCGGCCTCGGCGATCGCGCCCTTCTCGACCGGCACGTGATGGAACGGCACGCCGGCCGCGAGCGTCTCGCGCTCGAGGTCGGGGTGATTTGAGATCACGCTGACGATCTCCGCGTCGAGCTCGCCGCGGCGCATGCGCCAGAGCAGATCGAGCAGGCAGTGGTCGTGACGCGAGACGAGGATTGCCAGGCGGCGGCGCTGCCCCCACCAGCGCATCTCCCACTCCATCGCAAAGCGCTCGCCGACCTCGGCGGCGAAGGACTCCTGGAAACTCTCGCGGTCGAAGGGCTCGGCGAGGAAGAACTCCGTGCGCAGGAAGAAGCGCCCGCCGCTCGGATCGGAGGAGTACTGGTGGGAGTCGACGATGTTCGCGCCGCGCTCGAACAGGAAGCCCGAGACGGCCGCGACGATGCCTGGGCGATCCGCGCAGGCGATCAGTAGGCGCGCCGAGTAACGGGGGGGCTCGGACTCAGGCGTGTGAGCGCTCGGCGCTCCGGAAGCCCCAGCCACTCCAGCTCCCCGCGGCTATTTCTTGGTGCTCGTCGTCCCGGCCGGCGCGGGCGTGGTCTTTTTGACTTCTGTGGCCTGCAGCTGTCCGTTGGCGCCCAGCTTGCCGGTGTAGGTTTTGCCGTTGGTCGTGGTCGTGTAGACCTTTTCGCCGCTCGGGTTGGCCTTGACTTCGGCGAGTTCCTTCTTCACGCGGACCTTCTGCGCAGCCGGCGCCAGGGTGACGGCCTTCTCGGAGGCCAGGTCGCCGACGCGGACGTTCTTGGCTTTGTAGGCGTACTGCGCGAGCGACGCGTAGAGCGCGGCGCTTTTCGGCTTGGCGGCGACCACGATCTGCAGCACCTGCACCGCTTCTGAAGGCTGGTTGAGGCCGCCTTCGCTGTAGATCGGCAGCATCAGTTGCGCGAGCTTCGAGCTCGGCTTTGGCGGATTCAGCGCGAGATAGCTTGTCCACGACTGCGCGGCCTGGTGAAACAGTTCCTTGCCCTTGCCCGTGAGGCCGGTGCTCGTCACGTAGGCTTCGCCGCCGGCTTCGTGCAACTGGGCTTCGGTCAGCTTTTCCCAGGCCACGAGATTGTTTGGTTCGCGCCTGGTGAGCTTGCCGTACTTCTTGATCTGGTTGGCGAAGCTCGCCGAGTTCGAGCCTTCGTTGTTGCTCGCGGCGTTTAGCAGGCCGCCGCCGCCGAAGCCGCCGCCGATGCCGAAGCCGACTAGCCCCACGCCCATCAGCAGCGCGAGGCCCGTGTAGATCACGCGGACCATGCGGCGCCGGTGCCGTCCTCGCAGGTCGAAGAGCATCAGTCTGAGAGTTTGGGGTCTACGTGATCGATCATCTGCTGCACGGTTGGCTCCGGGTCTCCGTTATGCGGCGGGTCCTCGCTGGCGCGCCGGCCGGCAGGGGTCTCTCTCATCTGCTCATCGCCGCGGCCACCCTCCGGCGGCTTGACGAACCTCGCCAACAGGATACTCGCCTCATACAGCACATACAGCGGCACCGTCTCGAGCACCAGCGTGATCGCATCCCCCGGCAGGAGCGCGGCGACGATAGCGCAGCCGAGGAGTGCATAGCGCCGGTTCCTGCGTAGCTGCTTCGGCGTCACCAGCCCCACGCGCGTGGCGCCGAGGATCAGGACCGGCACCTGGAAGACGAGACCCATCGCCAGCAGTACCGTGGCCGCGAAGCTGTAGAACTGGCTCGCCTGCACGAGCACGTTGAACTGGCCCGAGTTGAAGTTCACGAAGAAGCGCACCGCAGCCGGCAGCACCACGAAGTAGCCGAACAGCACACCTGCCGCGAACAGGAATGGAACGGCCGTCAGCAGCGGTGCGGCCGCACGTCTCTCACTGGGAAGCAGCGCCGGCAGGATGAAGCCGTAGAGCTCGTACAGGATCACGGGCAGCGAGATGATCAGCGCGAAGTACAGCGTCACCGTGATCGTCGTCGTGAACGGCTCGCCGACACCGAGCGTGACCGGGTTATCGCCCGGTGAGCCCCGCGGCAGGCGCCTCGTATCCGCCTGCAGCGTCGCCAACAGCGGGCGCAGCTGCGCGCGCGTCCTGGCCGAGACGCCGCTGCCCGGTTCGCTCAGGGCGCGCAGCGCAGCCTCGGTGTCGCCGGCGAGCCGCAGCAGCCCTTTCTGGGCGAGCACCGCCTGCCCGACGGTTCCCTGGCCCTTGGCCACCTGCTTCTTGGTCTGGCTTTTCAGGGGTTCGTTGACGATTTCCAGCAGTAGGTGGTTCTGCCACAAACAGATTCCGAACACGACCGCGAGCACCGCTCCGCTGATGATCAGGCGAGAGCGGAGCTCATCGAGATGGTCCACGAGGCTGAGCCGCTCTTCGTGGTCGATCGTGCGGATCGCGCGGACCATGCAGGGCTTGAACCTACCACCGCTCGCAGGCCCGAGAACGCCCGGTCCGGCGCTCGTGCGCGGGCGCGGGGACGATTCGCGTCCTAACCCGCGCCGTCAATCCGAAGAGCACCACCGGCCGGTGCTAAAGGCAGCGGCCTCCCGCGTCGATGACACCTGCAGATCAGATGGACACCGAGAACGACCCCCACACCCAGCCTTCTCAGCCGCTGCCCGGTGGCGAACAGATCGACGTCGTCTATGGCGTCGGCGCCCAGCCGGACACGAGCTGCACTCCCGAGCACCTGCACGTCTGCTTCCACTGCTCCGGCGAGCTCGTCTACCCGCTCGACTGGTCGGAGGAGGGCCCTCGCCACTGGCGCGTCGTTCTCCGCTGCCCGGAGTGCGAGTCCCGCCGCGAGGGCGTATTCGAGCAGGCCGCCGTTGAACATCTCGATGACGAGCTCGACCGCGGCTCGAGCGCTCTGCTCGGGGACCTGCGGCGCATGACGCACGCGAACATGTCCGAGGAAGTCGAGTTCTTCGTGCGTGCGCTCGAGGCCGACCTGATCACGCCGGGCGACTTCTAGCCTTCGCGACCGACCTCAGCGGTAGCGCTCGACGACCGCGTCGGCGACGAGCTCGAGCAGCGCCGAACGCCCATCGGGGAGCACCGCCGGGAGGGCTCCCTTGGCCTCCGCCACGACCGCGAGCGCCTGCTCGCGGGCCTCGGCCAGAGCGCCGGTCGCGGCGATCCGCTCGCACAGCTCCTCCGCCTGCTCGGGCCCGCCGAGCGAGGCGAGATCGAAGGCCGCGAGCTGCGGCTCGCGCTCGCGGGCGAGGATGAAGGGCAGCGTGACCGTGCCGTCCAGCAGGTCTGTGCCACGGGCCTTGCCGGTGCGCTCGACCGGTCCCGAGACATCGAGGATATCGTCGAGCATCTGAAAGGCGAGGCCGATTCGCCGCGCGAACGCGCCGAGCGACTCGGCGAGCGCCGGTGAGCCCTGTGCGCCGGTCAGCGCTCCAAGCCGGCACGCGGCCTCGAACAGGGCGGCCGTCTTCAGCTCGCAGCGCCTGAGGTAGCGCTCAACGGCGACGTGCGACGCATAGGCGTCCTCGCGCTGCAGCAGCTCGCCTTCGGCGAGCGCCGAGCTGGCCTCCGAGAGCGCGCGCAGCTGGTCTGGGTCCTCGTTGCGCGCGAGCTCCGCAAAGGCCCGCGAGAACAGCAGGTCGCCCGTCGCCACCGCAACCCGGCGCCCCGCGGTGGCGGCGACCGTGGGGTGGCCGCGGCGCAGCAGCGCCCCGTCGATCAGATCGTCGTGCACAAGCGTGGCGGAGTGGACGAGCTCGACCGCCACGGCCGCGCGGATCAGGCGCTCCTCTCCGTCGGGCGTCTCAGGCGGGCCGCCCGCCGACTCCGCTGCGAGCACGACCAGCAGCGGCCGCAGGCGCTTCCCGCCTGCGGTGACCG
>JACDGG010000270.1 GCA_013815355.1 Solirubrobacterales bacterium
TCGCCGGGCCCCGTCCCGTCGTCCTGGAGTGCGGCGAGCTCCTGCTCCAGGCGCGCGATCCGTCGCGCGAGCGCGTGAGCCCCCGTCGCGACCTGCTCCGCGCGCAGCCCGAGGCGCTCGCGTGCGGAGCGAGCCTCATAGACACGGCGCGACAGCGCATCGTGGCGCTCGGAGCGCTCCGACAGCGCCCGCTCGGCTGCGCCGCGCCGCTCGATCATCTGTGCCAGCAGCGTCTCGACCTCGGTGCGCTGCCCGTGCGCTTCGGCCACCTGCTGCTCGGCGAGGGCCAGCTCGACGCGGCAGGCGCTGACGGCGTCGGTGGCCAGCTCCCAGCGCGCCTGCAGGATCTGATGCTCGATGCGCTCGTGCAGCTCAGCCGCTTCGGCCTGGCGCTTGAGCGGGCGCAGGCGCGTGCGCGCCTCGCGCTCGATGTCCAGGGCACGATCGAGGTTCTCCTGCGTGCGCTCGAGCTTCAGCTGCGCGCGCCGGCGGCGCTTGCGGTGCTTGCCGAGGCCGGCCGCCTCCTCGATCAAGAGGCGCCGCTCGCGGGGCTTGGAGGTGACGATCGCATCGACTTTGCCCTGTGAGATGACCGAGTGTGTCTCCTTGCCGAGGCCCGTGTCGGAGAGCACCTCGATCACGTCGGTCAGGCGGCAGCGCGCCCCGTTGAGGCGATAGCCGCCCTCGCCGTTGCGGTCCAGGCGGCGCACGATCGAGATCTCGCTCAGCGGCAGATCCACGGTTCCGTCGGAGTTCTCGAGCACAATCTCGACCTCGGCGGCGCTGCGTGCCTGCACTCCGTGCCCGCCCCCGAAGATCACATCTTGCATCGACTGCCCGCGGACCGCCAGCGGCGACTGCTCGCCCATCGCCCACAGCACCGCGTCGGTGACGTTCGACTTGCCCGATCCGTTGGGCCCAACGACGACACTCACGCCCTCGCCGAAGTCCAGCCGCGTGCGATCGGGAAACGACTTGAAGCCGTTCAGGGTCAGTGACTTCAGCCGCATCTGCACACCTGCGGGCTCATGAATCCTCTGCGAGGAGCTCGACGGCCGCGCGCGCGGCCTCCTGCTCGGCATGCTTCTTGCTGCGCCCACTGCCGATGCCCAGCTCGCGTCCCTCCACGCGCGCCGCGACGGAGTAGATGCGCTCGTGCGGCGGGCCGTCCTCCGCGGTGATCTCGTACTCGACCTCCGCGCCGCGCCGCGCGAGCAGCTCCTGCAGCGCCGACTTGAAGTCGACCGGATGCTCCAGCGCATCCTCGATCTCCGGGCCGAAGGCCTCCACGACCGCTTCGGCCGTGCGCTCGTAGCCGCCGTGCAGATAGCAGGCGCCGATCACCGCCTCGATCACCGAGGCGAGCACGCGCTCGGTCTCCACGAGCGCGAGCGCGCTCTCGCCCCCGCCGGCGGGCGCCGCCGCGAGCAGCCGCCGCGGCAACTGCAGGCGCTCGGCCACCGCGCGGCACGAGGGCCCCGACACGGCCTGCGCGCGGATCTTCGTCAGGCGTCCCGCGCCGAAGCGCTCGGCCTCCAGACGTGGATACAGGTGCGTGGTCACCGCCAGCCCCAGCACGCTGTCGCCGAGGAACGCCAGGCGCGCATAGGAGTCGCTGCGCCGCTCGCTCCAGGACGCGTGAGTGAAGACCTGTCGCACGAGCTCCTCGGGCAGCTCCTCGAGCAGATTCGCGAGCAGCATCATCGCCCCGCATCGGGGCTCTCCGCGTGCGCCAGCACGAAATCGATCGCGGCGCCGACGGTCAGGATCCGGGCGGCCTGCTCGTCGGACATGGCGATCGCGTAGGTGTCCTCGAGCTCCTGCACGAGCGTGTAGAG
The DNA here is from genome assembly GCA_013815355.1 of Solirubrobacterales bacterium. GTDB lineage: Bacteria > Actinomycetota > Thermoleophilia > Solirubrobacterales > Solirubrobacteraceae > Palsa-744. Next base: position 1,839 of record JACDGG010000270.1, read on the forward strand.
ATCCAGCGAGTCGGCCTCGAGGTCCTCCTTGAAGCGGGTGCTCTCGAGGATCTGCCCGGCATCGACGTCGAGCTCGTCGGCGAGGTGCTCGCGGATCAGGCCCAGCACCGACTCGCGCGTGTGCGCGCTCATGGCCGGCGAGGGCCCCGCCCCGGCTCTGGCCGGCGGACTTCTTCGTGGCCCGCTGTGGTGGCGGTTTGAGTGCTCGGCGAACGGGTCATTCTGCTCGCGGCAGGCTAACGTCCGGCGCGGACAGCGGCGAGCGCCTGAGCGCTCCGGCCTGCTGGAGCGCGCGGTGAGTCTGCCCGACGATGTCCGCCCGCGCGCCGCGCTGGGCGCGCAGAATCGCCTGGGCGAAGCCGGCGCGCTTGAAGCGCCCGTGTGGCACGACCCCGAGCCGGCGCAGGCCGAGCAGATAGGCGCCCCCATTCGCTTCCGGATCGACCTCCTCACGGAAGGAGCCGAGCGCGCTGCGCAGCAGCATCCCGCCGAGCTTGGCCTGCGTGGAGGACATCGCCGCCTCGCGCACCGCTCCGAGGATCGTCTGCGAGACGGCCTCCATCAGCTTCAGCGCGATGTTGCCGGTGAAGCCGTCGGTCACGATCACCTCCGCGCGCCCGCCCATCACGTCGCCGCCCTCGACGTTGCCGACGAACTCGAAGGCCTCCAGGCCGCTCTGCGCGCGCTCGGCGAGATCGGCGTGAGCCTCGAGCACGAGAGCGCTGCCGCGTCCGGACTCCTCGCCGTTGGACAGCAGCCCGACGCGCGGGCGCTCGATCCCGAGCACCGTGCGCGCAAGCGCCGCGCCCATGAAGGCGAACTGCACGAGATGCTCGCGGCGGGCGTCGGCGCTCGCACCGACGTCGAGCAGCGTCACGGGATGCGCGGGCACCGGCAGCGGGATCGCGAGCGCCGGGCGATAGATCCCGCTGGCG
>JACDGG010000072.1 GCA_013815355.1 Solirubrobacterales bacterium
GATGACCGCGGCGCGCGAGAGCTGGCGCGCGCTGTGGAGCTCGCGCCTGCTCGTGTGGGCGGCAGGCGCAGGCACGGTCGCCGTGTTCGGCTTCGGTCCCGTGCGCGAGGCCTTCGACCCTCCGGGAGTGACGCGAGGCTTCGGGCGCCTCGGCGACCTGCTCGCCGCGCCGGCCGCCCGCTGGGACGGGGCCTGGTACCTGGTGATCGCCCACTACGGCTACAGGCCCGACCTCGGAGCGTTCACCGCGTCGCGCACCGCGTTCTTCCCGGCCTATCCGCTCGGCCTGCGCGCGATCGCATGGCTCGGCGCGCCGCCGGTGCTCGCAGGCGTGGCGCTCTCGACGCTCGCGCTGGCGTTCGCGCTGTACGGCATCCATCGCCTCACGACGCTCGAGCTCACCCGCGCAGGCCTGGCACGGGTGCCGCAGGCCGCGCGCCTGGCTGTGCTGCTCACGGCCTTTGCGCCGATGGCGCTGTACTTCTCGGCGGTGTACACCGAGTCGCTGTACATGGCGCTGTCGGTTGGCGTGTTCTTGAGCGCGCGTCAGGGCCGCTGGGCGTGGGCCGGGGTGCTCGGCGCGCTCGCCGCGGCGACGCGCAGCACGGGCATCGTGCTCGTGGCGCCGGCGCTGATGATCTACCTGTACGGCCCGCGCGAGGACCGCCCGGCGGAGCGCGTGCGCCGCGCCGGCTCGCGCCTGCGTCCGCGCTACCGCCTGCGGCGCGAGGTCCTGTGGCTTGCACTGATGCCACTCGGGGTGCTCGCCTACTGCCTGTTCCTCGGGCTCTCCGGCGGCGACGCGCTCGCGCCGTTTCACGCCCAGGGCAGCTGGGGCAGGCATTTCGCCGGGCCCTACCTCGGCATCGCAGACGGCGTCAAGGCCGCCTTCGAGGGCGCCCGCCAACTGCTCTCATTCCAGCGCCATCACGTCTACTTCACCGACGCCGGGGGCAGCCCGTTCGTGAACGCGGGGCACAACCTGATGCTGCTCGCATTTCTGGCGGCCGCGATCCCTGCCCTGATCGGCGTGCTGCGCATGCTGCCGGCGCCCTACGGCGTCTACGTGATCGCCGCGCTGGCGCTGCCGATGTCCTACCCCGTCAGCTCCCAGCCGCTGATGTCGCTGCCACGCTTCCTGGTCGTGCTGTTCCCGCTCACGATCTGGCTCGCCGCGTGGCTGAGCGAGCGCCCGAGGCTCACGCGCCCGGCGCTCGGTGTCTCGACGCTGCTGATGGTCTTCTTCGCTGCTCAGTTCGCAACCTGGCATTGGGTGGCCTAGACATGGAGCGAGTCGACGGCGTGGAATCCGACGGCATGGAGCGACGCGCAGGTGCGGAGCCCGGTGGCGTGGAGCAGGGCGCAGGCGCGGAGCGGCCCGACGGCTTCGAGCGGCCCGACGGCGTGCGCCTCTACGCGCCCGAGCTCGAGCCTCAAGACGGCGGGCGCTCGCCGGATACGAGCTGGCCGGTGTGGAGCGCGGCGATCGCGCTGCTCGGCGGCCTCGTGCTCGCGGCGGTGGGCGGGCTGCTCGTCGATCTTCCGGCGCTTGCGTTCGGCGTGGAGATCTCGAGCTCGCACACGCCGCCGGGCCTCGCGATCGCCGACACGGTCGTGCAGGACGTGGCGTTTGTGCTCGCCGCGGTCTACTGCGCGCAGATGAGCGGGCGCGCGGTGCGCTCGTGGCAATTCGGGCTGCGTCCGCCGGCGCGCGGCTGGTGGAAGGCCGGCGGCTGGGTGCTCGCGCTGATCGCGCTGTTCTTCGCGCTCAGCGTGATCTGGTCGGCGCTGTTGCACCCCGAAGAAGAGGACCTCCTCAAACAGCTGGGCTCAAACGAAGGCGCGGCCCTGCTGATTCTCAGTGCGGGGCTGACGTGCGTGATCGCGCCGATCTGCGAGGAGCTGCTGTTCCGCGGCTACATCTTCACGGCGCTGCGCAACTGGCGCGGGACGCTGCCGGCTGCGCTGATCACGGGGCTCTTGTTCGGCGGCGTTCACGCCGGCTCGGCGCCGGCGCTCGATCTCGTGCCGCTCGCCGGGCTCGGCGTTGGGCTGTGCCTGCTCTACCGGCACACGGGCTCCCTGTATCCAGCGATCGTGGCGCATTCGCTGAACAACTCGATCGCGTTCGCGAGCCTCGAGCACTGGAGCTGGCAGATCCCGGTCCTGATCATCGGCGCGCTGCTCGGCGTCGGCGCGCTCGCGGCGGCCTTCAAGTCAATCGGCGTGATCGCGCCCGCGCCACTTCTCGCCCGCGCGGACAACTAGGATTGCTCCCCATGAAGCGAGCTGTCCACCCCATCGCCGTGCTGGCGATGCTGGCCTTCCTCGCGGTGGCGCCTGCCGCCGCGGCTGCCGAAGCGGTTCCGCCGAGCACGGCGCCGACGCCCGCGCCGGCCCCCGTCCCGGTGCCCACGCCCGCCGCGGCGGCGGGCGGGCACATCAAGCTGGTGCTGCAGAAGGTCGGCGGCAAGCCGCTGTTCGCGATCGTTGGGCAGCGCGTGGTCGTGCGCGGGATCGTGACGCCCTACGTCTCTGGGCAGACGGTCAAGGTGAGCTTCTACCGCGAAGGGCGCAAGGTCCACGTCAAGCGCGTGAGCGTGCTAGCGATGGGCAATGGCGTGGGCCAGTTCCACATCGGCTTCACAAGTGCCGACGCCGGGCTACTGCAGGCGCGCGCGGCGCATTATGCGACTGCGGAGCAGGTTGCCTTCAGCGCCCGCGCGCAGAGCGTCCAGTTCGTCAACACGAACCTCGGGCTCGGCGCGAAGGGCAAGTCGGTGCGCCTGCTGCAGTCGGAGCTGAACGCGCTGCACTACGCGGTGCCGCTCACGGGCGTGCTCGACGAAGGCACCGGGCGCGCGCTCGTCGCCTACCGCAAGATGACGGGGCTCGAACGCAGCGCATACACGGGCCGGCGCGTGTTCGAGCTGCTCGAGCGCGGCGCCGGCGGCTTCCGTGTGCACTATCCCCACGACGGGCGCCACATCGAGGGTGACCTCACGCGCCAGGTGCTCGTGGAGATCGAACCGGGCGGTCGTGTGCGCAGCATCTACACGATGAGTTCGGGCAAGCCCTCGACGCCGACCGTGATCGGGCGCTTCCAGGTGTACAACAAAGAACCGGGCACCAACAGCCACGGCATGGTCGAATCGAGCTACTTCATTCGTGGCTATGCGATCCACGGCTACGCCGAAGTGCCCACCTACGCAGCCAGTCACGGCTGCCTGCGCGTGCCGATCCCCGACGCCGCGGCGATCTATAACTGGGTGAGCTACGGGATGCCCGTGGACGTCTACAACGAGAACGGCGGCGGCAGCACCCACGTGCGCGGCAACGCCGGTCCTTAGCCCGCAGCGTGCGAGTCGCTACACCCTGACGCGCAGCACGCGCGCCAGGAAGCCGAGCCCGAATCCGTAGACGATCAGCGTCAGCAGCAGCTTGAAGCCGCGGGTGGCCCATTCGCTTGAGCTGTGGATGATCCCGTCGAACGGCGAGGTCAGTTCCGCGGAGGCTTCGTCGAGTGCTTTGCGCACGCTGCCCTCGTGGCGCGAGCGTTCGGAGGGGATCGGCTTGGCGGCGCCTCCGGCCGACGCAGCCTGTTCGCCGGAGGCGCTTTTCGTCTGCACCACGGCGAAGGACACGAAGGACGCGATCACGATCAAGCAGATCACGAACGCGGCGAGCCTCAACAGTTTGATGATCGCCGAGCTCACAACGCTAGATTAGGTTCCGCGGTGGACGCCCCCGACACACATACGAGCCACATCGTGGGGGCGCGCGAGCGCCTAGTCGGCGAGCTGCGCGAGCACGCCCTGATCCTCGGCACGGTGACGCTCACGAGCGGCGCCACGGCCGAGTACTACGTCGACGCCAAGCGCGCGATCCTGCGGCCGCCCGGATTTACGGCGCTCGGCGTCCTGCTCGCGGCGCAGATCGGCGACTGGGACGGGACTGCGGTGGGCGGCCTGACGATGGGTGCGGACCCCGTGGCGTGCGCGGCGCTCGCGGGTGGCGCGCGCGTCAAGGCGTTCTTCATTCGCAAGGACGCCAAGGCGCACGGCCTGCAGCGTCGCATCGAGGGGCCGCCGCTGGGTCCGGAGGACCGCTGCGTGGTGGTCGAGGATGTGGTGACGAGCGGCGGCTCGACGCTCACGGCGATCGCGGCGCTTCAGGAGGAGGGCCACGAGATCTGCGGTGTCATCAGCGTGCTCGACCGGCTCGCGGGAGGCGGCGCGACGATCGAGCGCGAGTCGGGTGCGCCCTACGTGGCGCTGAGCACGATCGACGACATCCACCCAGACCGCACCGATCGCAAGGGCGCCTAGAGGATGGCCGGCGAGGAGCAGAGCGGCGCCGTGCACATTCGTCCGGCGGGCCCCGATGATGTGGCGGTGCTGCTCGCGCTGTTCATGGAGCTGGCCGACTACGAGCACCTCGCCCACGAAATGCGCGCCACCGAGGAGCTCCTCACCAAGGCGTTATTCGGCGATCGCCCCGCGGCCGAGGCGCTGCTCGCCGAGGTCGGCGGCGAGACGGCCGGCTACGCGCTCTACTTCCCGACCTTCTCGACGTTCCTCGCGATCCAGGGCATCTGGCTCGAGGATCTGTTCGTGCGCCCCGCGCACCGCAAGGGCGGCGTCGGGCGGGCGCTGCTCGCGGCCGTTGCGGCGGCTGCGCGCGAGCGCGGCGGCGAGCGTCTGGAATGGTCGGCGCTCGACTGGAACGAGCTCGCGCTCGGCTTCTACCGCGGCCTCGGCGCGCAGCAGATGAACCAGTGGATCACCCACCGCCTGATCGGCCCCGAGCTCGAGCAGCTGGCCGCCGAGAGCGGCGCGGAGCCGAGCGCGCAGCGGCGATAGCCTTTCCTGCCCGACCCTCGCCACAGGCGGGGGCGAGCCCTCGTAGTCCAATGGATAAGACGACCGCCTCCTAAGCGGTAGATCCAGGTTCGACTCCTGGCGGGGGCATGGCGGGAAAAGCCCTGCTGGGAGGCTGAGTGAGGCCTGGGTGTCCGCTTGCCAGAACCTCGACCGTCGCCATTGACGAGTCTCGGCGCACTGCGCAAGCCTGGACTCCCGGCCGAGCCTCGCGGCCAAGGTCAGAAATGTCCATAAGCCCGCGCTGGATTTCGAGCCCTATATCCGCATGCTCAACGCCACTTTTAACGAGCGCGGGCTCGGGGACGGGCGCGGGCCGCGGGCGCTGCTCTACACCGTGCTCGTCCTGCGTCGATACCCCGAGTCCTCGAAGGCTCCAAACGCTCTCCTCCAGGGCGCCTTGCCGGTGCTGGCTGCGGTCGCGCGCGCATTGCGCATGCGGCCCGCGAACGCACGATGACGGCTGCGTCCTCGCGCAGCCCGAGACAGCGGTCTACGGCCGCGCCGAGGTAGCAATGGCGGTAGCAACCTGACGCTGCAGCTTGGGCCGACCCTGCAGGGCGCGCACGCCACGGAATGGGAGTGCCCCAAAACCGCGGTAATCGCCAACGATCAGCGTGCATCCGATTGTGCGCGAGAGACGCAGGGCATATGCTCGGTCCCAATGGGGGAGCGGGGCACGAGCAGAGCACCGGCCGCGCTCCGCGGCGCTCAACGGGGCGGAGAGGCGCTTGCCCGCCGACCGGAGTTCGGCTGGCTCGCGCGAGCGGGGCTCCTCGCCCGCGGCGTCGTCTACGGGATCATTGGGATCCTGGCCGTCAAACTCGCGACGGGATCGGGAGGCCGCATTACAAACCAGCAGGGAGCCCTGCAGACGATCGCGCGGCAATCGTTTGGCGAGGTGCTCCTCATCGCGGTCGCCGCCGGACTGGGGGGCTATGCCGCCTGGCGCCTGATCCGTGCCGCGATCGGGCACGGCCGCCAGGAAGCCGACAGCGCATTTGACCGCGTGGCGGCGCTCGCCAGCGGGCTCGTCTACGGCGCGCTCTGCGTGACCGCGGTGAAAATTCTGAGCGGCGCAAGTGCCGGAGGCGGATCAAGCGCCCCGAAGAAGACGACCGCCGGGGTGTTGGGCTGGCCGGGCGGCCCGGTGATTGTCGGCGCGGTCGGGGTCGTGCTCATCGGCGTGGCCCTGTACCAAGCCTACGAGGGTCTCGCGCGAAAGTTTCTGGAGAAGGCCGAAACTGCCCGCATGAGTCGCCGCGTCAAGCGCGCCTACGCGACAGTCGGGGTGTTTGGTCACCTGGCGAGGATGGTCGTGTTCGCTTTGACGGGCTACGGCCTGCTGATGGCTGCGATCGACTACGAGCCTCAAAAGGCGATCGGGCTTGACGGGGCGCTCAACGAACTCGCCGAGAACTCCTACGGACCAATCCTCCTGGGAATCGTCGCCGTTGGATTGATCGGCTTCGCGCTGTATTCGATCGCCGACGCGCGCTATCGCAAGATCTAGCCCGGGACCGGCCGAGCTCGATCCGCAGCAGATGCCCCGACCCGCGCCAATCCGTGGAGCTATATAGCCTCTGCGCGATTAGGCGCTTCGCTGAACGGCCCGCCGGGCCGCGCACACGCGCTCTTTCAATCCAGGGGAGACCCCAACATGATTCGACGCCGATCCTCGTGGCTCATCGGCCTGTTCCTGTGCGCGGTGCTCATCGCCGGCTGTGGCAGCAGTAGCTCGACCACGAGCAGCCAGAGCAGCACTCCGGCCGCCACCACAAGCAGCACCCCGGCGGCGACCACGACCTCTTCGACGACGAGTACCACGTCTTCCAGCGCCGTGCCGCCCGCCAACATCGCAGCGGCCGTAGCGACCTGCAAGTCACAGATCGAGGCGCAGAGCACTCTCCCCGCGGGGGCCAAATCGAAACTCGAGGCTGTCTGTGAAAAGGCCGCCAAAGGCGACACCGCAGCCGTCAAGGTGGCCGCCCGCGAAGTCTGCGAAGAAGTCATCAAGAACTCGCCCGTTCCCGCCGGTGCAGCGCAAGAACAGGCGCTCGCAGCCTGCAAGACCAAGTAGAGCCGGCGAGACACAGTTGGCAAGAAGGGGCCGCGGTGCGCCGTGGCCCCTTCCGCTGCCCCGGCGGGTCATACATGGAGCGTGCTTGCCGTTGGATAGGTCGATTCCCGCAACTTGAGCCGTGGTCGGCCGGCTGGTAGCTTGGGCCGTATGCCCTGGCGGTTCACCGACGCGTGCCCTGGTGGCCGTCGTATTCCCGCAGTGCTCTTGAGCTCGCTCGTCCTCGCCGTGCTCAGCGGGTGCGGGACGGGAGGCGGAGGCTCGGGCGCGCGAGCTTCGGAACCGGCTGGAGAAGCGGTCGAACACAGCGAAGAAGCAGAACAGCGCAAGGAAGAAGCCGCCGAACTCGCCAAGAACCGCGAAGTGCTCTCTGCGGTGGAAGGCAAGAAACGCGAAGAAGCCGCCGAAGAAAACGCCAAGCGCAAAGAAGCTGCGGCCGCGGCGCGCGCGAAGAAGCGCTTGGAACTTGCCGAAAAGACGGCACTGGCAACAGAAGAAGCGGCGGAAGCTAAAGTCAAACAGCGCGAAGTGGCAAGTGAAGCAGCCAAGAAGCAGCAAGAAGCTTCGCGAAAGAAGAAGAAAACCGTGAAAAGCAAAACGAACAGCGGCGGCGAATCCACGTCGACCAGCCCCACGGCGCACGGCTGATGCCCTCCGCCCGCAACCCACTCGCCCGGACGCGCCTGCAGGCCTGGGCTCGCCTCGCCGCCGTCCTGACCGTGCTGCTCGCGCTCGCGCTGCTGATCGGCGGCTGCGGCGGTTCCTCCGGCGGAGGCTCAGGCGGCGAAGCGGAAGTCGCGCAGGTGGGCACGGCCGCCGAAGAACCCGCCGAAGCCGAAGTCAAGAAGGAAGCCGCCGCCGCGAAACGCGCCTCCGCGCTGCGCGAAGCTGAAGAAGTTGCGGAACTGAAGAAGAAACGCGAAGCGCTGATCAAGAGCGAACAGGCCGAAGCCGCCGAAGCCGCCACGCGCAAAGGCCACAAAGGCAAAGGCAAAGGCGGCGGGCACGGCGGCAAAGGCGGGGGCGCCAAAGGCGGGGGCGGCAAAGGCTCCGCAAAGCACTCCAAGGGCACCGCCAAGAAGGAAAAGTCCACGAAGCACTCATCGACTCCCGCCGAAGAAGCCGCGCGCAAGCGCTTCGCCAAGGAAGAAGCGGCCGAAGTGCGCGCCTACGAAAAGCTGCAGCGCAAACAGGGCGAATAGCGCTCGGCGGCGACCGGGCCGCTGGCAAGCCGGCGAACTTCGCCCGCCTGCGCCGCTGGAGCGCTAGAGCTCCGCTCCCTGCGCCGTCGCCTCGCCGCCCTCGTCCTCATCCTCGCCCGCATAGAGCGACTCGCGCGCCAGCTCGCGGCCCTTGATGTCGAACAGCTTGATCTCGAGCAGGTCCTTGCGGTAGTCGTCGGGCGCGATCAGCGTGAAGCGCTCATCGAGCAGCTCGCACTGGTCGACCGCGAGATCGGCGAGCTCGGCCGTCACGATCCGTCCGCCCGAGACGAGCGGGCGACCCCACACGAGCGTCATCGCCGCGACCGTGCCGAACTGCCCGCGCCAGCTGCCGATCACCTCCTCGCAGAGATCCAGGCGCCAGTCGGGGTTGCGCTCGGCCGTCTCCTCGGTGAAGTCCGCAACCGCCGAGAAGTCCGAGGGCTCGCCCTCCTCGCCGCCCGGCACGAAGCGCACATAGCCGAACAGCTCATAGCCGGCGTCCGTGCGCGTGCTCGCAGGCACGTAGGTGCGACCGTGCCAGGAGCGGTCCGGATACCACACGATCGGGCCCGGCTCGCCGAGCTCGGCCCGCTCGCTGCGCAGCTCCGCCACGGCCTTCAGGAGCTCCTCCGCCAGGCGCTCCTCCCAGCGCCCATAGGGCAGCTCCTCCTGGGGAGGCTCAGCGACAAAGCGCGGGACGAAGCGTTCCTCGGGAGGCATGGGCTGCCGGGCAGACTAACCGGCTCGGTGCGATCGGGCGCTGCGCTCAGGCGCTACGCAGAAGCTCGGCGGCGTGCTCGGGTGCGACGATGTTGAGGTTCACGTCGGTGGAGAGCTCGAGGCCGGCGAGATGGGTCAGTCGTGGGAGCACGTCGATCCGCCAGCAGAAGTCCTCGGCTCCGCGCGGCGCCGTGCGCACCCACAGGTTCAGCGGCGGGCTCGAGCCGAGGTGGCGTGCGAGGCGGCAGAGGCCGTCGTGCAGCAGGCGCGCTCCCAGCGGACCGTCGTCCTGGAAGCGCGCGCGCGGCGTGCGCGGCGCGAGCATCAGCTGGAACGGCAGCCGCGAGGCGTAGGGGGCGATCAGCACCGCCTCCTCGTCGATCGCCACGATCCGCTCGCCGCGGCGCACCTCCTCGGCGACGAGGTCGCCAAGGAGGCTCTGGCCCATCGTGCGCGTCGTGTAGGCGCCGGAGCGCTCGCGCTCGCGTGCGACCGTGGCCGGGACGAAGTCGAGCGCATACAGCTGCGCGTGCGTGTGCGGCAGCGAGGCGCCCGCCTCGCGGCGCTCGTTGACGATCAGCTGCAGGTAGGCGCTCGCGCTGTGCGCGCGCATCCGCTGGCGCCAAACCTCGACGGCGGCCACGACCTGCTCGACGGGCAGCTCGGCGAGCGAGAGCACCGATTGCGGGCCGTTGACGATCACCTCGTGCGCACCCGTGGCAGGGGTCGAGACGAACAGATCCTCGCGCAGCGGCTCTGGTCCCCGAGGCTCGTCTGTTGCGGGCTCGAGCGCCGGGTAGAGGTTCGGAACCACCCGCACCGTCCAGCCGCCCGTGTCCGCCGCGCCGCCGCCGGGGCGCACCGCGTGGAGCTCCGGCGGTGTGCGGTCCTCGTGCCCGGCCGCGAAGGGGTCCTTCTCCGTGTCGATCGGCTCGGGCGGCGCGCAGCTCGGTGCTCCCCCCGGGCGGCGCGAGCGCTCGCCGGCGACGATTGTGCGGTGCCCGCTGAGCGGGTCGCTCCTCAGCTCGGGCACGCTCAGGCGTCGAGCGCGTAGCGCCGGACGTCGGCTTCGAGCTTCGCGGTGCTCAGGTAGGGGCCCTGGTGGATGTAGCGGCGTCCGGCGGGGTCGAGGAACACGGTCACCGGCGTGAACGTCGAATCGGTGATCGCCGCGCCGGCCTGGCCGCTCCTGTCGTAGTAGCTCGGATAGCTCACGGGGAACGATCGTAGGAAGCTCTGCGCATCGGCGCGCCGCGGCTCGGCGGAGTCGATGCCGATGAATGCCACGCGGCGGCCATCCGAAAGGGAGACATGCTGGAAGACGCCGAACTCCGAGCGGCACGGTTGACACCAGGAGGCCCACTTGTTGATCACCGTCGGTTGCCCGCGCAGCGAAGCCAGGCGCGCACGCAGCGCAGGCAGGCCGCCGGTGAGCACCTCGCCGGCCTGCGCATGCAGTGCCGCGAGCTGTGCAGGCGAGCCGGAAAGGCGCGTTCGCATCTGCGCGAGCGTCAGGCGCTCGGCGCGCGGCGCCGAGGCGGAGTTGCCCAACTGCGTCAGCCCGACGATTACGAGGATCGACACGGCCAGGCCCGCGGCGGCGAGCGAGAGGCGCTTCAGCATCATTGCGAGAAGGGTGTCAGATTCGGGCCCCTTCAATCGGGCTGGCGCGTGCTATATCCTCTCTTGAACGTCAGGTCCCGGGGCTCTCCGAGCATCCGGCTAACGGCGCCATTCGGGCGCCACAGTTTCGAGCCGCGCCGAAGCCACTTTCGACGCCGGCTCTGTCTCGAAGTCCAGAGCCTCTTATGGCCGAGCCCACCTCAGTGGCCCTCGCGGCCGCGCCCATTCCAAGTTCCGCCGACATCTCTCGCGCGGAGAAGCTCGTGCGCGAGCGCTTCCTGCACGAGGGCGAGGATGCGGCTGTCGCGCTCGCGCTCGGCACCCCGCGCCGGCGTGCGCTCGACATGGCGCTCGCCGAGCTCGCCGCCGACCCCAAGACGAAACACCCGTCCACCGCCTGGCGCAGGGAGTTCTCGCTGCTGCTCGGCCTCGAGCGCCTGCTCTCAGAGGATGAGCCGACGCTGGTCGATGGCACCGTCCTATCCGCACACCAGGTCGACGCCCTGTCGGGAACGCTCACCGCGCTGCTCGCCGAGGCTCAGCGCGCCGCCGCGCCGGCCAATGGGCACACCGACACCGCCTCTCCGGAGCTGCTCGCCTCCGCCGACATCCTCGGACCCGAAGACCACGAGGACGTCGCGCCCGAGCCCGCCGCACGCGAGCGCGAGGATGACGAGGAGGACGAGGAGGAGGACGACGAGGAGGACGAGGAGGACGATGACGAGGACCTCGGCCCCGTGCAGCGCGCGGCACCAGAGGAGGATGACGACGAGGACGAGGATCTCGAGGACGAGCCGGAGGAGGACGAGGAGCCCGAGGAGCCCGAGCAGGAGAGCGAGTCCGATGAGGAGCCGCGCGACTGGGTCGAAGAGGAGGACGAGGAGGAGTCGCTCGGCGAGCAGCCCGAGGACCCCAACGCAGCCAAGCGCTTCTGGTTCGAGCACGCTACCGGCGCTGGCAAGACCGTCGCCGCGCTCGGCTTCGTCGAGGCTACGCAGACCGGCGGTGTGCTGATCCTCACCCACCGGCGCAACCTCGTCGATCAGTTCCACGGCGAGCTGCGCGACCGCGGCTACTCCAAGCGCATCAGCCGACCGCTCCTGAAGGGCGAGGACTCCGTCAACGGGCCCGTCACCGTCGAGACCTACCAGTGGTTCGTGCGCAACGCCGGCAAGATCTCAAGCGCCTACACGATCGTGATCTGCGACGAGGCGCACACCGCGCTGGGCGAGAAGACCAGTGGCGCGATCCGCAACTGGACCGGCCCGATCTTCATCGGCATGACCGCCACCGGCGCGCTGATCGCCCGGCACGTCACCGACCTGTTCCCGACGCAGACCTCGCGCTTCGACCTCGCCCAGGCGGCGCGGCGCGGCGTGATCGCGCCGCTTCGCTGCGTGCGCATCTCGCCCGGCGTGGGCGTACGCACGATCGCCAAGGTGCCGCTCAGGCGCGGCGAGATCGACACCGAGTTCGACCAGGACGAGCTCGCCAAACTGCTCGATCAGCAGCCGTTCAACATGGCCGTGGCGAACCTCTACAAGACGCGCTTCAACGGCGTCCCCGGGGTCGTCTACGCGGCCGGAGTGCGCCACGCCTACAACCTCGCCGAAGCGTTTCGCGCGGAGAACATCAAGGCCGAAGGCGTCTCCGGCGAGACGCCCAAGCGCGAGCTCGTGGAGATCCTTGCGCGCTACGAGCGCGGCGACATCGACGTGCTGATCAACGCTCAGCTCTTGGCCGAGGGCTGGAACAGCCCGCGCGCGACCGTCTGCGTGCATCTCGCGCCGACGGCCTCCAAGCGCATCTACCAGCAGCGCGTCGGACGCGTCACGCGTCGGCACCCTGGCAAGGAGGCCGGCCTCGTCGTCGACTTCGTGCACCCCGCCACCAAGCACGACGACCCCGTCGTGACCCTGCATTCGCTGCTCGACCGCGACGTGTATCGCGGCGGCGCGATCGTCGTCGGCCCCGTGCGCCGCGGACGTGGCCGGCGGATGCGTGTCGAGCGGCGCGTGCTGCCGGTGTGCGCCGAGGAGGAGCGCCGCTTCGCGGTCTTCGAGCGCGAGCTGTGGCGGATCGCCGTCGAGCATCTCGACTACGGCGAGCAGCACCTGTGGGCGGCCCTGGCCGGCGCACGCGTGGCCCCCAACGGCTGGCGCCGTGCTCGGGCGATGCTGCACTTCGACAAGACCGGCGAGCTGAGGGGGCGCTTCCTGATCACGGCGGTCAAGCGCAACAAGAATGCCCAGCTGCGCCTGCGCGCGCTCACCGACATCGCCGCGCTGCGCGATCCGGACTCCTTCGATGAGGCGATCGACATCATCGGCGGCTGGCCGCGCGAGGAGCGCAAGGAGGCCACGAAGATCATGCTGCGCGCGCTCGTGGAGCGGCGCATCGGCCGCCGCGACCAGGCCAACGCCTGGATCTGGCGCCTGGCCGAGTACACGCGCGACGTGCACGAGGAGTACGCCGTGCAGCGCTGGCCCGAGACCAAGCGCTTGCTCGGCCTGCTCGTCAACTCCGCCGGCGGCGCCCATGCGCGCAACGCCAGGCGCCTGATCCATGCCGCGCGCAAGCAGGACCGCCGCCTCGCAGCGGCGCTGCTCGCCGCCGCGCTCGCGCACACGCCGGAGGCCGAGGAGGCGCTGCGCGGAGC
>JACDGG010000271.1 GCA_013815355.1 Solirubrobacterales bacterium
GAGCGGGTGCGCGCGACGGTGGCGGCGCTGCACGACGGCGACCTTGCCGCGGTCGGAGCGCTGCTCGACGCCTCGCACGCGAGCCTGCGCGACAGCTATGAGATCTCAACGCCCGCCGTGGAGGCGACCGTGCAGCGCCTGCACCGCGCCGGAGCGGCCGGCGCGCGGATGGTCGGCGGTGGCTTCGGCGGCAGCGTCCTCGGCCTGTTCGACCCGGGCACAGCGCCCCCTGAGGATGCCTATGAGGTGCATCCTGGGCCAGGCGCGCACCGGCTCGCGCACTGAGCGCAGCGGCCTTACAGACGCGCCGCGAGCAGCGCGCAGGCAGTCACGCAGACGGCCAGCGACAGCGCCGCGAGCGCTCCGTCGAGCGGGCGCAGCAGGCACGCCAGCGACAGCTCCTGCTCGCTGCCGTCGAGCAGCGTGCGGGTGGCGCTCACGGCCGCCGTGCGGCGGCGCAGCTCGCGTGCCGGTGAGCTCAGGCGGCGCTGGGCGACGCTCATCGCCAGGCATCCGAGCGCCATCAGCACCCCTGGCAGCGCGACCTTCTCGGCGTCGACGAAGTAGCCCGTGAACGCCGGGAAGGCACCCCAGCCGATCGCGAAGAAGAGGTCGCTGTGCAGACGCCCGCCCAGCAGCTCGAGGTTGTAGGCCGGCACGAACAGGGTCCCCGCGAGCACCAGCGGAGCGAGCCACACGGACACGCTCAGCACACCGGCGATTCCGATCGCCAGGGCGCCGGCGAGGCTCGCGACGGCCATCGTCAGTAGCGCCCGGTCGCTGATCGTGGTCGACAGCGGGCGATCGTGGCGCTCGTCGAGCGCGTGCGCCGCGACGCCCACAGCCAGGCCGAACGCGGCCAGACCCCAGAGCAGGCGATCGCTGTGGAGCTTCGGGGCGACGGCGGCGCCGAGCGCGAAGTAGCTGAGGTGCCACAGCGTGTAAGGCAGGTGAAGCAGCGTCAGCAGATCTCCCAGGCGCCCGCGCCCGAGCGCGTAGAACGCCGGGCGCTCGAGCTTGCCCGCCATCCGCCGCTCAGGCTCCGCCGGCGGCGGACTTGCGCGCGGAGATCACGACGCCCCCGCCCAGGCTCATGCGCCGCACCACGACGTCCTCGAGACCGGCCCGGCGCCAGTAGCCCACGATCTGCTCGACCGGATGTCGCTCATAGAAGCCGCGGATGCTCGGCCCCAGAAAGCGACCCACCTCGGCCCACTCGCGCGAGGCCAGACGCCCGAGCGTCGGCAGTCCGACCGCCGTGTAGAAGCGCCACGCCCAGCGCGCCGGGGCGAGCGGCGGCACGCCGAACTCGAGCGAGGCGATCCGCCCGCCGGGGCGCAGCACGCGCGCGAGCTCGGCGACGGTCGCCGCCGGGTCATCGACATAGCGCAGCAGGTAGGTGAACGTCAGCGCATCAAAGCTCCGATCTGCGAACGGCAGCGTCTCGGCCTGTCCCTGCAGCAGCTCGATCCGCGAAGCGGGCTCGCCCGCGAAGCGCGCACGCGCCGCCGCCAGCATCGCCGGGCTCTGGTCGACGGCGACGACCGAGCACTCACAGCGCGAGAGCAGCTCGGCGGCCACCATCCCCGTGCCGGTGGCCACATCGAGCACGCGCTCACCCGCCCGCGGAGCGACGGCGCTCACGAGCGCGCGCCGCCAGCGCGGGTCCTGCCAGAAGCTGAGCGCCGCCGACAGCGCGTCGTAGCGGCGCGGCAGCTCCGCGAACAGCTCGAGGGCCTCGCGCTTGCGAGGGGAGGCGACGCCGTGCTGGTCGCTTGGTGCAGTCTCGCTCATCGGGTTCCGATCTGACAGGCTAACCGCCCGGCGTCCGCCGACCCCCCGATCAGAGCGAGGAAGTCCATGGCCGAGCCAACCGGCAGCAGCTCCCGAGACCGCGTAATGCTGATCACCGGCGCCTCCAGCGGGATCGGGCAGGCCACCGCGCGCCGCCTGGCTCGCGAGCCCGGCGCCGCGCTCGTGCTGATCGCCCGGCGCGAGGAGCGCCTGAGCGCGCTCGCGGCAGAGCTCGGCGAGCGCAGCAGCTTCCTCGCCGCGGACCTGCTCGATGAGGATGCGCCCGAGCGCATCCGCGCGCACGTGCTCGAGCGCCACGGCCGACTCGAGTTGCTCGTCAACAACGCCGGGGCCGCGTGGCGCGCCGACTTCGCCGATGGCGGCTATGAGAACGTCAGGCGCACGATGGCGATCAACTTCGACGCGCAACTGCGCCTCACCGAGGCACTTCTGCCGCTGCTGCGCGCGAGCGCGCCGAGCGCGATCGTCAACGTCGCCTCCACCGCCGGGCGCGTGGCACGCGCCGGATCGGGCGCCTACAGCGCATCGAAGTTCGCGCTCGCGGGCTGGTCGGACTCGCTGCACGCCGAGGAGGCACGCAACGGCGTGCATGTGGGTCTCGTGCTTCCCGGCTTCATCTCCACCGAGGGCTTCCCGCAGGCTGAGCTGACCGAGAAGCCGTGGACGCGGTGGCTCGTCTCGACGCCCGAGAAAGGCGCGGAGGCGATCTATGAAGCGGGGCTCGGCCGTCGCGCCGAGCGCTACGTGCCGCGCCCCTACGCGCTCGCCGCCGCGCTGCGCATCCTCGCCCCGGGGCTCGTGCGCCGCGTGCTCGCGGGCGGCGCCGCCGCCGCGATGACGACGACGACCGGGCCCGACATGGCTGAACGGCGCAACGGCAGCGACAGCGCTACCCGCGTCTG
>JACDGG010000073.1 GCA_013815355.1 Solirubrobacterales bacterium
GTTGGTGGGTGAGTTGTTGTTGTTGGAGGGTGTTTGCAAGGGGTATTGGCGGGGCCAGTCGTATTTGGGCGTGTTGAGGGATGTCTCGCTTGAGGTTGAGCGGGGGCAGATCGTCGCGGTCATCGCTCCGCGGCTTGGCGGCAAGACGACGTTGCTGCAGATCGCGGCCGGGATGGAGATGTCGGATTCGGGGAGCGTGTCGGTGGGGGGCCGGGCACTCTCGGCCGGCAGACAGCGGCGGACGTGGCGGGGTTGGCGGCTGCGGCGTGAGCGGCCGGACGTGCCGGTGTTGGGGCGCGACGTCATGTGGGTCAACCGCGATGGCCCGCACCAAGAGCTCGAGGTTTCCAAATACGTCGGGTCGCCGCTTGCTGTGCATGCCGGCCGGCAGCGTGACCGTGATGTCCGGTTGCTGGCGGGGCGTGCGCTGGAGCGTGTTGGTGCGCAGGACTGCGTCGGTCGGCGGTGGGGAGAGCTATCGAACTGGCAGCGTGTGCTCGTGGGTCTCGCGCGCGCGTTCGCGGGAAGCCCGCAGCTCGTCATCATCGATGATCTGCTCGACGCTCTCGGAGGCCCGGACACGGACATGGCCTCGGATCTTCTGCGCTCGCTGGTGGAAGACTCTGAGCCTCGCTGCGGTGTGCTGTTGAGTGCTGGCTATTTCGACTCGGCGGTTGTGCTCGCGGATGAGGTGTGGGCGCTGCGCCGCGAAACGCTGAGGCGGCGCGCCGGCCGGCCGGTGGGCACACACGATGATCGCGACGACGTGATCATCCCCTTCCCCAAACCCGCCGAGAACCAAGGGTCACGAGGCGCAGGCTCCGCATAAGGTGCTCGAGATTCGCGACCTCGCCAAGCACCACAAGCTCGGTCGCGTCGCGGTCCCCGCGCTCGACGGGGTGACGCTGCGCGTCGCGCGAGGCCAATTCGTGGCGCTCTACGGCCCGAGCGGCTCCGGGAAGACGACCCTTGTAAACCTGATCGTCGGGCTGCGTATCGCGCCTGACCGCGGCAGCGTGAAGGTCGACGGCCGCGATGTCGCCGCGATGTCCCGCAAGGAAGGCGACGAGTACAGGCTTCACCACCTCGGTGTCATCGGACATCCCGGAATCCTTCAGCCCGGAGCCACTGCGGTCGGGGCCGCGTCGGTGCGGCTGCGGATGGGCGATGTTCGGCACGCCGACCGCGCCATCGTGCCGCTACTGCAGCGGCTCGGGCTCGGCGATCGGCTGCACCATAAGGTCGAGCAGCTCTCGATGGGGGAGCGCCAGCGGGTAGTGATCGCGCTCGCGCTGTCCACAGGCCCGCAGCTAGTGGTAGCGGACGAGCCGACCGGGAGCCTCGACACCGAGAACAGCCGGAAAGTTCTCGCTCTCCTGCGCGATCTTTGCCGCGAGCGGCATGTCGCGCTGCTGCTCGCCACGCACGACCCCGAAGCCGTGGAGTTCGCCGACGAGGTTCTCGAACTGCGCGACGGGCGGCTCGGGGCCTACGCGGCCGATCGAAGCCCCGTACTGGCCGAGTCCTCGCCGCCGGACTGAAGAGGAAAGCGAAATGAAGCTCTCGAGCGTCCGCTACATATACGAGGGCCATATCGGTGCCCGATCGGTCCTTGTTCAGCTGGCCTTCGCGACCTTCGGTATATCTGTCGGCGTTGCGCTGCTGTTCTCCTCGCAGGTCTCCAGCACCAGCCTCAGCCGGTCGGTCACTCAGCTCAACACTCAGCTCGTCGGCGCCTCGCAGCTACAGCTCGACGCGCGCGGCCCCGAAGGGTTCAGCGAAGGAGTACTCGAAGCGGTGCGCCACGAGCCGGGCGTGCGAAGCACGTTCCCCATCCTGGAGCGCCAGGTCAACGTGATCGGCGAAGCAGGGGAACGCTCGGTCGATTTGATCGGAGTCGATCCAGCGGCGCTGCGTTCGACCGTCCCACTCCTGCACCGCTTCTCGGCGAAGCTGCTCCGTCATGCAAAGGGTGTCGCGCTGCCAGGCCCTCTCGCGAGTGAAATCAACGCAGGTCCGCTGATAAAGCTGCAGATCGGCGGACGGCTCACGGAAACGCTGCTCGGCCCGCCGCTCACGCAAGCCGATGTTGGCGGGCTCGTGCACAGCCCCGTGGCCGTCACGTCGATCAACTACGCCCAGCACCTCACGAACAGCGAACACCGACTCACGCGTATCTTCATCCGCTACCGGAAGGGCCAAGGGACGAGGGTACGCCGCGCGCTCGCAGGGCTCGCCACAAGATCGAACATCAACCTGAATCCGGGCAACTTCGACTCGCAGCTCTTCGCGGTCGCTGTCTCGCCGGAGAGCCAAAGCGAGCAACTCTTCAGCGCGATCAGCGCACTGGTCGGATTCATGTTCGCGCTGAACGCCATGCTCGTGACCATCCCTGCGCGACGCAAGCTAGTCGAAGACCTACGCGAGCAGGGCGCCAGCCCGCGAATCACCGTCCAGGTTCTGCTGTTCGACGCTTTCATAATCGGCGTCCTTGCCTGCGCGCTTGGCCTGGTGATCGGCGACGCCCTCTCGATCGCGGTATTCCGCACCCAGCCCGGCTACCTGTCATTCGCGTTCCCTGTCGGAAACGACCGGATCGTAGCCTGGCAAAGCATGGCGATAGCCGTCGTAGTGGGCGTGGTGGCAGCCGTCGCCGGGGTCCTCTGGCCCGTCCGGCAGATCCTCGCACGCCGGATCGGAGCGCCACGCCAGTTCGCGCTCTCGCGACGAACCCGGCTCGCGCTGCTCATCGCTGGCATGGCTTTCCTGGCGCTGACCACTCTTGTGCTGCTCGCCGACACTAGGGCAGCAGTCATCGGCAACGCGACGCTCATCGCGGCCCTCGTGTGTCTGCTGCCGCTGCTGTTCGACGGTCTCCTGCGGCTCTTCGCGTTCACCTCGAGGTTTCTCGGCGGCGTCGGGGCGTCGATGGCCGTTGACGAGTTGCGCGCTCCGCAGACGCGGGTACGGTCCCTCGCCGTGGCCGCCCTCGCGGCCGTTTCCGTGTTCGGTGTCGTTGAGTTCCAAGGCGTAGCGACGAACCTCAAACGCGGGCTAGATGCCTCTGCCCACGACCTCGACTCAAGCGCAGACGTCTGGATCACGCCAAGGGGAAGCTCGAGCCTGCTCAGCACGGTCACGTTTGACCCGATTGACACAGCCGCGCTCGCGCATGTGCCCGGCGTCAGGCAGGTCAGTGTGTACCGAGGCAGCTTCCTGGACTGGGGCACGCGCAGGTTGTGGGTCATCGCTCCAGCGCGCGACTCCCGCAGCCTTGTCCCATCGAGTCAGCTCCTGAGCTCACGGCGTGGGCTCGCATCGCGAAGGCTGCGCGCGGCTGGGTGGGCGCTGCTCTCCCAGGCCCTCGCCTCCGAATACCACCTGCGGGTCGGACAGACCTTCACATTGCCGTCTCCGCGTCCTTTGAGAATGCGGCTGGCTGGGGTGACGACAAACCTCGGATGGCCGCCGGGCGCGGTTCTGCTGAACGCCACGGACTACGCGCGTGGCTGGGAAGGCAGCGACCCGAGCGCATACGAGATCCAGGCCGCCTCCGGCACGTCGCTCGCTGCCGTTCGCAGCGGCGTCGCGGCAGTGCTCGGCTCGCAGCGGGGGCTGGCGGTTGAAACCGCAGGCGAACGTGCGCAGCGCCACTATGCGCTCGCCGCGCAGGGCTTGGCAAGGCTCACGCAGATACGTCGCCTCGTGCTGACCTCGGCCATCCTCGCGATCGTCGCCGCGATGGCCTCGCTGCTCTGGCAGCGGCGGGATCGCATTGCGTTTAACCGCAGCAACGGCCTCCCGCAACGTGTGCTCTGGCGGTCCCTGGTGTGCGAGAGCGCCGTCCTGCTCGGCGCCGGCAGCTTGATAGGCGCGATCTTCGGGCTCTACGCCCAACTGCTCGGTAGCCACTTCCTCTCGGTCGTGACCGGGTTCCCGATCGTGTTCACCATCGAAGGCGTCGCCGCGATCTCGGGCTTCGCTCTGGTCAGCGTCGTCGCGGTCGCGATTCTCGCTGTACCGGGATACCTCGCCGTGCGTGTGCGGGCCAGGTCCGTCAGCCCGGCGTACTGACGCGCATCCGAGGGCTTTCCGAGGCGACGCTTCAGATCCAGCACCACTCTCGCTCAGACAACTGTGCGCCCTGTTCGTGGGGGCCGCGCGAGAGCTGACGTGGGGTCTGCCGGCAGTTGCGCGCGAGGTCGCCCACTGGCGCTCACTCGCCGAGGCGATCCCCGACGCGCCGATCCGCGAGGATGCGCTCAGCGCGATCACCCATAAGCGCGGTCAGACCGATGGCGCTGCTCTCTTCACGATCCTTCCCCGCGCGCGCAGTCCGGTGCTGCTGCGCCTCGTCGTGGCCTACCAGCTCATCTGGGACTACCTCGACAGTGTCCACGAGCGCTCACCGGAGGAGATAAACGGCAGGCAGCTCCACCTCGCCCTGACAGACGCCCTCAACCCCGGAGGAGGGCGCTCCGACTACTACCGCCACCACCCGTGGCGCGATGACGGCGGCTATCTGGACGCGCTCGTCGATGCGTGCCGCGAATGCTGCCTTTCACTCCCCGCATACGAGCAGGTACGACCGCTGGTCATTCAAGAGGCCCGACGAGCGCAGGTGCTCGCGCTCAACCACGACCTCGACGCGGCTCGCCGGAACGCATCGCTGAAGGCGTGGAGCGAAGCGGAGTTCCCGACGGGACACGAGGCGAGCTGGTTCGAGCTGAGCGGTGCGAGTAGCGCCGGACTGACGATCTTCGCGCTGCTCGCACTTGCCACCGAACCTAGCTGTGAGACGGCAGAGGTCGAGCGGACACACAGCACATACTTCCCGTGGGTGTCGGTCGCGGCGACGATGCTCGACAGCTACGTCGACCAGGTCGAGGACAGCGAGTCAGGCGACCACATCTACGTCTCGCACTACCCCTCGCGCGCCGTTGCTACCGAGCGCGTCGGCTGGCTGCTTCGTCGCTGCATGGGCGAAGCCGCCGGCCTGAGAAGCGGCGAGAAGCACATCGTCATCGCAGCCAGCATGGCGGCGCTCTACCTGTCCAAGGACAGCGCACGCATACCCGCGACGCGTGACAGCACCAGGACGCTCGCCGCCAACGGCGGGTCGCTGACTCGCGTCCTTGTTCCCGTACTGCGGCTATGGCGAACCGCCTACGCCGTGCGCTCCACCTAACCAACAAAGGAGAAGACAGAATGCCATTCACCAAAACCCCATCACTCATCGCTCGCCTCCAAGGTGAACTACCGTCGAGCGGCCAGCTACCAGCGACGATCCAAACAGCTGGCTGCCGCTGGTTTGCGTTTCGCTACTTCGAGGAGGCACACCGACGCTTCGGTGACCGCTTCACGGTCTACCCGATCTACATGCCGCCGCTGGTGTTCCTCTCAGACCCAGAGGACATCCGAGCTGTCCTAACGGCCGACCCTGCCGTCCTTCATCCGGGCGCAGGATCGAAGATCCTGACGCCGCTCATCGGCAAACGTTCATTCATGCTGCTCGAGGAGGAGGAGCATCGAACGAGCCGCCGAGCAATCACCCCGGCCTTTCACCAGCGTGTTATCCGGGAGCACGCTGCGATGCTGCAGGAGATGGTCGCGAGGGAGGTCGCCGCGTGGCCGCTTGACACCGCGCTTGCGCTGCACCCACGCCTCCGCTCACTCACCCTGCGAGTAATCCTGAAGACAATCTTCGGAGAGCAAGCACAGACACTCGATGAGCTCCACGCCGAGCTGATGAGCATGCTGACCATCACCACGAGCTTCCTGCTACAAGAGCCAAACCTGCGATACCTGCCGGGGTGGCGCCCAACGTGGAGGACGTTTATCCAGCGACGCACGCAGGCCGACATGCTCATCTACGGGTTGATGAGCTGGCGACGCGCTGAGCGAGGCTGCGAGCAGACAGGCCTGCTTGACATGCTGCTCGACGGCGAGCAAGCAGACGGCGCGCCGATGACCGACAGGGAAATCCGCGACAACCTCATGTCCATGATCCTCGCCGGCCACGAGACGACTACCGGCGAGCTGGCGTGGGCGTTTCAGTTGCTCGCACATCACCAGCCCGTACAGGACAAGCTGCTTGAGGAGATCGACGCCGGCACCGACGAGGAGTACCTGACAGCGACCGTCAACGAGACGATGCGCCGAAGGCCAGTCTTCCTCTTCGTCATCCCACGCGAGGTCATTGCGCCCGTCGAGATCGGGGGCCGGACCTACCGGCCCCCCGTGCATCTCGCAGGCTGCACCTACCTGATGCACCACAACCCAGAGCTCTACCCAAGACCCTACGAATTCCGACCCGAGCGCTTCATCGACGAAACACAGCAACCACGCACCTGGCTTCCCTGGGGCGGCGGGCGCAAGCACTGCCTCGGTCGACACTTCGCGCTGCTTGAGGTCAAGACTATCCTTCGAGAGGTACTAGCCACAAGGCGCGTGCTCGCCGCGAGCGCCCAAGTGGAGGCGCCGCGATGGCGAAGCGCAATCCTCGTCCCCGGAAAAGGAGGCCGCGTCGTGCTGCGAAGGCGCCGCTAGACCCCTGAGACAGCACCGATCCCGGTCGCGAGGAAGAAGCCTGCTGCGCCGCGTTTGGAGCGTTGCGGGCACGGAAAATGCAGTGCGGACGTTGCTCCAGCAACGCTTTGCGTGCGCCTGCAACGTTTCCATTTCTCGAGCGCACTTCCGAATGTTCGAGTGCGAAGGCTGTGCCAACATGCCGAACCATGTTGTGCGATCGAACTGAGATGCGAATGGCCCAAATTGTGCCCGAGCTTGGGCGGAGCCCGCTCGCGGCGAGGTTCAAGTGACCAGGGCGGTATGTACCGCTAGTCAGGAGTGCGCTTCCGGGGATGAGCGGCCTTCGCGAGTAGAGAGGCGTGAGCTGTCGTCCGAGCAACGAGTCGCGACTGCACGACCCGATGATCTTGGTCCTACGTTAAGAGTGGCGTCTGAGCGCCGGGCGCGAGCGATGTGTGCGGAGATTCTTCGCGCCGATCGCGAGTATCCGATTGTTGGGCTGACTTGCCGTGCGGGAACGCGCGATCCGGCGTTGGCGGTCGAGCGGGTCCGCGTGCGGATCTGGTCGACTGTCCCGATCTATGTCATTGAGCCGCGGGAGGCTCGTACGGCAAACGGCCTGTTGCCTGAGCGGCTTGGGGCGTATAACGGTGCTGCGAGGGTTTGGTGGCCCGGCGTCGATGAAGACAGCGAACCATCGTGGCATCCGCTGATCTACGACAGCACCGGGTTCTACGGGGAGGGCGCGCTGGAGCGGCTCGCGACGGAGTTCGCGCTCAGGTCTGCCGAGAGGGTCGATCTCGGCGCACGAGAACAGGCCGCTCTGCGGTTGCGCTCCGTACCGAGACCGGCGACGGCCGCGGCAAGCGACGGCGAGCCTGCCCCGGTCTCTGTCCTTGCATCTAGGAAGGATCTCCGCCGCTTGACGACTGATTTGCGTCGTCGTGATCGCGAGGCTCCGGTCGTAGTGCTCACATTCAGGGAGGGTGAGGAGGAGCCCGGTTTTCCACCGACCGCGATCCGTCAGGTGCTTGACCCGCGTATCTCGATTTATGTGCTTGGGACTCAGGATCTTTGCAGGCGCCTAGCGCAGGCACTCGGGCAGCAGCTTGCGGTTGACGGCGGGGATGCCCGCATCTTTTGGCCCGGCGTATCCCAGGACAGTGACCCGGCTGAGCACCCGCTGATAGCCGCTCACATTGACGCCGACCGCCGAAGCCCGGCCGAGCGGCTCGCTGAGGCGTTGGAGTTGAGCCGCCCAGGAGTTAGCGGCCACGTCGCGGCGATGCAGGAGCGGCTACAGGCCGCGGAGCAGCGAGCCGCCGACACGCTTAGCCAGCTGCGCGATAGTCGCACCGATTGCCGGGAAGCCATCACACGTGCTGAAACACTGGAAGCGAGTCTCGCGGTCGCCGAGCAGCAGCTCGCCGCGCTACAGCTGGCGGGTCTCGATCACGCCGAGCTTGAACTGGTCGCGACGATGGATAGGGACGCGAGGATGCATAGGCTCATCGCGCGCGCGTGGCTAGGTGCCTTGCCGTCTGCCGTGGACCGTCAAGAGTTCCCGCCCGGGGGCTACGTCTTTGGTGCGCGGTTCATCGAGTCAGTTGAGGAGCTCACCGGCACACCGCTGGAGAGGATCGCGTGGGCCTGTGCGATGGTCGCATCGGGGCGCGCGAAAGGAATGCCTGGCTTGGAGCCGCATCATCTCCGCGCCAGCGGCGCGGGCTCCGCTGGCCAGCTCATCCGCGCAGACGGGGCGAAGGCTTGGATCTGCAGGCTCCTCGGTGAGGGCGCCTCCCGCCTTCAATATTGGGTCACTGCGGACGGTGTGACCGAGTTCGCGACGGTAGGCACACACGACGCCATAGGACGGCTATGAGCCAGTCGACACCCGCCGAGAGAAGCGTCGCGGCGTCGCTGCCTCCCGGCACCGGCGCCGCTTCGCCTGCGGTGTCGCTCGACTTGTCGAAAGAGCAAGTCGGTCAGATCCTGCGGGCTAGGGCCGGCGGGCAAAGTCTCGCCGCGATCCTAAGCCGAGGTCTTCACGCGCGAGACATACCGACTGTGCTCGCTTCCCTAGAAACAAGCGATTTTCTCGGTCGTTCCTCGCGGGCCTACTGCTGTTTGCTTCGTTTCCGCAAGACGGGAGTGAACTCGGCATCAACGACCTTGCACGCCTGACTGAGATGAATCCGAGTACCACACACCGGTACGTCACCACGCTGGTCGAAGTCGGCCTGCTGCAGCGTGACCCTAAAACACGTCGTTACCGGCTCGCGCAATGAGCGACTCGATATCACGCGGAGACGGTGCGGTGGCCCGTGCGGCTGGGGAGGCCCCAGCCGGGCTGCCGGAGGTCGCTGTCACGTTGTCTGTGGCGCAGGTCGAGACCGTCGTTCAGCAAGCCACGGGGCCTGCTGCTCTCGGGCAAGCGTTTGCTTCTGCGCTTGAGGATCCCGAGGCGCTCGCGTCGTTCTTGAGGCCGTTGCTGAAGGACAACAAATATTCGCGGTCGCTGTTGCGGGCGTTGATCGTCCTTGCGCAATTCCCGGCGGATGGGACAGCACGTGAAGTCACGAGGGTTGCAAAGGAGACCGAGATCTCGCCCTCGACCACCCACCGCTATCTGCAGACCTGGACGGCCGCGGGCCTCATCGAACGCGATCCAGTCTCCCGCCGCTACCGACGCCCACCTCTCAGCACCCCTAGCCGCCCACACCGGAGTTGACGGATGCGGCGTAAGCGACAGAACCCTCCGAGGCGAACACGCCAAGGGAGCATCTCACCGAGATTGACGAGTGATCGCCTGGCGCTGCCGAAGGATGCTGGCGGCACGCTGGAAACCCGCCTAGTTGGACGCCCGTTGCCGGACGTTCAGCTGCAGTACGCGCATGAAGCTTTCCTGAGCCTCGCGGGACTCGCGGGGCGTCGGTCGCTGGTGGTCTTCTTCTATCCCGCCACTGAGGAGTCGATGACCCCTGACGAAGGTCTTGCTAGTGGTGTTGACGAGCGGCGTGCGGTGGCCTGGATGGGCTGCGAAGAGAAGCTACAGCGCATGGGCTACGACGTGATCGGCGTGAGCTCGCAGTCCGCGATCGAGCAGGCGCGATTCGCGAGCCTCATCCCGCTCCCATTCATTCTCCTGAGCGACCCCGAGCTCAAGCTTTCCGACCACCCGCTCCATCTCCCCACCACCGGAGCCCGTAGCGAGCGGGTCTATGAGCCCCTCGCGCTCGTTGTGCGCAGGCAAGAGATCGTGCGTGTCTTCCACCCGATCGACCCGACCTACGAGACCCCACTCGTCATGCGCTGGATCAGAAGCATCGAGAGACAGTGAGAGGCGCTGTTGGGGACACCCCAAGGCGTCCCCAACAGATGCTTTGATCGATGGCTGAGGCGCGTTTCGATGCGGCGGCCGAGCGGCTGGAGCTGAAACGTGCTTTCGGCGCGAAGGTCCGTGAGCGACGCACGGCTGCCAACCTGACATCGTCGGGGCTCGCTAGGCGCTGTCGGCTCTCTGAATCGACGGTCAGCAAGATCGAACTCGGACGCGGTGGGGACCCAAGCCTCCAGATCATCCTGATCCTCTGCGAAGCCTTCTCGATCTCGCCTGACACGCTCCTCGATGGGTGTCCCACAGCCGGCAGGTATCTTCAACATGACCCGTGACGATGGACCTGCGCTGGGAGCCGCACTCGATAGGACGGCGACGCTTCTCTGCCGAGTTGGTACTAACGTCCGGCGGTTGCGTATGGCCAAAGGACTTAGCCAAGAGCAGCTCGCAGTTGACGCTCAGGCCGTCGCATCCAGAACCGTCCGCTCTACGATCGCACGGGTAGAGAAAGGTGAACAGGATTTGCGACTTTCTACGCTGGATGCCATCGCAGCGGCACTTGGGATTACCCCGGCGGAGCTACTTGAGGGAGTCCAGGCGCCCGCGCGAGACCAAGACGCTGGTCGCGGTCTTGAACCGAAGCTGGAAACGTGTCAAGCGGCGTCCCCAGCGAGTGACACCTAGAAAAGTGACAGCACCACGCGGCCATACTACTCCAGCCAGTAAACGTCCGACGGGGTTGGTGGGTTTCGGCTTGCGAGGGATGCTTGATGTTCGCGACAGTTCGGTCGGAAAGCCGGTAAGGGCGTTTCTCCTTGGCGGCGACTAGGGCTTTGGCGGCTGGTAAGCGGGGCCGGCGGACCGGGGTCAGAAGATGCCGCCGACCCGGGCGGTTTGTGGACGCGGGTTCTGGTGTGTGAGCTACAGTAACTACTGCTCGCGTCAGTAGAGATCCCAACCATAGCGAACGTGGTTTGCTACCTAGATACCAGTCGGTTCTCCAATGATCTGTAGCGAACTTGAGTCTTGACCTAGCCGCATGCCACTCGTTAGTGTGTGGGCACTTGACGTAAGCTAGGTAATGAACAGCGGTCAGCTAGGGCGCGTTGCGACCCTCGCGACGTTCCCGCTGCAGACTTCGTAGAAGCACGTCGCGCCTCGACCGATCCAACACCTCAACAAAAGCAAAACTGGGGGCCAGAAACATGAGACTGATCGCTGTCCCACGAATCACGGCGAGGTTGCTTCTCGGCTTCGCAGGGGCGGCCGGAATCGTCGCGCTCGTGATGCCGACTCCGGCCCACGCTTGCAGCGTCAAATCAGAACAGCACTGCTACGCAATCGAGGACTGGGAAATGACGGGCTCACCTGCCGAAGTCATGGGGGCGTATGCGAGCGTCGACATCTACTACGGGCAAGTGCCGAACTGGAGCCCGGAAGGAGAAGGCGGCTTTCTCGACAATGAGGTTTGGGTAGCTTTCCCGGGGTTCAGTTCGAGCGGCGCATGGGTCGAGGCCGGGGCAACCGTGGGCTGGCCTTACAGCGGGACAGAACCGCGATACTTTGTAGCACGACAGTACAACTCGAAAGACTACTGGGAATATGTCTGGCCGACCGCCGGGCCGGGCTACAACAACTGGTTCAGCTACTACATCAATGAGCCCCACGGTAAAAATGGTGAATGGTGCCTAACCTGGGCATGGGATAAAACGCCTTCCAACTGCTTTACGAGCTTTCCCAAATCTAGCAAGGAACTTAACGGCGGACTTGAGTTTGCGACGACTACCACGAGTGGCGCAAACAACAACGGTTTGCTCGTGGGATGGCAACAGTGGACGAACGGCGCCTGGTATGAAAACTGGGAATCGGCGTGGAACCATCCGTTTGCTGCTCGTAACAAACCGCTCTGTCTCAACGTTCCCGCTCCCGGTCGGCACTGGGGCTCGGTGGCCTTCTCCGTGCCGGGTTGCTGACCCCTCGTACCGACGGAAATGGAGAAAAGGATGAGAAACAAGAGATTTCGCTTTGGTGGCATGAGCTGGCGCATCCGTGTGCTCGCCACGATCGCGTTGGTCGCGACTGCTGTTCTCGGGGTAACACAGACATTCGCCTCGGCTGGAACGTCGGGCACTCCGGTGGGCGAAGGACCTCATCAGGCCGAAGCACCAAAGTACGAAGCGCCAAAGGGCCCCGTGCTCGCCGACACTCAGGTGACGAGTATTGCCCGGCAGGTCGCCTCCCTCGCTCACGTCTCTGCTCCCAGCGAAGTGCGAGCGGTCGACACGTCCCTCAGAAGTGCAATGGAAGTTGACCCGCACAACGTTCTACCTTCAGCACCCGACCCCGGGATGGCAGCGCTGGAGGCGAGCGAGGTCGTCGTTGTGACCATGCGCGGCGATTTCGTGCTGGACAACGCGCGCGTGCCACAGGGGCAGCCGGCGCCCACGGGTAGCGTCTTGACCCTCATCCTCGACGCTCACACCGGACAGGTGGAGGGGCGGGCCGTCAGCGATGACGTTGCGCGCGGGGTAGCGGCCTTGGGCACCGCGAGAGCGCTAAACTAAGCGGTCACGATGAGCAGACTAGTCGCGATACTTGGGATGGTGCTGATTGTGGGCGGGTCTAGCCTGAGCCCTGCGGCAGCACGCGAGGGCCGGCGCGGCACGCTAGCAATCCGGTTGCGGGTCGATCGTGGCGGACTGCCAAATCGGAAAGTAGGGCCGTCGCGAATCAAGCTCCGGCTCGTCGTTAAGACCGTAGATGGCTTCACGATCGCCCAGACGGACAGGTACGTCGAATCGGGGCACACGTATCGCCTCGCGCTGCCTCCAGGGCGGTATTCGATCGCGGCGACATTGCTTCCGCCGACTGTCAATCCTGTCGCGCGGCCGTGCAAAGCAGCACCCCCACCCGGCGTCACGGTGGTTGCGGCCCATGAAACCAAAGCGCTAGTGGCCTGCGTCCTGCGCGGCTAGTTGGTCGTCCACGAACGTTGCACCCGAAACCGGGGCCGGGATCTCGCTCGGGCACAGGACTTCGGAGCCCCAAGCCCGGTCGAACAATCCTGGACGGCCCACTAGCCGCAACTTCGACAAGCGTCAACAACTAGTGTCGTGCGTCTTAAGTTCGGGTGGTAAGTATGGTATGCTTTGGTATGTCAAGAACTGGACGGCCCAGGCAGGTGTTGGAGTTGACTGACGTGGAGCGTGATC
>JACDGG010000272.1 GCA_013815355.1 Solirubrobacterales bacterium
GCGCGCGGCGACGACGTCGACGTGGCCCTGCAGCAGCAGCGGCGCGGCTGCTCCGCGCCCGGCGATGCGCGCGATCAGGTTGGGACGCGCCTCCTCGCGCGCGAGAATCCGCACCTCGCAACCGAGCTCCTCGAGCAGGCCGCGAATCCACTCGATGCACTCGCGCTCGTTGCCCGGAGGATTGGTCGTGTCGAAGCGCAGCAGCTGCTGGAGCAGCTCCACGGGGCGATCCTGCAGCGCCGAGGCGGCCATCCCAACAGTCTCCCCGATCTCGCAGCGGACGGGCAAGCGCCCTCATACGGCCGTGAGCGTTTGGCACAGGAATTTGCATTGCTGTCCGGTGGCGCTGCTACGTGCTAGTACTTCCCCCATGCCCCGTGCGATGTGGACCGGCGCGATCAGCTTCGGGATGGTGAGCGTGCCCGTGAAGCTCTACAGCGCCCTGAATCGCAAGAGCGTGCGCTTCCACCAGCTCTCGGGCAAGACGGGGGTGCGCATCGCCCAGAAGCGCGTTGACCCGTCCTCCGGCGAGGAGGTCCCCTACGAGGATGTCGTCAAGGGCTATGAGATCGCGCCCGAGCGCTATGTGGTGATCGAGCCCGGCGAGCTGGAGACACTTCAGCCCAAGAAGACCAAGACGATCGAGATCGAGGACTTCGTCGAGCTCTCCGAGATCGACCCTGTCTTCTATGACCATCCCTATTACCTCGCGCCCGGTCCGGGCGGCGCCAAGCCCTACCGGCTGCTGCTGGAAGCGATGCGCGAGACCGGCAAGGTCGCGATCGCGCGCGTCGTGATCCGCTCCAAGGAGCAGCTCGTCGCACTGCGCCCGATGGACGACGTGCTCGGTATGGCGACGATGATCTTCGCCGATGAAATCCTCCCCCCCGAGCGCCTCGACGAGGTCGCCGAGGCGGGCGAGATCAAGACGACCAAGCGCGAGCTGGACGTCGCCAAGCAGCTCGTCGACTCGCTCGCCGGCGAGTTCGAGCCCGGCCGCTACAGCGACACCTACCGGGCGGAGGTGATGGCGCTGATCGAGCGCAAGGCCCAGGGCGAGAAGATCGCAGTGCAGCCGACGCCCGACGTGCTCGCCTCGCCGGCCCCGGATCTGATGAGCGCGCTGAAGGCGAGCCTCGAGGCGGTGCGCGCTCGCGAGGACGAACACGGCGCCCCCAAAGCGCGTAAGAAAGCTCCGGCCAAGAAGGCCGCAGCCAAGAAAGCCGCAGACAAGAAGCCGGCCGCGAAGAAAGCGGGCGCCTCGCGGAACGCCGCGAAGAAACCGGCGGCCTCGCGCAGCTCGGCCAAGCGCTAGGCCGGCGCTCGCCCCCAGCTCGGGCGATCGCGAGCAGCCGCGCTTGAGGACTGCGTACAACGATGGCAATACGCAAAGCTCACGAGGACGATCCGCCGGGCACGAGTGCCCGCCTGAAGAAGTACCGCGCCAAACGCGACTTCGCGGGGACGCCCGAGCCCGCCCCCGCGGAGGCTGCCACGGCGGGAGCGCCGCGGTTCGTGATCCACGAGCACCACGCGCGCCGGCTGCACTGGGACCTGCGCCTGGAGCGCGACGGCGTGCTCGCCTCGTGGGCGGTCCCCAAGGGCCTGCCCGAGGCGCCGGGCGAGAACCGCTTCGCGGCCGCCACCGAGGATCACCCGCTCGAGTACCTCGACTTCGCGGGTGAGATCCCGAAAGGCCATTACGGCGCAGGCAAGATCGCGATTTGGGACCGCGGCACCTACGAGTGCCTGAAGTGGGAGGCGCGCAAGGTCGAGGTCGCGCTTCACGGCGAGCGCGTCGAGGCCCGCTACGCGCTGTTCCCGATCGAGGAGGAGGACCCGCCGAAGGACTGGATGATCCACCGCATGGACCCGCCCTCCGATCCCGAGCGCGAGCCGATGCCGAGGCGGATCGTGCCGATGCTCGCTCGTCCCGGAGCGCTGCCCGCCGATGACGAGCGCTGGGGCTTTGAGATCAAGTGGGACGGCGTGCGCGCGATCGCCTACTCCCAGCCCGGCGAGCTGCGCTTGGAAAGCCGCAACCTCAACGACATCACCGACAAGTACCCCGAGCTGGCGCGCATCGATCGCGCCCTCGGCTCACGCTCAGCCGTTCTCGACGGCGAGATCGTCGCGTTCGACGCCGACGGGCGCCCGAGCTTCTCGGCGCTGCAGCAGCGCATGCAGCTGACCACGCGCGAGCAGGCGCGCCGGCAGATGAAGGCGCGCCCGGTCACCTACGTGATCTTCGACCTGCTGTGGCTCGACGGCCACTCGCTGATGGAGCGTCACTACAGCGAGCGTCGCGAGCTGCTGGCGGCGCTAGGGCTGGCAGGCGAGAGCTGGCAGACGCCTGAGTACATCCGCGGCGAAGGCGCCGCGCTGCTCAAGGCCACCGCCGAGCAGCGCCTGGAGGGCGTGCTCGCCAAGCGCCTTGACTCGACCTACCGTCCCGGCCTGCGCTCGCCGAGCTGGATCAAGGTCAAGACCCTCGCCCGCCAGGAGCTCGTGATCGGCGGCTGGGTGCCGGGCCAGGGCAAGCGCCGCGCCCGCATCGGCGCGCTGCTGCTCGGCGTGCACGACCGGCCGGGCGGCACGCTGCTCTACGCGGGACGGGTCGGCAGCGGCTATGCGGTGCTGCGTGTCGAGGAAGGCCCGCCGACCTGGGATGTCGGGCGACGCGTGGCGGAGCTCGAGAGC
>JACDGG010000074.1 GCA_013815355.1 Solirubrobacterales bacterium
GTGCTCGCCGGCGTGATCGACGCCGTCGGTCCGCTGCGCGATCCGCGCGCGGGACGCCCGGCGATCGGCGATCACTACGGCGCACTCGTCCGCGCGATCACCGGCCAGCAACTCTCCGTGCTCGCGGCGCGCGCGATCTATGCGCGCCTGACCGCGCGTTTCGACGGGCGCGCGCCGACGCCGCAGGAGATCCTCGCCGACGACCCCGAAGAGCTGCGCGCGGCGGCGGGCCTGTCGCGAGCGAAGGTCGGCTATCTGCGCTCACTGGCCGAGCACGTGCTCTCGCGCGAGCTCGAGCTCGCCCGCCTGGAGGAGCTCAGCGACGAGCAGGTGATCGCCGAGCTCGTGGCGGTCAAGGGGCTCGGCCTGTGGACGGCGCAGATGTTCCTGATGTTCGAGCTTGAGCGGCCCGACGTGCTGCCGGTCGGCGACCTCGGCATCCGGCGCGCGTTCGAACGCGCTTACGGTCTGCCCGAGCTGCCGCTCGCGCCGGCGATGGAGGAGATCGCCGAGCCCTGGCGACCCCACCGCACGCTAGCGTGCCGCTATCTGTGGCGCTCGCTGGACAACGAGCCGGCCTGAGACGCTGCGGCTCGGGCCGGCAAGCGCGCACCGGCGGACGCTGCCCGGGGCCACCACGCTTCGGTCACCCCGGGCGTTCCGGCACTCGGCTAGGAAGCCGCTTTGATCTCCAGCGGTTCTTCGCCCGTCTGCGTTATCGTGGTCGTGAGTCCGGCCTGTTCGCCGCCGAGGCTGAGCGTGTCGCTCGCTCCGACTTCGAAGGCTTCGGGGGCCTGCTTGCCGCCCGTCGCCTTGGCTTTGAGGCTGAACGTGGAGGTCATTTTGCTGACCGGGCTGACGGGGGCGATGACCCCGCCTGTCACGGTCTGCGGCGCGCCGCCACATTCGAACGCCGCGACCTGCGAGCCGCTCGTGGGCTTGAGGTCCAGGCCGACGATCGGTTTTTCGGCGGCTTCGTTCTCTTTGATGAATTCGAGGCTGCCCTGCAACTGCGAAGTGGCGATTTCCCCGGCCGCCGCGCCGCTGCTCTTGCACTCGCCGGCGGCGCTCTGGCAGCCGGTCAGCGTGAGCGTGGTCTTCTCGTTCTTCGGGCTGGTGTATTCGCCGGTGTCGCTGCCGCCGCTGCAGCTGACCAGCGCTTTGCCGGTCGTTTCGAGCTTGACGGGTTTGACGGCGCCGCTGAAGCCCTTGCTCGGCCCGGGGCCGGTCTTCCATTCGAACTTGCCCGTGCCTTCAGGGGTTTCAGCGGTGCACGTCGAGTTCCCGTAGAGGCCGTGCGGCACCAGTTTTTTGCCTTCAAGCACGCCTTCGGCTTTGACGCAGCGTCCGAAGTCGGGTAGCGGCAGAACCCCGCGCACGAGCGATGACTGCACCAGTTCGGTCACGCCACTGAGGATCGCGGTGTTTTTGCCGGCCGCGGAGGGCAGGCCCTCCTTGGTGTTGACGGCGAGGTCGCCGACGAGCGGGAGCGCGGTGCAGCCGCTGGCGCCCGGCGCCGCGAAGGCGTTGTCGACGAGCGTGCCGGTGACGACCTTGATCGCACCGTTGTCCTTCGTCGTGATCGCCGAGCTGCCGCTGATCGGCTTGTTCGGCGGCGGTGGGTTGGTCGTCGCGTAGGTGAGGTTCAACGCGATCGGTTCGACGTTGGAGCCGATGTAGCAGTTGCTACCGAGCGCGAGGTTATCGAGTTTCACCTTCAGCGGCAGAGACAGCGTGTAGCCGAGTCCGCTCGTCCCCGCCAGTTCGGCGGTGGCCGTCACTTCGGTGAAGTTGCCCGGAAGTTCGATGCCGACGAGGCCGCCTGGCACGGGCAGCGGCGTTTTCGAGAGCGTTTCGCCGTCGGTCGCCGAGACTAGCACCGGCGGCGTCAGGCCGCTCTTGATGATGACCGGGTTGGAGACTGGCACTTTGCCGTTGCCGAGCACGAATTCGCCGCTCGTCGTGACCGAGTAGAGGCACGCCCCGACGCCGGGGGTATTGTACGGGCAGGTGGAGAAGCGCTGCAGGTCCTGCTTCAGCGATGCCATCGCGGGCGCGGCCATTGCGGCGAGCGCTGCAAGCGAGGCGATCGCGAGCGCCGTAGTGGTGCGCATGCTCCGGCCGGCGCGCGTGGTGGCGCGGGCGGTTTCTCGCGTCAGTCTCATGCTCTCGTCTTCCCTCCGGTTTCGGTGAGGATCGGCGGCTCTCAACGACTCGAGCTCCACAGGCGGAGAGACCCCAGCTACCGATCTGGACACTTCTCATTGCGATCGCCTGCGCCCCCGCCAGCAACCGCACGGTTGATCTTTACACAGGCCGCAGTTTACATCAAGACAAAACCAAGTAAAACGTGATTACGCCATAAACCGCACCTTTCCTGAAAGGGACGTTTGGTCTGGGCGAATGCGGGCGGCGAGTGGCAGCGACTTGGCGCGCCGCCACGGCCGCCCAGCGAGAACGACTGCGCTCCTCAAGGCGGCCGGCCGGTCGCGCTCAGGCGCGGCGCCGACCCGCGTCGGGCCTATTTCTTGTTGTGCCTCTTGGCGCTGTGCTTGGGCCCGTACTTCTGGCGCGCCGAGCGTTCGCAGGCGACGCGCTTGTGCCTGCCCTTCTTCTTGTGGCAGGCCGCGAGCGCTTTTCTCAGCAGCCGGGCGCGGGTCAGTTTCGTCGCGCCCCCTTTGCAGCCCTTGCTCAAGCCGATGTTCGTGGTCTGTTTGATCACCGCGCCGTCCTGAGCGACGATTTCGGTCGGCATCAGCAGCGTCGTGCCGCACAGGCTGTACTTCTTGGCCGGCGGAACGAACGCGGTCAGGGCGGAGTGCGG
Organism: Solirubrobacterales bacterium; assembly: GCA_013815355.1. Taxonomy (GTDB): domain Bacteria; phylum Actinomycetota; class Thermoleophilia; order Solirubrobacterales; family Solirubrobacteraceae; genus Palsa-744. Next base: position 2,825 of record JACDGG010000074.1, read on the forward strand.
CCCGGCGGGCAGTTCGGTGACGAACTTCGTGAACGGGGCATCTGGGGCGGCTTCGAAGCGCGAGTAGGTGATGCCATTTTTGATGTCCGTGTGCCCGTCGAGGATCAGCAGGATGCCTTCGCCCTGGAGTACGAACTCGACGTCGGGGAATTTCGCGCTGCCGTAGGAGACGAGGTAGGCAGGGCCTTCGAGCGGTTTCTTCAGCACTGGCGTCGAGATCTTGGCCCGCCCGATGTTCGAGCCTTCGGGGCAGATGGAGGGGTTCGCGGCGAACACGGCCGCCAGACAGGCTTTCTGGATCGTCGTCAGGCGCGAAGGCAGAGTAGCCGGGAGCTGCAGGTCGACCTTCTTGATGTTGGCCTGCCCGAGCCCGGCCGATTCGACCGTGACGTTGAGGCTAGTGCCGTTGCTTTTGCTGCCCTGGTGCCCGGCGACGGCGCTGAGCTTGGGGTGGAAGGCGAGGCTCGAGCAGCCCGTGGCCTGAAAGGGCCAGGAGACCCCGAACGCCGCCCCTTCTGCCCCGCCGAGGGTGCCGGCGATACCGGCACCCATCGGCGCGCAGTTGGTCGGGTTGAACTGGAAGTTCGGGCGGTCGATCGCGACGCTGATCTGTTTGAGCTGGACGGGGACGCCTTTGAGGATCGTGGGGACGATTTCCCCGCGCGGTCCGCCGTCGGTTGTGACGGTGACCTGGGCCGTCGTCGGGTCGACGTTGATGCGCGAGCGAACGTCGATCAGTCCGAGGTCGAACGGCCCCGCCTTCGCGTCGGTCTCGACGAGCAGCCCGAACGGAGCGCCATGGTAGCCAGTCGTTATGTAGACGTTGCCGGCGAGCGTGAACGGTTCGCCGCCGAGCCCAGAGCTGGTGGTCGCGTGGCCGAGCAGGCTTTCCGCGCCACAAGCCCACGGCTGACCGGCGGCGGGCGGTTCGGGGCACGGCGTGACCGAGGCGAGAACCGCGGCCATCCCCTGCGGCAGCGTGACGCTGATGCCATTGAGCGCCTGCTGGCCGTCGGGCTTGCCGATCGTCAGCGTGAAGGGTGTGAAGGCCGCGGCCTGCGTGTTCGCGGAGCCGGCCTGGAGCGAGGGAGCGAACGGCAGCGTTCCGTTGGGGCACGCGCTCCCGCCCGGTCCGGCGGTGATTTCAAACGTCGAGGTCGGGGTCGCGTGCGCCTGCCCCGACCAAGGCGTCAGATCCGTCATCGTCGTCGCGGGACCACACTGCGGAGGCGTCGAGACAGACGCGTGCGGGCCACCGAAGAACGTCAGCGCGAGTTCTTCGAATGGCACGTCGGGGGTGTTTTCGAACGTCGAGACGATCTGACCGGTCGCGGGGTCCGGCGTCACCTTGCCGGCAAGCTTGACGCGGACACCGGAGATCGGATCTTCGGCGAGGAGGTAGATCACGATCGGCGCCTGAAACGGGGCGGTGTGCTCGCGCGCCAGATAGACCGAGCCGGTGAGTTCGTGTTCGAGCACCGGCGTTCTGATCTTGACCGTGCCGACCTTGGCCGGGTCGGGGCAGAGCGAGGAGTCGGGCGAGAATTCTTCGTTGCCCGTCTGGGATTCTTCCACCGCACCGAGGAAGCCCATTTCGCTGGCGCCGCAGGCGAGCAGGCCGTTGGCCGCGGCGGGACTCAGCACCAGGCCGGGCGGCAACGTGACCGTCGTCGTGCGCACGGCTGATTGGGCGAGCGAGGTGGGGCTGAGCAGACCTTCCTGGGGCACCGAGACGTTCGTCGTGAGGGCGCTGGGGGTGCTCGCGAACGGACTTTCGGGCGCGAGCTTGATCGACGGTTCGAACTTGAGGTTTTCGCAGCCTTCGAGCGTGACCGGGTTTTCGACCTGCACGTCTTCGAGCAGCGGAGCGCCCGGAACCCAGGACTGAGGGCGCAGCGGCGAGGCGAGCGGCGTCCCACACGAGGTCGGCAACGTCAGGAATGCCTTCGGGTTGCTTTCTTTCGACGGTTCGCAAGGCGGCATGAAGGCTGGGTTGCGCACGGCACCGCCGCGGATGCATTCCCAGCCTCGCGCGTTGTCGTGGCTATGTTCGCCGGGCACGCCCCAGAAGGTGACGCTGCTCGCGATCAGGCCCGCCGCCTGGCTCGTGTTGTCGGCGGTCACCACGACCGCGTAGTCCTTGCCCGTGCGCACGGAGGTGTCGAGCACGACCGCGTCGTTGATCGGCGCGAGGCCGAAGCGAGCGGGCTCGCCCCTGGTGGGCACGAGGTTGAAGATCGGCACCGTCAGGGTCTTGGCGCCTTCCTTGAACTGGCGCTGTTCGCGGATCGTCACTTCGGCGACGCCCACGGCCGTGTCTCCGGGGCAGCGGTTGACGCCGTTTTCCGGCGTGAACGCGACTTCGCTGCACTGTGGACGGTTTGCGATGTTCCCGATCAGGCCGGGCGGGAGCGTGAACTGGAGGTTGCGCGGCGTCTCGACCGGTTCTTCTTTGGCGTTCTCGTTCAGCGCCACGGTCGTCGTCAGCTGGAACGGATGAGCACCGGCCTGCCTGTCGATCGAGCCACCGAGGTTTTCCGGCGTGAGTTCGTATTTGTTGACGCCGAACGGAGCCGCCGACGCGCCCACGTGGATGCCCTGGGTGATCGCACCCGTGGCGCCCGCGCCGCCGCCGCTCGCTTCGGCCACGGTCGAGATCTGCCCGTCGGCGGCTTCGACCTTTACGAAGACTGTCATCTGCACCCGTTCGTAGGGCTGCAGGTCGTGGTTGTAGGTGCAGGTGGTCGCCGGCACGGGCGCGCAGACCATGCCGAACGTCCCCGATCCGTCGATGCCGAAGATCTTGGTCACTTTGAGCGAGGCGGGGAGTTTTGCGCTGAGGACGATCGGCACGGTCGAGCCTGTTGCCACGCCATCGCCGTGGTTGGCGGCGACCACGACGATCGTTCCTTCACCGCCGGGCGGCAGATTGGTCGGCACAGCGCTCGCGCTCACGCTCAGCCAGGGGGTGCCTTCGGCGGCGGCCGCAGCCGGAATCGCAAGCGCGACGGTGCATGCGCCGAACACCAGCAGCGAGGAGAGACGGGCGCGTCCCGAAGTCCTGGCCAGCGCCCTCATCTCATCGACCTCCTCTTCGTCTTGGCCTTGTGCATCTTGGGCCCGTAGTGCCTGCGCGCATTCGTTTCGCAGACGGCGCGACGGTGCTTCTGCGCGTGCGTGCGGCGGGCAAGCCTATGACAGCTCGCCAGCGCACGCTTGAGCTTCTGCGCGCGTGTCAGCGGCGGCTTCGGCGTCGTGCCACCGCCCGTGGTGCCTTCGATCTTGACCGTGGTCACGTTCCCCGAGCCCGCGATCGCCGTGCTGGCGGGCGCGGTGTAGGACGGCGGAGCCACGGCGCCACGACCGCATCCTTCGGCGCTTTCGCACGTTCTCGCAGAAACGACGGGCGGGGGTGTGATGCACGGCGATCCGCTCGTACACACACGCGCGTTGTAGATGTCATAGCTCCCGTCGATGTCCTCGGTCAGCAGCAGCTGGCTCGCGGTGAGGAAGAAGACCGAGTCGCCGTTGGTGCTCGCGTCGAGGAAGGCCGATTCCTGCGGGGCGGTTCCCGAGGAGAGCAACGAGACGCAGCCGCTGGCGCTCGTGCAATCGCCGACACCGAGGGGCTCGTACTCGTAGACGTCCTCTTTGCCGTTGGTCGCGGCCGGCACGAGGTTGTCGGGGCTCATGAAGAACATCCGCCCGCTGTCGGAGAGATAGCGCGACTGGTACTGCGTCAGGTCGTTCGTTTCGTTCGTGTAGCCCGGGATGCTGCCGGCGAGCGTCTGCGAGTTCCACAATTCGGGCTGGTCGACCAGCGGCGGGGCCTGCGATTTGACCGCGACGCCGACGGGCCGCGCGCCCGACGGGTTGCACGAGACGCATGAGAGCTTGTTCGCCTGCGCGTCGTAAAGGAACACCTCCTGGTCAGCCACGCCCGAGACGGCGTCGGTGTTGTTGTAGCCGGTCAGCGGTTTGCTCGACATGAACGTCAGGTAGCGCCCGCTGGGCGATACGCGCGCGGTCATGTGGTTGACGAGCGGTATTTCGGTCAGCGTCCCCGCCCAGTCGTTTCGATCCAGCGGCGATAGCGCCGCGATGAACGTCGTCGTCCATGCCGAGCCGGTGTCGTGCAGCAGGTAGAGGTTGTCGGCGCCGCTGGTTGCGCCGGGCGCGAGCACTCCGGTGGCCACGACGTAGACGTGGCTGCCATCGCTGCTCGCACCCGGAACGACGCCTTTGACCACGCCGGCACCTTCGCCTTCGCGCGGGTGCGGTGTGAGATCGGTCAGCTTGCCCGAACCGTTTTCGTAGACGTAGAGGTCAGAGCTGCCGGAGACGTGGTTGGCGTCGGCCGTGAGCGCTTCGGAGTCACTGAAGAAGACCTTTGATCCGTCGCTACTGGCGATCTGGTAGACAGCGCCGCCGTTGCCGGCGCCAGGACCACCCTGCGCAGCGTCGACCTGGACCGTCTTTTCAGCCACCATGTCACGGTCGTACAGATGGACTTCGGTGAAGTTGTTCGGTCCTTCCGACCAGACGATGTGCGACCCATCGGCCGAGATTGCGTTACGCAACTCACGATCCGGGAACCCGGCGCCCTGCCCGAAACCGAGGTCCGTGTGACCCCTGCCGCCCGGCGTTCCGTTGGGCAGCACATTGACGAGCTTGAGTTGCCCGGCGGCCCACTCGTACATGTTGCCTCGAGCTTCGGGGTAAGGAAGTGTTTGTTCTGAGTTGAGCGGTATGCCGAGTTCCGAGCGGATCACGACATGGGACAGGTCGGGCGTGGCCGCAACGAACTTCAGACCACCTTCGATGTAGGTAAAGGGAACGCCGTGAGTAGATTCGCCGTGTTCGAGCCTTCCGCCGAAGTGAGTTCCCGCCGGAGTGTTGCCGTGCGAGACCAGCGGCAGGTAGCCCGGACCGTGTTCGACCGAGCCGTTGGCGCGCGCGGCTTCGTAGTTTCCAGCCTCGGCCGGACCCGGCGCGATCGGCGCGTCGGCGCGCAGGAAAATCGATTTTTCTTGTTCTTCCCCGGGCACTACCGGCGGAGAGAGCGGGGGTTCGGCGAGAGGGGTCAGACCACCCGTGAAGGGAATCATCAGGCTCAACGAGAGCTCTGGCGAGAACAGGCGGTATTCCGGGCCCGTCGTGACGCCGAGGCCCGAGGCCGAGGAGTGCGCCGTCGCGATGTCTTCGGTCGACCACGTTCCGGCGCCTCGAATCGCCAGCGCCTGCTGCGGTTCCGGCGCGCGGTTGCCTTCCGGGTCGGCTGTGATCGGGGCGGTCGGGGCGTAGGTCAGCGCGCTTCCGTCTTCCGCGGCCTGGATCAGACCCCAGAAGTGCGGCAACGGCTGGATCGGTGCCCCATGCTTTTCCACCGGCGAGACCATCTCCCAGGCACGCGCGTCGGGGAGCACGGGTGCCGGCGGCGCTTCCCCAGCCGCCGTCGTGAACGTATGGTCGGCGCTGCTGGCGCTCCCAAGCGTCGAGACGGTCGCGCTCAAACGGTAGTGGTAGGTCGTGCCGGGCTTCAGGCCGGTGAGGGCCGCCGTGACTTCGACGTTGGCGCTCCCCGTACCCGCATCCCCGTCGGGCACCGGTGTGGTTGCGCCGTAGGCCGTAGTTTCGCCGTATTCGAAGTGGTATGTCGTGTCGAGCCCCAGCGGGTTGATCTGCGCGGTCAGTTCGGCGGAGCTGCTCGTCACGGCGCGCACCGAGACATTTTCGAACAACACCGTCGTGAATTCCTCATCCGGGCCGAATGTCGTGCCGACGCTGTTGCTCGCCACAAGGCGGAAGTGGTAGGTCGTGGCGAGATGCAGGCCGGTTAGGGCGGCAGTCACGGGCTGCGGGGTCGACCCTGCAGCGAGTTCGCCCGCCCCTGCGCTCGTGCCGTAGGCGGTTGTTTCGCCATATTCGTAGTGGTACGTCGTGGCGAGGCCGCCTGGATTGAGCAGCGAATGCAGCGTAGCTTCCGTGTGGGTGATCGGCTGCGTTCGCTGCGGGCTGATGATCGGCAGACCGGTCGTCGTGAACGTCGCGTCGCTACCCGCGGTCGTGCCGAATTCGTTGGTCGCGATGATTCGGTAGTGATAGGTCGTGTTCGGTTTGAGACCTGTGAGCACGGTGCTGGCAGCGACGGAGCCGACCGCGGCGCCGGCGTCGGTACCCGGAGGGGCGGGGCTGGTGGAGCCGTAGAGTTCTGTGGTGCCATATTCGAAGTAGTAGTGCGCGTCGTGGCCATTCGGTTCGAGGAAACCCGCGAGTTCCGCGGATTCGGTTGTCACGTTCGCCGCTGCGCCCGTGACGACGCCTTCGACCGCGTCGCCCGTGGTGAAGCCGAGCGAGCCTTTGTTGACGCCTTCCTGTCCGAAGGTGGTCCCGTTTTCGTTTTCACCGACGAGGCGATAAACATACTGCGTGCCCGGTTTCAATCCGGTCAGCGTTACTTCCACTTCAACCGGTGTCGAGCCCGACCCGGCCGAACCGTCGGGCACCGGGATGCTGTGCTGGAATTCTTCGTTTTCTCCATATTCGAAACGGTAGGTGGCCGGTTTGCCGAGCGGATTGATGGTGCCGTGCAGGGTCGCGGTCGACCGCGCGAGTTCACCTTTGCCGATCGTCGCTTTGCCCGTCACGACGTCAGGCAGCACCACTTCGGGGCCGAATTCGTCGACCACGCGGCCTTCGGTCTCGCCGACATAGAGCTTCCCGCCGGTGCCCACGGCGAGCGCGCGGGGCGCTTCCAGCGAAGCGCCGCCGGCGCTCGCGATCACCGCGCCGACGAAGACGCCTTCGGCGGTGAACTGTTCGACCGTGCCGACTTCCGCGCCGGCCGCGTTTTCGCGTGTGCTCGACACGTAGATGTCGCCTTTTTCAGAATCGACCGCGATCCCATAAGGTTCTTGGAAGACGCCGTTGGGCGAGCCTTTGCCCGTGACCTTCAATTCGAATGCGCCGGCCGCGCTGAACACGTCGACGAATCCCGGCGATGTGCCTGCCAGCACGTAGACCTTCCCGTTCGTCGCATTGACCGCGATGCCGGTCGGTTCTTCGAAGAAGAATTTGCCCGTGAGCTGCGTCGGACGCAGAGCTGGTTCTGCACCGCTCGCGCCCGGCGGCACGTACACGTCGACGACGTCGTTGGTGGCGTCGAGCACGTAGACGTCCCCCGCAGAGACCCCTTTGGAGCTGTCGACGGCGAGACCGGTGACTTCGCCGAAGCGCCCCGCCGCTGACTTGGATCCATCCCATTCGGAGACCAGTTCGTATTTGCCGCCGCCCGGCTTGAAGACGTCCACATGATCGCCTTCCGAGGCCGAAGGTTCAGTCTCGCCAACGTAGACGTAGCCGCTGGCTTCATCGACCGCGACGGTCGCCGGAACCTGGTTGTGGGCTGTCGCGAACTGCGTCAGATATTTTCGCGATGCGTCGAACACGTCGACCTTGTTCGTCCCCACGTCGGCGACGAAGATGTCGCCCGTTGCCCGGTCGACGGCGACCCCGCGCGGTTCGGAAATCGGCGTGCCGGGAGGGGCTTCGGTGATGCTCGCCAGGAACTTGTGGCCGATGGCCGCGCTGGCCGGCGTCGGGGAGGTAGCGAGGATGGCCGCGCAGAGTCCGACCGATCCGATCAGCAGACGGACGTGAACGCGGCTCGCTTCGATTCGAGCGAGACCAGCCTCGTGTACGCGTGCCCCTACTCTCCGCCCTACTCCCATTCCCCTGCTCCAATCGGCCATCTCGGACCGGCTTGCATTTTCCGACAGCGAGCGTACATGGCTTCGTCGCGAGATGTCAAGCAGCAACCCGCGAGCGCGGCGAGGGCACCTGCCGACAGTCCACAGCGGCACCTGGCCAGCTCCCCGGAGACTCGATGCAGACGCAAGGGGGCCGGACAGAATGCTCCCGTCCGGCCCCTCCGCACCTGCTGTCTTACGTGCTGCTATGCAACGACTTCTCTACGCCTTGACCTCAAGCGGTTCTTCGAAGGTGACCACGTTGCTCTGGACCTGGTCGGACCTTTCGAAAGTGCCTTTCGGACCGGAAAGCGAGCTTTCCAGGTTGTCGATCACGGTAGCTTTGCCTTCGACGAAGTTCGGGTTCTGTTTGCCGCCCGAGCCTTCGTAGTTCAGGTTCCCGGTCGCTGCCATCGTGTTCAGCGGGGTGACGTTCCCGAGAATGGTTTCGTGACCTTTTTCGGGACCTTCACCGACGTACACGACGACGCCGACTGCCGGGCATTCAAATTCCGTGAAGCCTTTTTTCTTGACTTCCGGCGTGAGGCTCTCGTTGACCTTCACGGCAGGCGTTTTTTTGCCGGACGTGTAGGCGAACTTGCCTTTCAGTTTGGTCGTCAGGATTTCGCCTGCCGCCGCGCCTTTGGTTTTGCATTCCACGCCGAAGGCGGGGAGTTCGCAGCCGTTGAATTTGGCGACCACGTTCTTGACTTCTTTGGTCGACGGCGTCGCGCCTTTTTCAAGGAATTCGCCCGTGGACGAGCTTGTCGAGCACTTGATTTCGGTGCCCGTCGCGCCCTGGAGTTTGGCTTCGCCGCTGGCCGCGGAGAATTTCTTTTTGATGGCGTTTTTTACGAATTCGGTGGTGCCGTTGCCTTTGCTGGATTTCACGGTGCAGTTGGCGTCCGTGTATTTACCGCCGGCTTTAGCGATGCAGCGGCCGATTTCTGGGAGTGCCGATGCGCTGCCGGCACCGATCGCGCTGAGCGCGAACGCGGCAACGAGGCAAAGCCCCACGATCCTCATGCGTTTCATCTATCCACTACTCCTTTTCCCTCTAGCGTTAATCGACCGACCCCGATATCCCCTCCTCGAGACAGAGATGTCCCGAAGCCAGTCCTAGCCGTCAGCTTGGGTATCTACCCCAGATGACAGTGCTGTACACCCGACCTTGGCAGAAACCAACCCCTGCGTCAAGGTCAAGCCTCAACGACGTCGAAGCGCTCCTGCGCAGGCTTCCCGAGCGGGGAGCCGCACGATGCTGGAGGCTTGGGCGATCCAGTCCCCTTGCGACGCTTGACATCATGTCGTTGGCGACCGTACCACAGGATGGCTGCTGACGTCAACCCTGTAAACGACATGTTTTCACAGTTCCAAGCTGGCCATACGACCAGTTACTCCGGCTGGCTGGACAGCTAAGCCCGAACGCCACTGGCGCCCTCAGGTGGATCTACACACGGCCACGGTCCTATCCGCCTCGGCCGCGATCACCCACCCGGGAGCTTTCCCCTGGCGGAAGTTGCGTGAGACGACCGCAGTGGGCCCCGGCAAGCCGCGCCCGCCGGGCTGATCGGCGCGGGCGTCGTGGAAGACGACGTGCCCGCCCGGCCTGACGAAGCCGCGCCAGCAGCACCAGTCGAGCTCGCAGCCCGCCTCGGAATGGTCGCCGTCGATGAAGACCGCGTCGAGCGGCTGCGACCAGGTCGAGGCGACCGGCGCGGACAGCGCCACATGCCAGTGCACCTGCACGGCCTGGCTTCCGCGCTCGCTCAGCGCTCGCGCGATCGTCCGGCGCGTGGCCCACTCCGTGGCGCCCCACCCCGCCGGCAGGGCGTCGGGATGAGCCCCGAACGGATCGATCAGGTGCAGCTCGGCGTGCGCGGGCAACGTGCGGCAGAGCAGTAGCGCCGAGGCGCCCTCGTATACCCCAACCTCAACCACACGTTGAGCCTCTGAGACGCAGCCGAGCAGCACCTGCATGTCCTGCTCTGAGTGCATCCTGCGCGGAGGAATCGCCCCGAGCCCCACGGCGAGCGCGCGAAGGCGGGGATCATCGCGCAGACGATCCGGTGCAAGCCGGCGCAGGCGCGGGGGAAGGATGGCCATAGCGCCAGCCTAGGCGCAGCCGGCGGCCGGGGTCGGTGGCAGGCGCCGCGCCGCGCGCGCCTGCGCATAGGCGCGCAGGAGCCGGTAGCTCGGATAGAGGTGATCGAGCGCGGCGCTCTCCAGGCCGACGGGAAAGGCTGGATCCTCGCGGAAGCTGTACTGGAAGACCGCCTGCACGCGCGAGTCGCGATACCAGCCGAGCAGCTGTGCGGCGAGCGCTTCGCAGCCGCTCAGCTCATCCGCGCGGGAGGAGGGGCGCGCGCGGCCCGGGTGCGGCGCGCCGGCGCCCGCCTCGGTGACCCAGATCGGCG
>JACDGG010000273.1 GCA_013815355.1 Solirubrobacterales bacterium
AGATGGTCGCGATCGACTATCTCTACGTCGCGAACTGGTCCCTATGGACCGACATCAAGATCATCCTGCGCACCATCCCCCACGTCCTCGCACGCCGCGGCCTCTAACAACCCGCAGGCCGCGCGAGTCATGCTCGCGACGGCGTTCCTCGTCCTCGCGACGGCGTTCCTCGTCCTCGCGACGGCGTTCATCGTCCTCGCGATGTCGCTGCGGCCCGGGCAGCGCCCCTGATCCGATGCGACTAGGCGGCGCGCCGGTTGCTCGCGACGAGCGCTTCGAGCGCGTCTGAGATCTGTGCGCAGACCACGTCGGTGGCGAAACGGCGCTCGGCCTCCGAGCGAGCCAGCGCGCGCAGCTGCGACGGGTTCTCCTGGAGGCGCTCGAGCATCGCCGCGATCGCGCTCGCCATCGCCTCGACGTCGCCGGTCCTGACCTCGGCGGCGACCGAGCGATCGACACCCTCGATCGAGCCCACCTCGTCGGTTGCGACGACCGGCACGCCCGAGGCGAGCGCCTCGAGCACCGACATCGGGCAGGGGTCGTACTTGCTCGCGAGCAGCACGATGTCGGCGCGTTCGAGCTCGCCGGGCATCTCCGGCGGCGGGATGCTCCCGCCGTACTCCGAGTTGGCGGCGGGGAGATCGCCGAGCAGCTTGGTGTAATCCGACCAGATGCTCGGGCCGCCGACGACGCGGATGCGGGCCTCCACGCCGCGTGCCAGCAGCAGCTTTGCCACCTCCACGACGTCCTCGAGGCCCTTGCGCACCGACACGCGGATCGGGACCAGCACGACGGGGGGCGATTTGACCTCGCGCGGTGGGTTGGCGAAGCGTTCGAGGCGAACCGGATTGGTGATGACGACGGTCTTCTCGAGCGGAAAGCGGTAGTCGTGGACGATGTGATCGCGAAACACCGTGCTGATCGCGATCAGCAGGCTCGCACGACGGATCTTGACGGCCTGCACGAGCGCGCGGAAACTCATGATCGCGGCCACGACAAAGAAGATGTAAGGGGGCTGGCAGCGAAACGCCAGGCGCCGCTCGCGCAGCTGCCAGCGGAGCTCGCCCGCCATGTGACTGTCGGGGCGAATCGCCAGCGGCACGGAGCGCAGCAGCTTCGCGGGAACCCCGAGTGACTCGATTGTCTGATTCTGGTAAATCAGGTCATAGGGCTGTTGCTGATGGCGGCGCACGATCTCCTGGCGCATGCGGATCGAGGCGACGGCGCGGGAGAGCAGGCCGGAGGCAAAAGCGGTGATCTTGCTGCGGCTGTACCACTTGTTCCAGCGCCAGTCACTGGTGCCCCAGATGAAGGTGAGATTTTCATGCGCCGCGAGTTGCTCGGGCAGGTTTCTCCCCGCGCCGGGAAAGAAGCAGTCGATTTGGTGACCGCGCCGCGCGAGCCCGTCGAGCAGCTCTGTGACGACTCCAGGTGCGCCGCCGGTGTTGAGCGGAGCGCCACCGAGCCATGCGATCCGCAGCGGTTTGGTCTCAGACACCGCCGGGACCCTATCAGCCGACTTGAGCTGAGAAGCGGGCACCGTCTATGAGGCATTCGGCGATATGTGCGGCCAGCCTTTGCTGGAATGCCGCGACCGAGAAACGTGCTGCGTTGGCCACCGCGCGCGCCGGTTGGAAGTCGTGCGCGTCGAGCGCTGAGATCGCCCGCGCAAACGCGTCGATGTCGTCCGGTGTGACCAGCAGGCCGGTCTCCCCGTCCAGCACGGTTTCAAGCGCGCCTCCCGCCGCGGCAGCGATCACAGGCCGCCCGGCGGCCTGCGCCTCGACGGCGGTGATGCCGAACTCCTCGATGTTCGCGACGATCACCGCGCGCGCCTTCGCGTAGAGCTCGACGAGCTCGGCGTCGCTTGCGCGGCCGAGGAAGCGCGCCTGCGGGAACTCGGATTCGAGCGCCGCGTGGTCCGGGCCGGAGCCGACCACCTGGATCGGCACGCGCGCGCGGCGCGCGGCCTCGAGGGCCACGCGCACCCGCTTGTGCGCTACCAGCTCGCAGACCACGAGCAGCGCCTCGCCGGGCTCGCCGATGCTGAAACGGTCGGTCTCCACCGGAGGGTTGATGACCGCCGCGTCACGGCCGTAGATGCGCTTGATGCGCTCACGCGTCAGTTGCGAGTTGGCCACATAAAAGTCGACGCGGCGGCTGGCCGCGAGATCCCAGCGGCGCATGCGCGCGAGCTGCATGCGCAGCAGCGGGCGCAGCGGCGCGGGCACCTCGCCGAGCGCGCGCTCCTGCTCGTACCACGCATAGCGAAACGGGGCATGGCAGTAACAGATGTGCAGCGCACCGGCGGGCGCGCGCACGCCGTGGGCGAAGGCGGAGCTGCTGCTGAGCACGACCTCGCTCGCAGGCAGCTCGAGTGCTTCGATCGCGCGTGGATAGAGCGGCAGCAGGCGTCTGAAATGCTCCTGGCGAACTTTCAGGCGCTGAAGTGAAGATGTGGTGATCGGATGCGTGCCGAAGCGCCCACGGGTCCCTGCCTCGTCGTAGAGGAGTGTGAAGATCGGCGCCCCGGGATACATCTCGGCGATCGCCGCGAAGGTGCGCTCGGCGCCGCGCATGACCAGCAGGTAGTCGTGGGCCAGTGTGACGCGCGCGGCTGCGCCTGTCGCGGTGCGGGGTTGATCCTCCATCTCAAGAGCGTAGCCGTCGCGCCCGCGGCGGGCT
>JACDGG010000274.1 GCA_013815355.1 Solirubrobacterales bacterium
GCCCACCGCCGCCGCCACGAACGGCACCGAGTCGCCTGTCGCGACCGCCACCGCGCCGGCCGCCGCCGGACCGAGCATCGCTCCCGTCGCCCACGCCGCGTTCATCAGGCCGAACGCCATGCCCTGCGCGAGGCCGGCGTTTTCGGCACCCTCGGAGACGAGCGCGAAGGACGGCGTGAACAGCGCTCCATAGGCCAGGCCGGCGAGTATCACCGTCGGCGCATAGATGCCGGGGCTCGCTCCCGTGGCCAGCACCAGCGAGGCGGGCACGCTCGCCAGTAGCGCCAGGCGCGCGGGGCTCATCGGGCCACGGCGGTCGCTGAGGCGGCCGATGAATGGCGACTGGCTGGCCTCCAGAGCGGCTCCGAGCAGCCACGTCGCGCCGATCGCAGCTGCGCCCCAGCCCGCCGCCGCGAGGTGCAGGGGCGCGAGGACCGAGAGCAGCCCGAACAGCATCGAGGCGATCGCCAGCAGCACGAGGCCGTCGGTGAAGCGGCGCACCCCGAGCGCGCTTCTCAGGCTCACGTCCACGGGCTCGATATGAGACGCCGCGTCGATGCGCAGCGTCATCGTCGCGAGCAGTCCCGCGAGCGCCGCGAGCCCGGCGAAGATCGCCGTGCGCCCGAGCGCGCTCGCCGCGACGCCGATCACCGGGCCGAGCAGCTCGCCGAAGACCGCTGCGCCCATCGCGGTGCCGATCAGCGCGCCGCGCTCCGCGCGCGGGCTGCTGTTCATCAGCCACGCGAACGAGCCCGCCCAGGTGAAGGCGCTGCCCACGCCCTGGATCATCCGCGCGGCCACGAGCTCGCCGTAGCCCTGCGCGAACGCGAAGCCGACGCTCGCGAGCCCCATCAGCGCGAGACCCACGAGTACCGCGCGGCGCGGGCCGATGCGCGCCGCCGCGCGGCCGCCGGGCAGTCCGCCGATCAGCGAGCCGGCCGCATAGGCGGCGACGAGCGAGCCCGCTCCCGCCTTCGAGAGGTGCAGTTCGCGCGCGAAATGCGGCAGCAGCGGGGTGAGCGCGGCATACAGCATGGTGTCCACGAGCACGAGCACCGAAACGAGCATCAGCAGGCGACGCATCGCTCAAAGCTATCACCGGTAATCGGTACCGCCAAAGCGGTCCAAGTATGTACCGGCTATTAGGTACACCTGTGCGCCCGGGGGCGACACGCACGCGCACGCTCAAGCCCCCGGGGGGAGGGCGGCCGGGCGCTCCGCAAGCGGCGAGGCACGCCTGAGCCACTCCGCGAACAGCGGGTCGACCACGTACCACACGCCGCTGCGCTCATCGACCAGGCCCCTGCCCTGCAGCCGCACGAGCGCGGGGCGCACGCGCGAATGGCTCGAGAACCCGTAGCGCTTTGCGACCGGGCGGCTCGTGATCGTCTCGCCGCCGCGGTCGGCCAGCAGCTGCAGCGCACGCACCTCGTTCGCCTCGGCCGCATCGCCGCTCATCAGCACGTTCAAGACCGATGCGAACTCGGAGCGCTCGATCGTCTGCACGAGGCGCTCGTGCGCCTCGACCGCCGTCGCGAGCGTGACGCGCTCGCCACCGGACACCGCCCCCCAGCACTCCCATGCGAGCTGCTGGGTGCTGCGTGGGTGCCCGCCGGTCGCGTTGAGCACGTACTGCAGCGCCGCTTCCTGCGCCGGCTTTCCGGTCGCCTCGAACTGGAAGTCGAGGTACTCGAGGAAGTCCGCGCGCGCGATCGCCGGAAGCTGCATCTGCGCGGCCTCGCCGAAGATCGGCTGCTGGGAGTCCTCGAGCATCATCTTCAGCGCGTTGCGGATCGATCCCGTGAACAGAAGCGAGACGTGGTTTGAGCCCGAGCTCATGAGCGCCGAGCGGATGATCGCCAGCGGGTCCCCTGGACAGTGGCGCAGCCGCTGGAACTCATCGAAGATCACGACCAGGTGCTCGGAGATCGAGCGCAGCGCGAGCAGCTGCGCGTGCAGCTGCTCGCCGTCCTGGGCCGGGCCGGCAGCGGTGCTCTTGACCGAGCCCTTGACGACCTTGATGTCGAAGCCGATCTCCTTCTCGAGCGCCCCGATCTGGCGCAGCGCCGCGCGGCGCAGGCGCTTGACCGGGTGGGAGACCATCGCATCGTGCACGCAGCCGATGAACCCGGGCAGGCTGACGACGCGCTGGAGGTTGACCGTGACCACGTCGAACGGCGGCGCGTCCTCGCCCTGGCTCTTCGCGAGCTCGAGCGCCAGCTGGTTGGTGAACGTCGTCTTGCCCGTGTCGCGCGGCCCGAACAGCGCGACGTTGGTCTGGCCCTTGAGCGTCAGCGCCACCTGATTGGCGAACGCCTCCATACCGACGATCTTCGCGGGGTCCTCGAGCGGGCGGTCCCACACGAACGGGTTGAGCACCGGGGGCACCGGCCCACTGTACCACCTATCAGGTACCGTTCTGTACCGCTAGCACGGTACAGACCGTAGGCCCAGCGGTCTCCTGACGTAACTCTTACGTGCGCTGTGACCGGATGTGGCAGTCTTCGCGCCTCGACCTCGCGGGCGGATGGGCGCCGCGCGCGGTCCTGCACTCGCATGCCTCGCAACGTACTCATCATCCTGGGAGCCGCCGCGCTCGCATGGGCGATTCTCGCGCTCGCGCTCGGCTCCGCGAGCCTGCGGCTGGGGTCGGGCTCGGGGGCTCCGCCGCCTCCGGCGGC
>JACDGG010000004.1 GCA_013815355.1 Solirubrobacterales bacterium
GCGCCGCCGCTGCGCGAGGCGCCGCCCGCGCCCGAGGGAGGCGAGCCGCTCGCGCCGGGCGCGGTGCACGCGACGCTCGCCGAGCTGTTCCCCGAGGACGGCATCGTGGTGCTGGAGTCGCCGTCGAGCACACCGGCGATGCGCAACCAGCTGCGCCTCTCGCGACCGGGCTCCTACTACTTCAGCGCCGGCGGCGGTCTCGGCTTCGGTCTCGCCGCCTCACTCGGCGTGCAGCTGGCAGAGCCTGAGCGCCAGGTCGTGTGCGTGCTCGGCGAGGGCTCGGCGCAGTACGCGATCACGGCCTTCTGGACCGCGAGCGCCTACTCGATCCCGGTCAAGTTCCTCGTGCTGCGCAACAGCGAGTACGCGATCCTCAAGTGGTTCTCGACGCTCGAGAACGTGACGGGCGCGCCGGGCCTGGACCTGCCGGCGCTCGACGTCGCGGCGACCGCCGCGAGCTACGGCGTGCCGGGCGAGACGGTGAGCTCGCGCGAGCAGCTGCACAGCGCGCTCGGCGACGCCTTCGCGCAGGAGGGACCCCGTCTCGTGCAGGTCGACGTGGCCCCTGGAATGGCGCTCGTCTGAGGTGCCGCGCTCGCTGCTTTTGAGCCCTGAGACGCGGCGCATCGGACACCCCAGGGGTGGCCCTTCGAGTGACCGCGCGCCGGACAGCCTCGCGGCGGGCACGCCCGAGCCGCTACGCGGTGAGCTGATCGCGCTGCTGGGCGAGGAGCGCGTGCTGGCGCGCGCGATCGACCTGGTCCGCTATGCCTCGGATGCGAGCCCCTACCGGCGGCTGCCCGCGGTCGTGGTGATGGCGCACGACGCCAAGGACGTGGCGAAGGTGCTCGACTACGCGCGCCGCAGCGGTCATCCGGTCAACTTCCGCGGCGGCGGCACGAGCCTCAACGGCCAGGCGCAGACGGCAGGCATCATGATCGACGTGCGCCGGTGGTTCTCGGGCGTGCGGATCGAAGACGAGGGGCGCCGGGTGCGTGTCAAGGCGGGCACGCTGCTCGGTCTCGTCAACCGCCTGCTCGAGCGGCGTGGCTTTCGCCTCGGCCCGGACCCGGCGAGCAAAGACATCGCCACGCTCGGGGGCGTGATCGCGAACAACTCCGGCGGCATGCGCTGCGGCGTGGAGTGGGACTCCTACTCGACGGTCGAATCGCTCACGTTCGTGCTCGCCTCGGGCGTGCTGATCGACACAGCCGCCGCGGATGCCGAGCAGCGCTTCGCCGAGGCGGCGCCGCAGCTCGCCGCGGGGCTGCTCGAGCTGCGGACCGAGCTGCTCGCCGACGAGGAGCTCCTCGCGCGTGTGCGGCGCAAGTATGAGATCAAGAACGTCACCGGCTACCGCCTCTGTGCCCTGCTCGATGCCGATACGCCGCTTGCGATCTTCCGCCGGCTGCTCGTCGGCTCGGAGGGAACACTCGCGTTCATCGCCGAGGCGGTGATGCGCACGCGCCCGGAGCCGGCGCGCACGACGCTCGCCTGGGCGCACTTCCCGGACATCGACAGCGCCGTGGCGGCCGTGCCGGCGCTCGTGGCAGCGGGCGCGCGTGCCACCGAGCTGATGGTCGCCCCGGCGCTGATCGCCGCCGCATGGAACATGGCCGGCACGCCGGAGCGCTGGCGCGAGCTGCCGTTCGAGTCAGCCGCGCTGATCGTCGAGATGGGGGCAGACAGCGAGCAGGAGCTCGATGCGCTCGAGGCCGCCGGGGGCGAGGTGCTCGCCCGCCACGAGCTGATCGCCCCGGCCGCCTTCAGTCGCGAGGAGCACGAGATCGAGCTCGCGTGGCGCGTGCGAGAGGGCCTGTTCGGGCTCGTCGGGCGCCTGCGGCCGCTGGGCAGCGCGCTGATCATCGAGGACGTCTGCGTGCCCCCGGCCCGCATCGCCGAATGCGCGCGCGACCTGCAGGGGCTGCTCGCCAAGCACGAGTTCCTCGTCGGCGTCGCCGGCCACGCCTCCGCGGGCAACCTGCACTTCCAGCTGACGCCCGATTTCTCAAAGCCCGAGGACATCGTTCGCTATGAGGCCTTCATGGAGGAGCTCGTGGAGCTGATCGTGGCCAAGTACGACGGCTCGCTGAAGGCCGAGCACGGCACCGGCGTGAACATGGCGCCGTTCGTGGAGCGCGAGTGGGGTGCGAAGGCCACCGCGATGATGTGGAGGATCAAGCAGCTGGCCGACCCCGACGGCGTGCTCAACCCCGGCGTGGTGCTCAACCGCGACCCCGGCGTGCACCTGCGCCACCTGAAGACCCAGCCTGAGATCGAGGAACCGGCCTCGCACTGCGTGGAGTGCGGCTTCTGCGAGCCCGTCTGCCCGAGTCGCAACGCGACGACGACGCCGCGCCAGCGGATCGTGATCCGCCGCGAGATGGCGCGTCAGAGCGAGGGCTCACCGGTGTATGAGGCGTTGCTCGCCGACTTCGAGCACGACGCGATCCAGACGTGCGCCGCCGATGGGAGCTGTGAGAGCGTCTGTCCGGTCGCGATCGACACGGGCAAGCTGATGAGCGAGTTTCGCCGGCGCGAGCGAAGCCCGCGCGAAGAAGCCGTGGCGCTCGCGCTCGCGAAGCGCTACTCGGCGCTCGAAGGCGCCACGCGCCTGGGACTCCGCACCGGCGCAGCAGCTGCGTCGGCGCTCGGCCAGAGCACGCTCGGGAAGGTTCCCGCGGCGCTGCGACGCCGCGTGAGCAACGACCTCATCCCAGCGCTTCCCGCGCGTATCCCACCCGCGGCTTCGGGTCGGCTCCCGCACACCCCGCGCGCGAGCGCGGCGGCGGTCTACCTACCGGCGTGCATCAACCGGATCTTCGCCAACCCCGAGGGCCTCGCCCCGGGCCCGACGCTGCCCGAGGCGCTGATCGCCGTGTCCGAGCGAGCCGGGCTGCCGGTGTGGATTCCCCCCGACGTAAAGGGTCACTGCTGCGCGACGCCGTGGAGCTCGAAGGGCTACCGCGCCGGGCAGGAGCACATGGCCGCCAAGACGGCGGCGGCGATGTGGCGCTGGAGCGAGGGCGGATCGCTCCCGGTCGTGATCGACGCGAGCTCCTGCGCGCTCGGCCTGCTTGAGGAGATCGCACCGCGCCTGCCCGAGGGCGAGCGCGAGCGCTACGAGCGGATCGAGGTGCTGGACTCGATCACCTGGGCGCACGACCGCCTGCTCTCACGGCTTCAGATCAAGCACAAGCTCGGCAGCGCTGCGCTGCACCCCACGTGCGCGACCGCCCGCATGGGGCTGAGCGAGAAGCTCGAGGCGATCGCGTGCGAGCTGGCTGAGGAGGTCGTGATCCCGGCCGCGAGCACCTGCTGCGGCATGGCGGGAGACCGCGGCATGCTGCATCCCGAGCTGCCCGCTTCAGCCCTGCGCGACGTCGCCGGGGAGCTGGCGGGCCAGGCGATCGACGAGCATCTCTGTAGCAACCGGACGTGTGAGATCGGTCTGCAGGAGGTCACGGGCGCCCCCTATGCCTCCTTCATGCTGGCGCTGGAGCGCGCTACTCGGCCCTGAAGCACCGCATCGGCGGCGCTTTCAGCAGAGGGCCGCCGTCCATGACCACGATCGCTGAGCTCAGCCGTCCTTGAGGGCCTGCACGGTGTAGCTATGCGCGAGGCGCCAGAAGCGCTCGCGCAGGCGATACTCGCCCAGCTCGAGCTTCTCCATCTGTCCCGGCAGCGCGTCCCATGGCACGCTGTCGTGCTCCTCGAAGGAGGTGATGCGAAGCCCCTTGGCGAGCAGCGCGCTCAGCAGCTCGCCGATGCCGTGATTCCAGGTGTGTGTGGTGTTAGCCGTGAACTTCGCCGCCGTCTCGACGTAGGTGCCCTCTTCGGTGAACACGTCGGGCTCCTCGCGCTCGAAATAGGGGTAGCGCGCGACCAGCAGATCGTCTGGGCGTCCGTCCTCCATCGCCCACAGCATCGGATGGCCCTCGCGCATGAACAGCCGCCCACCGGGCGCGAGCAGCTCGGCGACGACGCCCGCCCAGCGATCGATGTCCGGCAGCCAGCAGATCGCACCTATGCCCGTGTAGACGAGGTCGAAGCGACGGCCTTTGAGCGCCTCCACTGCCGCATAGAGGTCTGATTCGACGAACTCGATGTCGAGACCGAGATCGCCCGCGAGCGCGCGGGCCTCGGCGATCGAGCGCGAGGAGAAGTCCAGGCCGCACATCTCCGCGCCGAGCCTGGCGAGCGAGACGGTGTCGGTGCCGATGTGGCACTGCAGGTGCACGCCGCGCAGGCCACGCAGCTCGCCGAGGCGCGGCAGGTCGAAGCGCACCACATCGCTCAGGTGGTCGGGGTCCTCACGGAAGCTCGCCACGGCGTAGTCGGGCGAGGCGGCGTGCGCCGGGGCGCGCTCGTCCCAGTTGGCGCGGTTCAGCGAGCGATAGTCCTCGGCCACTAGCTGATCGCGTAGACGAGCGCGACCTGAGCGGACAGCGTGCAGCTCGCAGCAGTGGCCTTCTTGGCGACGGTGCGCCGGCGCTTGGTACGCCTGGTCTTGGCCCTGCGAACAGTCGGCGCCGCCGACGCCGCGGGAGCCACTACGCCGACCGGCTGAGGACCTGAGCCGAAGTCGGGCTGCCCGCCTTCATATTCGGCGTATTCGCCTTCGCTGGAGCAGTTGATGTAGCCGCCGCCCTCGATCACGCTCTGTGCGCCGCCGAGCATCGTAGCGGTCTTTTCGGCGAGGAAGGCGGCCTTGCCCTGACCGTCGAGCACCGCGGCGGCCATCGCCTGTCGGTAGACCGCGGTGGCCGCTTCGGCGCTGTCGTGCTGGGGAATGGGCACGTTCGCAATCCCTTGCACGCTGATCGTGCGCGTGGGCGGGACGGTCGTGGTTTCGGCGATCGCGACCCCCAGCATGTTCGCCGCGAACAGACCGGCGGTGACAGTCACGGTGCCTGCGATCACGCTCTTCATCGGACCTCCCCAAGGCGGCTTTGACACGAATGTGTGCTGGGTGTGAGTCTACCGGTGCCTGCGCTTAGGCCACGACGGAGTCCTCGAAGATCCTCGTCACGACGCTCGCCGCCACGGGCTCGACGAGCGCCGCACGCACCGACCGCTCGTCGGGCCAGCCGGCAGCGAGCATGCGTTCGCCCGCCTGCGTCGCGGGATAGGCACTGCAGCGCAGCTCGGGGACCCCGTCGGCGATCCACAGCCAGCGTGCGGCGCCGTCGCCCTCGTAGGGCAGCCCGACGCTTCCGGCGTTGAGGAAGCGCACGGAGCCGACGCGGCGGTCGTCGTGCTGGTGGGTGTGTCCGCCCACGACGAGCTCGGTCTGCACACCCGCCAGCGCCTGTGACCAGCGCTCGGCGGAGGAGAGGCGCGTCAGCATCTCATCGTCGCGGCGGGGGCTTGCGTGGCAGAAGAGGACGCCATCGAAGAAGAGCGTCAGCGGAAGCTTGCCCAGATCCCGCGCGCGCTGGGCGCCGATCTCCGCCGCGGTGATCTGCGCGGTGCGAGCCGCGAGATCCCCATCCGCCGCTGGCGGCGGGCATGCACTCGCTTCTGCGACCTCGCGCTCACCGTTGCCGCGCAGCCAGTGCACCGGCAGCTCGAGCCCCTCAAGGCGCTCGAGCGTGGCGAGCGCGAACGGCCCGGGCACGGCGTCGCCGCCGATCACGAGGAGATCCGCGCCCGCGGCGAGCGGATCATCGAGCACGGCCTCGAGCGCGTCGATGTTCCCGTGAATGTCATACAGCGCGAGAACGTTCACGGCGAGGATGCTAGATCAGCTCCGCAGCGAGACAACCAGCGCCTTTGGCCGGCGCGGCGCACGAATCGCTCGCGCCGCGATCAGCCGTTCAGCTGGTCGGGCTCGTGCTCGACAGCCGTCGAGTCGACATCGGCCGCGGGGGCGCCGCGAGCACCTCCTCCGAAGCGCTCGGCAGTCGCGGCGAAGCGCATCACGGTGGGTGCGTAGCGATGAGAGACCCAGCGACGAGCCAGCGATCGGGTCGGGCGAAGGATCAGCAGAGTGCCGAGCAGGTCTGTGACGAAGCCGGGAAAGGCGAGCAGAACAGACCCGAGGAAGCCCAGCGCGCCATCGATCGCCCCGCCCGCGGTTGCCCGGCGCTCGGCGACGGCCCGCGAGACCCGCTCAACGGCGAGGCGGCGCTGGATGCCCAGCAGACGGGTGCCGAGCGCGGAGGTCCCGAGCAGCAGGAGCAGAGCCCAGGGCCAATCGATCGCGCGAGCGACCTCGACGAACGCGAACACCTCGAGCGCAGCGACCCCAAGCAGAGCAAGAACGAGCATCGAGACAGATCCTACGCCCCGTTGGTGGTGGCGCCAGCTCAGGCGGTGGGCGTCTCGGCCTCGCCCGTCTCAGCGCCGGGTTCCCCCCGAACCTCGGCCGAGGGATCCGGGGAAGCTCGGCTCGCGGTGAGCCGCGCCCGCCCGCGCGCCGAGTGCACGGTGCTGGTCAGGGTCTCGATGTCGTAGGCGCCATAGTGGCGGCGCCCGTTGACGAAGAAGCTCGGTGTGCCCGAGACGCCGCTTTCATCGGCGCTGGTCACGTCACGGCTGATACGCGGCTCGTATTGGCGCCCACGCAACTCTTCGACCAGCCGGTCGGCGTCGAGCCCGAGCCGGCGCGCGTAGGCCGATATGTCCTTCACACGGAGCTCGCCCTGATGATCGAGCAGAATGTCGTGCATCTCCCAGAAGGCGCCCTGTGCGGCGGCGGCCTCGGAGGCCTCGGCCGCGATCTGCGCGTTCGGGTGCACATCGTTGAGAGGCAGATGACGCCAGACGTAGCGAACCTCCTCGTCGGAGGATGCGAGGAGCTCGCGAATCGCCCCCTCGGCCCGTCCGCAGTAGGGACACTCGAAGTCGCCGTACTCCAGCAGCGTGACCACGGCGTCATCTGGACCACGAATGTGGTCGCGGTGGGGATCGATGTCGTCGGAGAGGTCGAGGATGTCCTCGGCGGTGCCCGCGAGCTGGCGAGCACGGACGCCGCTCGGCATGCGTCTGACGACCCAGAGCACGAGCCAGGCCACGATTGGAGAGAGGATCACCGAGGCGAGCGCGCCGAGCTTCGCCTCATCGAGGCGCTGGCCGGAGAAGCTGAGGCTCGCGATCAGCAGCGAGACGGTGAAGCCGACTCCGGCGAAGGCTCCCCCTGCGGTCAGCAGCGGCATGCTCAGCGGCGAGCGTGGGCCGTGCAGAGCCGGGCGCGAGGCAAGCCAGGAGGCACCCACGATCCCCAGCGGCTTGCCGAGCAGGTAGCCGATGAGGATCCCGAGGGTGATCGGCGAGGTGAGTGCGTCGCCGATCAGCGCACCGCTGAAGTGGACGCCGCCGTTGGCGAGCGCAAACAGGGGAACGACCACATAGGAGGTCCACGGGTGCAGGCTGTACTGCAGGCGTTCATTCGGCGAGATCGCTGACATCACACCCTGTTGAGCCGAGCGCGCGAGCTCGGGCGTGGGCTGCTCGCGAAATGAGCGGGTCAGCGCCGTGGCCGTCTCCAGGTCGTCGCGTGAGGGCGTGTAGGCGCTCGTCGCGAGGCCCACGACGAGCCCCGAGATGACAGGATCGATCCCCGACTTGAACATCGCGACCCACAGGGCGATGGCGACGAGGACGCTCACCGGCCGGGCGCGGTCGGGCGCGTAGCGAAGCGCCAGCAGCACGAAGAGCAGCGCCACCGCGATCGCCGTCGCGAGCAGCGCCACGTGGTGGGTGTAGAGGAAGGTGATCACGAGCAGCGCAAAGAGGTCATCGACCACCGCCACCGTCAGCAGGAAGACGCGCAGGCGCGTGGCTGCCCGGGGCGTGAGCAGCGCGATCGCACCGAGGGCGAAGGCCGTGTCGGTCGACATCGCGGCTCCCCATCCGCCGGCGCCCGGTCCCCCAGCGTTGAAGGCGAGGTAGATCGCGATCGGGATCGCCATCCCACCCAGAGCGGAGACAGCTGGGATCAGCAGACGGCGGCGCTCGCGGAGCTCACCGAGGTCGAACTCGCGCTTGGCCTCAAGCCCGACGACGAGGAAGAAGAAGGTCATCAGACCCTCGTTGACCCAGTGGCGCAGGTCAGTCGCGATACCTCCACCGCCGAGCCTGATCGAGAGCGTCGTCCTCCACAGCGACTCATAGCTGTGCGGCCAGGGCGAGTTCGCCCAGAGCAGAGCCACGATCGTTGCCGCGAGCAGCACCGCTCCGCTGCCCGTCTCGGTGCCCATGAAGTCCCGCACCGGAGCCGCAAGGTTGCGCGCCCAGGCCGTTGCACCGGTGTGTCCCTCGCCCGCCCGCTCATCCGCTCGAGCGCTCATGGATCCGCGGCCTCCCCTTCGCGCTGAGATCGACCGAGCCACGGTCGCGCAGCTCTCATCGAGGAGAGGCCGTCTACCCGAGCCGTGGCAGCCGCAAGCACCACGCCATCCTAGGCCGCGTGAGGCACGGCGAGGGCGTTCGCGCATCGCAGATCCCGTGCTCCATTCTCGGCGGATTCCAAGGCTTCTCAGCCCGTCCTCTCACCTGAGGAAGGCACGGTAGCTGGCGAACCCGGGAAGAACCCGGCCGATAGGAAGGCTGACAATGATCAACCCCATCAAGAAAGCGGTGGTGACGATTGCGGCGCTTGCCGCACTCGCGCTCGGCGGCTCAGCGCTCGCGGGCGCTGCAACATCCTCGAGCTCGTCCACCGCCGCGACCTCGAGTACAGCAGGTGCGCCGTCCAGTGGTCAGGCTCCGCCGGCCTTTGCGGGTCCTGCGCACGGAACGGCCGCACACGAGGACGCTGAGAAAGCGGTGACGGGCAGCGCGGTCACCAAGGCCCAGGCCGCGGCGGTCAAGAGCGTAGGCAGCGGCACCGCGGGCGATGTCACAGTCGACATGACGGGCACGGGCTTCGAGACGACCGTCACGAAGTCCGATGGAAGCAAAGTCGAGGTCCACCTCGACAGCGTCTACAACGTCATTCAGGGCCCGGGCGGGCACGGTGGACCGTCTCCCGCGGGTTAGCAAACCAGGTGTGAGCGTGGCGAGGATCGGCGATGCCGGCGCTCCTCGCCACACGCGCCTTCGTTGCTTGCCTCTCGCGTCGTTGGCAGCCCTCGGTGCACGAGCGAGACAACTACCGGAGATCGGTAGCTAAACCCCTGAGACGCGCACCAGCACGACGCCGTCGCTCGGCACCCTGGCAGCGATCGGCCCGCGCGTGGAGCGCGTCCTGTGCGCCCACACGTCGCGCACGTCGTAGCCTGGAGCAAGCGGCATGCCGATCGCGGTGGCGCTCGTGGAGATCATCATGGGGCCGGCGCCGCGGTTGAGGAGCGCCACGGCTCGGGAGCCGTCGCGCAGCGCCTTGACCCACACCTGTGCGGCACCGGAGGAGCTGGCGAGCGTCCCCTGAGAGCCCGCGGCATCCTGATCGATCGCGATCACCTCGCTGTTGCCAACCGCGGTGAGGCTGCTCGCGTCGATCTTGGTCAGATCGTCACTGATCATCAGCGGCGCCGCCAGCATCGACCACATGCTCAGCTGCGAGCGGAACTGCCTCCCGGACATGCCCTGCCCGGGCGCGAGGTAGTCGGGGTCGTTCCAATGTCCCGGCCCTGCCGCCTGCGGGGCGGCGGCGTCGGCGTCCATGTTGCGCAGCACATTGGCGAAACTGACGCTGCCGGGACGACCGACATCGATGTCGGTGCGCCAGCTGTTGGCGATGGGAGGCGCGAAGCTGTAGGAGGCGAACGCCGATTCGCTGAGCGGCGGACGTTCGGGGCCATACTGTTCGGGCTGCTGAAAGTTGCAGACCGAGAGCAGCATCGGCCGGTGCGCGGCGTTCGCGGCGATCGCCTGGTGAAACGCGCCGTAGACGACAGGCGGGTTCAACCTGTATTCGGTGCCGCCGCAGAAGTCGACCTTTACGGCGTCGAAGCCCCAGGCCGCGAACCGGTCGGCGTCCTGCTGGTAGTGACCGTAGCTGCCCTGCCCCGCACCACCGCAACCGTTCGGCCCTGCGTCGGTGTAGAGCCCGACGAGCAGTCCGGCGGCATGCAGGGTGCGCGTCAACCAGGCGAGGCCATGAGGCCACTGCCGCGCGTCCACTTCGATCTGCCCGCCGGCGTCACGCCTGCCCTTCCACCAGCCGACGTCGAGCCACACGTAGCGGTAACCGCGGCGCGCGAGCCCGAGCGAGATGAGCCGGCTCGCCTCGGTGAGCACGGTTGCCTCGCTGTAGCGCCCCCCGAGCGCGAAGTAGGTGTCCCAGCCCATGTAGGGGGTGGCCGCCAGGAGGCGGGCTGGGGCGCCACCCTGCGCCGCGCGCCCTCGCGAGCCCGTGCGAGCGGAGCGAAGTTGAATCGGCGCGCGCGGGGCCGAGTTCCCCCGCAAGCTCATACGAGCGGGCAAGCGTGTGTGAGCCAGCGCGCGCACTGGCGCCGCCTGGGCTGGGGAGAACTGTGGCACGGCGAGCGCCACCGCGCAGAGCACCAGGCTCAGGGCGAGTCGCGATCGGCTAGCGCACACGACTCAGACCGAGGTTCGCGGCCCTGCGCGCCGTCGCGCCCAGCCTGACCTGCTGGCTGCTGAGCGGCGCCTGGAGCGAGCCGATCACAGTTCCGCTCACGTTGAGCGTCGCGCTGAAGGAGCCCACGTGTGAGAGCAGGCGTCTGGCCTGAGCGCCGAGCGCGATCCTGAGCGTGGTGTGAGCGCCCTGCGCGAGGCGCAGATCGAGGTGGGCGAGCACAACCGTGCGCCGCCTCAGGGCCGCCACCCTGCCGTCGAGGTGACGGGCGGCGGCGCGCCCGGCGACGGCCACGACACGGCGCCCGCTGAGCATCTCGACGGCGCTCAGGCGCACGGACACATGGCAGCCGCTACTGGCCTGCGGCGAGCAGCCGAGCACCAGTTCGAGGCGGTGGTTGCGATAGCGCGCCCTGCCCACGGTTGTCTCGCTGGCGGAGACTGGCACCCCGCCGACGGGGATTGTGACGAAGCCACTCCTATTCGTCACACTGCCGGCGCCGTCCGTAGCCGTCACCTGGCACTGCAGATGGTGACCGCTGTCCTGGCCTTTGACCGTGTAGCCGGAGGTCGAGGCTGCGGCGATCGGGATGAGATCGCGCAGCCATGCGTAGCTGAGCTGCGCCACGGCTTCCGCGGAGACGCCGGGCTGACACCTGAGCGTCTGCCCGACCGCGGGCGTGCCGGCGATCGACGGTCGTGGGCTGACGAGCGCGAGCTGCCCCGAGACGGCGGTGGTGAACACCTCGTCTGCTCCGGTGCCCCTGCCGACCGGACTGGTGGCGATGAGGCGGTAGTGGTAGGAGGTATTCGGCTGCAGCCCCGCCAGCTGCGCCGAGACGGCCTGGGGCCCGCCGAGCGGCGCGGGCAGCAGCGAGCAGGGAAGCATGTTGGAGTAGGAGGCGCTCGTGCCATATTCGAACGTGCAGGCGCCTAGAAGCGCGCTATTGGGATCGACCACGCCGCTGAGCGTGGCCGTCGTGTCGGTGACTTCGGCGGGCGCGAGGGAGGTGACGTGCGGGGCGGGAACGCGGCCGGCGACGGAGCGCCCGGCGCCGTCGAGCGCCACGCAGAGGCCGCCGCCCAGGCACGACACACCCGCCAGCGCTTGCGGATCGGCGCGCGATTCACTCCAGGCCGGAACGGAGCTCGCGGGGTCCGAGCTCGCGAAGGCGGCGCCTCGTTCATCCACAGCGACGCACAGCCCGGAGGACGCACACGAGACGGCTGTGAGTTGGCCCGTGTCGATGGGGGTGAGACTCCAGGTCGGCGCCGGCGCGACGGGGTTGCGGCTCGCCAGCGCGTTGCCGGCGCTATCGAGTGCGACGCAGCCGCTCGAGGCCGAGCAGGAGACGGCGAGGAGCGCGCCCGGATCTACCCGCAGCTCGTGCCAGGCGGACGCGCCACGCGTTGGATCGCTGCTCGCGAGCACGAAGCCTCCATCGTCGACGGCCACGCACAGCGATGTGGACGAGCACGAGACGCCTGTGAGGCGCCGCCCGGGGTCGATGCTCACGACCGTCCACGCCCCAGACGCGGGGCTCGTACTCGTCAGCACGTTGCCCGCGGCGTCGCTGGCCACGCAGAGCGAGGAGCTCGGACAGGAGACGGCGGTGAGCGCGGTGCTGCCGTCCACATCCGTCGATGACCAACCGGATACCGCCGGGCTCGGGTTGAAGTAGGCGTGCCCGCCGCTGTCGACTGCCACGCACCCCCCACTCGCTGAGCACGACACAGCTTCGAGCGCTCGCCCGGAGGCGATTACCGACCGGCCCCAAGACGGGACAGCCGCGGCTGGGTCCTGCGTGCTGAGGGCCGCGCCTTCACGGTCGACGGCCACGCACTGCGCTTCGGATGCGCAGGAGATCGCGCTGGGTTCTCCGCCGGCGTCGAAGGCGGCAGGAGAGGACCACGTGAGCGCGGGCGCCGCGCCGGCGACAGCCGGGACGAGCACGCAGGCGAGCGTGAGCAACCAACTCGTGGCCCTCAGGACGAGTTGCGCTCGCCGACGACGAGCCACCCTGGAGGGCTCGCGGGTGGCTGCTCTCACGTCGATCCGTTCCTCCTGTCTCAAGCTCCGGCCGGTCGGTCCCTTCTAGACCAGGCAACACGCCGAGGGGCGCGGTGTTGCGAGTCTCTCAGAGCTAGCTTCGCTCATCAGCGCGGGCACGCAACTCCGAGGCGGTCGTCGGGTGAAGGGCAAGTGTGTTGCGCCCACGCATCGCAACCACCATGCGCACCGCTGCCACAGGACCGTAAAGCTCGGCGTGGTTTCGCTGGCGGCACACGCGGGGATCAACCACGTAGCCTTCCAGGGACGCATATCGTCCTCGCTGCGGCTGCGTCCGGGGTCCTACACGGTGACGATCAGCGCCATCAACGCGACGGGCCAGCGCTCGGGTATCCAGCGCCTCGCGTTCACGATCGTGCGTTAGGTCGCGTCGGGGGGCCGTGCGGGCCGCATACCACCCGGCGGAGCATCGCTCGGGGACCGAGGAGCCGAATCGGGCGCGCCGGTAGGCCCTTCCAATAAGCGCGGCGCGTCCCTATCATGGTTCGCTCGCCGGACTGCCGGGGGCCTCGAATGGGGAGGTGCCCGCAAGGTAGTCCATTCCACGGATGGGATAGGAACCACTTTGAGAACTGCAGCGCTCCGCGCCGACCGCGTCGGCCACCGAGCCACGCTCGTGGTCGGCCTCGCCGTGCTCGCTGTGCTCCTCGGCGGACCGGTCGCGAGCGCCGCCGCGTCGATCTCGATCGAAAGCGCGCCGGGCACCTACACGCGCGACAGCACCCCATCGTTCGCCGGCGGCACGAGCGACCCTCTCGACGAAGTCACGCTCGATGTCTACGAAGGCTCATCAGCCGGGGGCGCCGTCGCCGAGTCGCAGGGCACGCTCCCGGTGGGCGAAGGATGGAGCCTCACGCTCAATTCGAGCCTCAGCGATGGCACCTACACCGCCGTGGCGAGTCAGCCCGAACTCGCCGGCCTCGGCGGAACGTCTGAAAGCCCACCCGTGACCTTCACCGTCGACACCGTCGGACCGACGGTCTCGCTCGATGCGATCGCCTCACCGAGCAACGACAACACCCCGACGCTGAGCGGTGCCGCGGGCACGGCGCCCGGCGATCACACGAACGTGGAGGTCGAGATCCTGCAAGGCGCCAACGTAATCGTCGCGACAGAAGTGGCCCAGAGCGGTGGACGCTGGTCATACACCCCGCCCGCGCTGCCGGACGGCAGCTACACGGCAAGAGCCTCTCAGAGCGACGACGCGGGCAACCCGCCGGGCACGAGCGGACCCATCTCCTTCACGATCGACACGAGCTCACCGACCGTGACCCTGCAGCAACCCCCCTCCCCCAGCAGCGACACGACACCCTCATTCTCCGGCACGGCCACCGACACGACCAACGTGGAGATCGACATCCACGAAGGCACGAGCGCCAGCGGACCGGTCGTCGCGACCGCGGGCGCGACGGGCACCGGCGGCGGCTGGACCTCGGGCCAGGCCTCGCCGGCACTTGCCAGCGGGCGCTACACCGCCGTCGCTACGCAGGAAAGCTCGCTCGGCAACCCACCGGGCACGAGCGCGCCGGTCTCCTTCACGATCGACACCAGCTCGCCGGTGGTGACGCTGAGCCAGCCCCCGACTCCATCCAACGACGCAACGCCGACGTTCAGCGGCACCGCCAGCGACACAGGCGCGGTCGTCGTGCACATCTTCAACGCGAGCCACAGCGAAGTCGAGAGCACGAGCACGTCGCCGAGTGGCGGACTGTGGAGCACGAGCGGCGAGGGCGCGCTGGCCAGCGGCACCTACTCGGCGACCGCCACCCAGCAGAGCTCGCTCGGCAACCCGGCGGGCACCAGCAACACGGTCACCTTCAGGATCGAAACGAACCCGCCGCAAGTGACGCTCGACGCGCCCGCGGGTCGCTCCAATGTTACGACGCCGTCGTTCACTGGTACCGCGAGCGACGACACGCAGGTGATCGTCCAGATCTACAGGGGCGCGCGCGCCGAAGGCAGCGTCGTCTCCTCGGCGAGCGCCGCCGGCACGAACGCCGGTTGGAGCTCGGGCGCGGCGAGCCCGGCGCTGAGCAGCGGCCAGTACACAGCCGTCGCGAGCCAGGCGAGTTCGCTCGGCAACGGCACCGGTCGCAGTGCGCCTGTCACCTTCGAAGTCGACACGAGCTCGCCCTCGGTGACACTGAACCGGCCGGCAACGCCGTCGAACAACACGACGCCCAGCTTCAGCGGGACCGCGAGCGACACCACGACGGTCACCGTGCGCATCTACAAAGGCGCCAAAGCGGAAGGAAGCCCCGTCTCGAGTGCCACCGCCAGCGGCGCGAACTGGAACTCGACCGCCGCGAACCCCGCGCTCGCGAGCGGACAGTACACGGCCGTCGCGAGCCAGGCCAGCTCGCTCAGTAACGGCGCCGGTTCGAGCGCACCGGTCACCTTCACGATCAACACCTCCTCGCCGAGCGTGACGTTGAAAGCGCCTCAGTCCCCGTCCAACAACACGACGCCGAGCTTTACAGGCAGCGCAACCGACACCACGACCGTCACGATCCGGATCTACGCAGGCACCAAAGCGGAAGGAAGCCCGGTCTCCAGCGCCACCGCGGCGGGCACCGCGGGCGCGTGGAGCTCGAGCGCAGCGAGCCCGGCGCTCGCGAGCGGGCAGTACACTGCCGTCGCGAGTCAGCCGAGCTCGCTCGGAAACCCGGACGGGACGAGCGCGCCCGTCGGCTTCGTTCTCGACACCTCCTCCCCGACGGTCACGCTCGCCCAGCCCCCGACACCGTCGAATCACCGAACGCCCACGTTCACGGGGAGCGCGAGCGGCAAACTGCCGGTGACGATCAGGATCTACGCCGGCACGGACACGAGCGGAGCCGAACTCTCGAGCGCGACGGCGACGGGCACGGGTGGCGCGTGGACCTCTGGCGCCGCCAGCCCGGCGCTGGCAGTGGGGACGCACACCTACACGGCCGTCGCCTCACAGGCAAGCGCGCTCGGCAACCCCCCCGGCGCGAGCGCCCCCGTGACGTTCACCGTCGACACGACGCCGCCGCAGGTGACGCTGAGCCAGCCGGCGCCGCTGTCGAACGACACGAGGCCCTCGTTCACGGGCACCGGCAGCGACACGTCGCAGATCACCGTGAAGATCTACGCGGGCGCCAGGGCCGAAGGAAGCGTCGTCGCAACGGCGAGCGCCGGCGGCACGGGCGGCGCGTGGAGCTCCACCGAAGCCATCCCCGCGCTCGGCGGCAAACGCCAGCGCTACACCGCGGTGGCCGTACAGCCGAGCTCGATCGGCAATGCACCCGGAATGAGCAACGCCGTGACCTTCGTCGTCGACACCGCCGCGCCAACGCTGACACTCGACGCGCCGCGCGCGCATTCCAACAGCGCGACACCCAGCTTCAGCGGTACGAGTGACGAATCGACTGCCGTGACCGTCGACGTCTATGCCGGCTCAAGCGTCGGCGGAACGCCCGTGGCGAGTGCGACGGCGGCGGTGTCCGGCGGCTCGTGGCGTACCGCGGTCTCCCCCGCGCTGGCAGACGGGCGTTACACGGTGGCGGCGAAGCAGACAAGCCACGCGGGCAACAGCGAAGCCGAAACGGCGCCCGCGAGCGTCACGATCGACACCGTCGCACCCCAGATCACGCTGCTCGAACCGGCTGATGGCAGCGCGGGTCAGGGCGACTCGCAGGTCGTTCGGGGAACCGGCGGACTTGCCGGCGGAGACCTCACGGCGGTGACGGTGCAGCTGTTCTCGGGGTCATCGGTAGGCCCCGGGCAGGCGCCGGTTCAGAGCATCGTCGTGAACGCCGCGGGCGGCGCCTTCTCGACGACGTTCGCTGGTCTCGCGCCGGGCGCATACACGGTGCGAGCACTCCAGAGCGATGAAGCAGGCAACCTCGGCGTCAGCAGCGCGGGCAGCTTCACGCTTGGCGTCGCCGGCCCGGCCCCCACCCCATCGGGTCCGAGCGCCTCGTTCTCGTGGTTTCCACCCAACCCAAACGTGGGCGAAACCGTCTCGCTCGTCTCCAGCTCGAGCGACGAGGCCAGCCCGCTCGTCGGCTTCGCGTGGGACACGGCGGGCGTGGGCGCGTTCGCGAGCGCCGGGGCGAGCATCGACACAACCTTTGCGACCGCGGGCCAGCACCTCGTGCAGTTGCGCGTGACCGACGCTGCCGGGCGCTCGAGCGTGGCGAGCAACACCATCGCCGTCAGCCCGCTCGCGCTGCCGCTGATGCAGCCGTTCCCGATTGTGCGCATCACGAGCCTCAAAAACCCGCGCGGCGTGCGCCTGCGGCTGCTGAGCGTGCTGGCACCGGCCGGCGCGCAGATCACGATCAGCTGTACCGGACGCGCCTGCCCGGTTCGCTCGCAGAGCCACCTGGCGGCCGTGCGCCACTCGCGCGCCACGTTCGTCGAGTTCCGCCGCTTCGAGCGAGCGCTGCGCGCCGGCGTCGTGATCCAGATTCGGGTGACGAAGGCAGGCGTGACCGGCAAGTACACGCGACTGGTCGTTCGCCGCGGCAAGCGGCCCGTGCGCCTCGACGCGTGCCTGGCTGGCCTCGTGACGCAGCCGAGCGGGTGTCCGAGCGCATGAGCATCGCTGCCGGCGATCGTTCAGCGAACCAGGGCGCCCCGCGCCTGCCCGCGACGGCGCGCGCAACTCGCCTCGGTCTGCCGGTCGCGGTGGCCCTCGTGACGGCGCTGCTGGCCGTGACGCTCGCCGCCAGCGCCGCCGCGGCCCCGGCCGGCCCCACGATCACGCGTCCAGCCGCGGGCTCTACGCTCAACGACCCGACGCCCCGCTTCGTGGTCAACACCTACACCGAACCAGACGAAACCTTCCTCGGCCGCGTTGTCCTGGACATCTACGCGGGTAGCACGGTCACCTCCGACCCGGTGGAACGGCTCGAAACGAGCGACGAATTCGAAGGCTCCACGTGGAGCCTGGTGACCAAGAAACCGCTGGCCTCCGGCGTCTATACGGCGATCGCCGAACAGCGCGACGTGCTCGGGCTGAGTGCCCGAACGGGCAAGCCCGTCAGCTTTGCGATCGACCTTGCGCCGCCCGCTCCGACACTGAGCTCGCCGCTCACCGGCAGCTCCTCGTCGAGCTCATCACAGACGGTCGCTGGCACGGCGGGAGGCGAACCGGGCGATCTGCCGCAGATAACCGTGGAGCTGTATGCGGGCGCCGCGCTGGAAGGTCAGGCCCCGCTCGAGTCTCTTAGCGTGCTCAGCAGCGGCGGGGTTTGGTCGGGGACGTTTGGCGGTCTCACGCCAGGCACGTACACAACGCGCGCCGTACAGGCCGATGAAGCGGGCAACCTCGGTTTCAGCGCATCGGCGACGTTCACGCTCGCCCCGCCGTCGGCGCCCGCGCATCCGCCGCCTACGGCCGCGTTCCAGTGGTTCCCCAGCACGCCGCGCGTCGCGCACGCCGTGACGTTCGTGTCCAGCTCGACCGACACCGCCAGCCCGATCACCGGCGTTGAATGGTCGCTCGCGGCGAGCGGGTCGTTCAAGGCGGGCAAGGCGCAGCTGAGCGTTACGTTCACGACGCCTGGCGTCCACACGGTGCGCCTGCGCGTGATCGCCGCGGATGGTCTCTCGAGCATCGCGACACACACCATCCGGGTGGTTCGCTCCCCGCTGACGCTGATGCAGCCGTTCCCCGTCGTGCGCATCGCGGGCTCACTCACACACGCGGGCGTGAGGCTTGGACTGCTGAGCGCGCAGGCACCGATCGGCGCCCGCGTGCAGGTGACGTGCCGCGGAGCCGGCTGCCCGACCTCCTCGGAAACGCGGATCGCGACAACGAGCGCGAAGCGTCACAGCGCGACCATGCTGATCGCCTTCCGACGCTTCCAGCGGACCCTCGGCGCCGGCGTGATACTCGAGATCCGTGTTTCCAAGGCCGGACGCATCGGCAAGTACACGCGCTTTGCGATCCGTCGCGGCAAGGTGCCCCAGCGCATCGACAGCTGCCTCGGCCCCGCCGGTGCAAAGCCCGTAACGTGCCCATCCTCGTGAATACCTTCCGTATCGACGGCGCTTCGCTCGCCGCCGCCGGCCGGAAACGCGCCTGCTGGCGCTCGCGCCGATCGCCTCGCGCCGTTCGCCGCCTTCGCGGTTGGGCGTCTCAGCAGCCGATCGAGCAGCTCGGGAGCTGCCGCAGCGGTGAGCCACGCGCACGCGGCACCGCTCGCCGACGTCGGTCCCGACCCCCTCGCCAGCGCCGGCGAAGGCACCTGCGCCGAGCCGCCCAGGAGGCGGCTCGAAATCGCCCTCGGGCGAAGGCTCGTTCGAAAAGCTCCGGATGAGCACGCCGGAGGCGTAGTCTGCGAGGCGTCCACGAGCAGGAGGAGATGAGGATGGCAACCGCCGAGCACCCCACCGCAGACACGGTCCAGGATCACCACGCAATCGAGGAGCTGGAGGAGATCGTGGCGCGCCAGCGCGCCGCGTTCCTGGCCGATCCCTTTCCATCACTGGAAGAGCGCCAGGGCCTGTTGGGCGCGCTCGCGGGGATGATGATGAGCCACCGCAGCGAGATCCAAACGGCCCTCAGCAGCGATTTCGGCGTGCATCCGGACGTGGCGGCCGACCTGATCGAAGTGCTCGGCCCCGCCGGGCGCGCGACGTACGCGGCCGAGCAGCTCGGCAGCTGGACGGCGAGCGAGCCGCGCGCGGTGGATCCCGCGCTGTACGGGTCCGGGCGCGCCTTCGTACAACCCCAGCCAAAGGGCGTCGTCGGCAACATCGTGCCGTGGAACTTCCCCTTCGACCTCTCCGTGGGGCCGTTGATCGAGATGCTCGCGGCCGGCAACCGCGTGGTAATCAAGCCCTCGGAGTACACACCGGCATGCGCGGAGCTGCTGCGCGAGATGATCCGCGAGACCTTCGCGCGCGACCGCGTCGACGTCGCCGTCGGCGGCCTCGAGCTCGCCCGCGCCTTCACGCGCGTGCGCTGGGATCACCTGCTCTACACGGGCAGCCCCGCGGTCGGACGCGAGATCGCCAAGGCGGCCGCCGAGCAGCTTGTGCCGGTGACGCTCGAGCTGGGCGGCAAGTGCCCCGCGATCTTGACGGAGGACAGCATCGACGCGGAGTCGATCCGCCAAGTGCTCGCGACGAAGGCGATCAAGAACGGTCAGATGTGCATCTCGGTCGACTACTGCCTCGTGCCGCGCGAGCGGCTGGAGCAGTTCGCCGAGCTGGCGGCCGCGCACGCCACCGATTCGATGCCCGGTTACTGCGCCTCCTCGAGCTGCACGGGAATCGTCTCGATGCATCACCTCGAGCGGATCGAGCGACTGCTGGCCGATGCGCACGCGCGCGGCTGCGATGTGCGCCCGCTGGAAGACGCACCGGCGCCGGACCCGACCTCGCGCCAGCTGCCGATCTCACTCGTGATCGACCCGCCGGCGGACCTCGCGCTGATGCAGGAGGAGATCTTCGGACCGATCCTGCCGGTCGTGGCCTACGACTCACTCGAGCAGGCGATCGATCTCGTCAACAGCGGCGAGCGCCCATTGGCGCTGTACGTGTTCGCCAAGGACGAGACGGTCTCGGCCGAGGTGCTGCGCCGCACGACCTCCGGTGGCGCGTCGGTCAACTCCGCGGCGGTCCACGGCGCGCTTGCCTCACTGCCGTTTGGCGGCTCCGGTCAAAGCGGCTCAGGGCGCCACCACGGAATCGAGGGCTTCCGCGAATTCTCCAATCTGCGCGGCGTTTTCGTGCGCGGCGAGGGCGATTTGATCGAGGCGTTCGCACCGCCCTATGGACCGACGGCCCAGGCGGTCGTCGACGCTGCCTTCGCGGCGGCGGGCTGAAGCAGCGCGCGCACGTCCGGACACGACCTTTCTCGCACACGCCTGGGTGCAACTGCCGAGGGGGCGCGCAGACGCCTGACTAGGGCAGCGCGGTGATCGCCGCGCTGCCCGCATGGGCGCCGCGTCCCGGCAGCGCGACGAGGGCCTCCAGGTCCCGCGCGAGAAACGCCCGCAGAAAAGGCCGGCGCGAGCGGCTCAGGGTCCGCATCACTCGGCGCGAGGCGAGCCCCCGACTGGCTGCCATCGCGAGGGTCCGCAGGTGGGGGGCGGCGAAGCGCGGCGGCCGCACCCCCACCGTTCGTTCTGCACTTCACACCGACCAGCGGCTCGTGGCTGAACGCATCAAGACACTAGATCAAACGTACCCCCACTTGACTAATGCCATCGGGACTCCCGGGGATGAACCATGCCTGCGCATCCCGGGCGTTCACATCCACCCTCCGGAGTGGGAGCCGGCCGATCCCGCGGCCTTGACCCGCCTGTCCGAGGCGTCGGCAGGAGCCGGTCGACGAGCGCTAGGGCCGGACGGCCCTCGAACAGCGGCAAGACGTCGGACCTGTAGAGGATCAGCGCGAGGCTGGGCGCGATCATGAAGTCCGCGGCGTTGAGCTGTGCTCCACCGAGGACCCCGTCGTCGATCCAGGCGTCGATCCGGTCGAGCATCCCGGGGAGCTCGGCCAGGAGCTCGCGCTCGGCTGCCGGGCCGGCTGCGAAGACCCGGCGGCCGATCAGCGGGATGATCAGTCGCCGCGCGAGCTCGCGTCGGTATAGGAGGTGTCCCATCCGCCCGTCGGCGGAGGACCGGCTGAACGCCGCCGGGTCGCGCAACACCGCCCCCACAAGTATCCGCCGTGCGGCCATCTGCAGCGTGTCGTTCGCCCAGCTCTCCGCCTCCTCGACCGCTGAGCGCTGCTGCGGATCGGCCGGGAACAGTGGCCGCTCAGGCCGGCGATCGTCCAGGAAGCGGGCGATCCCTGGCCACCAGCGGGTGCAGGAGGGTGAGCACATCGACCCGCCGGTACGCCACCTGCTTGTGCTCGAGCATGAGCATCGCCGAGCGGCAAGCATGCGAACCGGGGATCACGTACAGAGTACACATACTGACTGGTCAGTCGGTATACTACCAGAGATGGCGCAGAGCGAAACGCGCGCACTCAATAGACCCGGCAGGTCAACTGAAGATCTACACGCACGTTTGGATCAGCGCACCCGTGCCGCTCGCGCGCAGGGGCGCGAGGCGCGCGACGAGCTTTTGACGGCGGCTCTCCGGGTCTTCGCGCGCCGGGGCTACCGTCAGGCCGGCGTCGAGGAGATCGCGGCCGAGGCGGGCTACTCCAAGGGCGCGCTCTACTGGCACTTCTCCGGCAAGGAGGAACTGCTCGTGGCGCTTCTGGAGGAGCGCATCGACGCGCCGATGCGCGAGATGGTCGCGCTGCTTGAAGCGGCGTCGCCCGACCGCGACATGTCCGTTGAGGCAACCCGGGAGTTCGCCCGGCAGCTCGGCGGGCAGCGCGACGCCGTGCTGCTCGAGCGCGAGTACTGGAGCCTGGCGATCCGCGATCCCGAACTGCGCGACCGTTACGCAGCGCGCCAGAAGGAGCTTCGCGACGCGCTCGCTGACGCCCTTGTGGCCCGCGCGCGCCACCTCGGGACGCCCGACCTCCCGGTGCCGGCCGGCGAGGTAGCTCGCATCGTGATGAGTATCGTCGGCGGCCTCGCGATCGATGAGCTGATCGAGCCCGGATCAGTTCGTCCGGAGCTGCTCGGCGAGGCCCTCGCGCTGGTCTACGCCGGCCTCGTGGCGCTCGGCCCGGGGCGCGCACCCTGAGCACTCACATCAACCGCTGCACCCGGGGAGCCGTTGGTAGTCGTCAGATTCCGACGCGATCCCATCACTTCTCTCATTTGTGATTAGTCGCAGGCCGACGTCAAGCTGATCGCGCGTAAGCCCAGAGATCTGCTCGGCCTTGATCTCCGCCAGAGCAGTGGCTCCACAGATCAGCGGCGCTCAAGCCGGCAGTTGGCGGCCCCGCCGGGGCGACGGGCCCGCAAGGTCCAGCGCGCGTTTGCGTACAACGAGCGCGACCTGACCCTCCGTAGACGGTTCTCGTCCGGCGTCACAGATGCCGCTGGGTGCTTGTGGCGCATCGTCGGACTTCCAGTCATTCCCGCTCATCGGCGGGCCATCGCTCCGGTGGCCAACGATGGGAAACCTCCGGAGGGTTCGCAGCCAGCTCGTATAGGCGCAGCATGTCCCTGGCAACGAGAACCGCTACCTCATCGTTCAGCGTTTCGATCGAAAGCGCGACCGCCTCGGGGGAGCAATCGTCGTCGTCGTCTTCAGGACCCCCGCTCACGAGGCTCGAACCGATTCGGTGCCACAGATTCCGCTCCAGCTCTGTGACCAAGTCGCGCGTCGACATCCTGAAGGCATACCTCCGCTACTCGAAGACGCGCGCGGATCGGCTCTGCGCCGGTGATAAGCGCATCGACAGCTCGGCGCATGGCCACGTACGCCGGGCGGCTTTCAGGGACAGACATGAGACTGCAGTACCGAGCAACATCCCATCCGGCCGCAGCGCCACCGCATCGCAGCTGTTACTCGGGACCTTTTTACTCGCGGACGATTTGTGAACATTGGACCCCAGATTGGACGCCATGAGCAAGTTGCCACATCGTGCAAACTGCCTAAATGCCAATAAATACAGGCCGTTTCGTATCGGGGAGACAGGGATTGTGACCCGCAGACAAGGCTCTTACGGCTGCACGTGGGCAGGTTCGTGGGCGGTCTGCGACCTACCGCCCGACGTCGGCGAGACGTCCGCCAACATCGCCGATCAGGGCCCGCAGGCGACGGCCGTGATCTCCGCCCTTTCGGAGCGTGATGAGCGTCGCAACCTGGTGAGGAGACGTTTCTGCGAGCAGCAGCGCCCGAGCTACCGCTGCGCTGTAGTACCGACGATGAGCGCCGGCCCGATGCGATGGGACTAGGTCTTCGTCGCTCCAGTGACGTAGCTGGCGCTCGCTCGCTCCGGCCAGAAGATGGAGCTGGCCGAGCGTCAGCGGATACCGAGCATCTGCCGCGAGGGCAGGGTGGGTGCTGGGGTCGGCGACCCACGCTTGCTGCTCTGCGGACAGCTCGGCGTACACGCCGTCCTCGAAAGCCCGCTCCATCTCCTGCGAGTTCGCCGCGAAGCCATTCAACTCCGCCGATGGCTGCCTTGAAGCGTCGTGCTCGGCCATCGGGGATGCGAGCAAGTCGCGCTGCGCTGCCGAGAGCTTCTTAGGCGAGTAGCGCTCGCCCAAACGCGCCAGGCGAACACGCACCTGCGCAGGCATCTCGGGGCGGTCGGCAAACCCGTCGATCCACTCGCCCGCATACGTGTAGCCCTCGCCATCGGCGCGAACGAGCGGCATCGGGCTTTGTAGCAAAGACTCCATCTCAAACTTACTTTCGCATGGCAGATTAGCAGAGATTCACGCTGGTGGCAGGTAGATCCCGTCCGACCACAGCCAGTTCCCCCTGCGACGTATGCCGACCCCCACCAACGCAAGCGACAAGTCCAGAACCTCGCCGGGGGAGGCGTCGTGAACGTAGCTCCTGTGCGCATATCGCCTCCACGAGAAGGCGTCGTCACGCAACACCACTACACCTTCAATTGCGATCGCGGGCCGGCCGCGCGCAAACAGGAGATCCAGGAGCTTCTCGTCAGGCATCGCACGCGGCTGCACCGTCGTGACATACAGGCCATGCCCCGCGCTCCCTGGCTCGGTGGGTACGCGAAAGACCTGCTCGGCGAGGAGCATCGCGGCGTACTCGTGCTCGGTGTAGTGGAACTTGACTCTCGCGCCATGCTCCCATATGAGCTGTGCCCTTGCCGGCATCTTCGGATCGTCAGACACGTTGCGGACCCTACCGTCGGGTTCCGATGCTCAGACCAGCCGCATCTGCGTGTAGCTGGCCGTCCGCTCATACGCAGCCGTAACGCGATCCAGCGCGCGCTCACGGTCACGGTGCCCGTAGAGCTTGCGGACAAGCTCGCCGCCATCGGTGTGCCCGAGCGCGATCGCGACATCCTCGGATGGCAGCTCGAGCAGGTTGACCATGTACCAGCCCGCGAAATGCCGGGTGGCGAGGTAGAGGCTCCCCTTCCACCCGCTGCTGCCCTAACCGCCTTCCAGTGATATGCGCGGGCCGAGGCGGTCCAGTGGCTGCCGCGGATCGGCGCGAAGCAGAAGTGCCGTCTGTCGTGAACTTCATCGTCCTATGGATCGCCGCGCCGATCCTCGACCGCCCGAGCCAGAGCGACATCGTGCTCCTGCTCGCGGAGCGCCGACGGCCTGGTTAGCAGCGAACACGGCTGGCCGAGCACGGCCTTCAGAACATCCGCGTGAGCCGCGCGTCAGGGCGCGAATGCCCCGATTAGGCCGCTTGAGTTGCGCGCGAGCAGGTCCGCCCTATGGTCTCCCCCGGTGTCCCCCATCATAATCGTCCGCGCCGCATCGACCGACTGCCATCCGTTCGAGTCGGTGAACTGTTCATCCCAGCGGGAGGATTGACGAAAAGCGTTCCCGGCGGAGAGAGCACATCTCATCCCTTCGGCGGTCCGTGCGCACACGTCAGAGCGGCCGTCGCCATTCACGTCACCCGTTCGGAAGGTACCCCAATAGCTTTCTGAGCTTTGCCAGAAGCCTTCGGAGTCAGAAAAGTCGTACGT
The DNA here is from genome assembly GCA_013815355.1 of Solirubrobacterales bacterium. Lineage (GTDB taxonomy): Bacteria > Actinomycetota > Thermoleophilia > Solirubrobacterales > Solirubrobacteraceae > Palsa-744. The sequence continues at coordinate 25,083 of JACDGG010000004.1, forward strand.
ACTACCTACCGGCGCGGACCAAAGGCTTGGCGCTGAGAAGCCCGTGCCAGAGGAGAGAGCCTTGGCTACGATGAGGCCTGCGCTGTTCCTTGCTTGTTGCCGCCGAACAGCCCAGCGTGGGGCGGACCCCACCAGGCCTGCTGCTTCTCGGCGTAAGTGCCTAAGCAGGGCACAGCACGGGTGTAGGCTTTAGTACTGGCCGCCGCCGGCAGTCCTGCGAAATTATCGCTTCCCCTTAATCTGTCGGCTTGGCCAGCCGCGTCGGGTCTGATTCTGCTAGGGGTACATGCTCATCCTTCGCGCTCGACCAGCGCGCAGCTGCGTCCTGCGAGGTCAACCCGTAGATCGCTCCGATCCAGATGCGAAGCAGTGTCTCGATACGGGCCTCGCGATCAACCGGTGGTTTCTGCGCACCCCAGCGCACCAATGACGCCTCGGTCATCGCCGTCAGCGCGCTGGCGAGTAGTCGCGGATCGCTGCACTCCGCTCGCCCGGACGCCATCTCGTCGGCGATCCAGGTAGCAGTCGACTCGGTGAACTCGTCTTCCATCGCACTTCGAGCCTGCGCGAACACGGGCTCGTGGTAGGACGCCTCCAGTAGCGCTTTGATGATCGGGGCATGGCGTTCGTGCAGCACGACGAATCCAGCCAGTGCGGCGCGCGCCGAGTCATACACTCCGCCCGTGCGCTTTTGCCACTGCTCCCGGTCGGCGCGGTGGAGCAGATGCTCCTGCAGGTCGGCGGCCAGCTGGAGCAGAAGATCCACCAGACCGTCGAAGTACCGATAGAACGATGAGCGCGCGAGTGTAGTTCGCGCCATTACGCGGGCCACCGTCAGCTCGCGCCATTCGTACTCGCTCAGGGCGACGGCCGCCGCTTGGAGAATCTCGTCTCGACCGTCCTGCGGGGCCCGTCTGCGGCGCTGACGCTTGCCGCTGTCCCGGGCCATGGCGACAGGGTAGACGGGCTGGACGCCTTCTGCCGCCTGCGTAGAACGTCATCGTCGGACTTGAGTCCCGCGGCGGCAACGCCCGACTGCCGGCTCGCCGTGCGCCAGTCTTCGCGAGGCTCCGGTCGCGCCTGGCCGGATTGCTGAAAAGCGCCGCGGTTTTCTGGCTCGCCGCGAAGCTCGGACGCTCCGCTGCTCAGAACCGTCACGACTCTCGCTATGAGGCCTCGTCAGTCCTTGGGGCGCGGCTGGACGGTGGTCAGCTGGACCTCTTCGTTACGAGCAATCTCGAGGGTCTCGGGCAGGCCGCGACGCAGTTGAAGCTCGAGTGCCCGTTGCACGATTGGGGCAAGCGGCAGGGCTGCCGCGACCCAGCGAGGTGAAACGATGCGGCGCGAGCGCATCCGGATGCCCCGCTCGAGCGCGTCGATCGCCGGGCCAACGGGCGCTACAGGCAGATGGCCGTTACCGCCGAGTGGCATCCGGGACGCCGCCTTTGTCCCGAAGCCGCGCGTGGTCATGTCGGTAGCCAGCTCGGCGTAGTAGGCCACGCCGACCCGCGCACCTGTGGAGCGCAACTCGATCCGCAGTGAGTCGCCTAGCGCCTCGACTGCCGCCTTCGAAGCACAGTACGAACTCATCAACGGGAGATGGAGTGCGGCCGCCATCGAAGCCGTCACGAGGAAGTAGCCCCCCGCGTGTGAAACGTGGGGGCCGGCTGCGCGAATCAGGTTGTACGTGCCGGTGACGTTGACGGCCATCGTGGCGTCAAAGACCCCGGGATCTCCGCCGATGAGAGGCATCTGTGCGGCGATCCCGGCATTTGCTACCGCGACATCAAGACCTCCGAGCGAGTCGACGGCCTCAGCCACCGTCGCCTCCACACCGTCGCGGTCTGTCACATCGCACTCATACCACGGGGCATTCCCACAGTCCGCGGCGACATTAGCCAGATGCTCGGGCTCGAGACCGAGCAGCGCGACACGCGCCCCACGCTCGTACAGGCGAGATGCGAGAAGTGCCCCGATCCCGCGCGCAGCGCCGGTGATCAGAACTCTCCGCTCCTCCAGTGGCGATTCCTTGCCGCTCAAGAGCTGCTCCTCTCTGCGCCACGTCCGCGGCGCACGATGATCGACTCCAACATGCGCATCCCGACCGGCATGCGTCCCGCGGGTAGCCGATCGGGCGCGACCTGCAGGGCATTCAGTGTCATGGCGAGCATCTCGTAGTGGCCGACGAGGAGGCAAAGCTCGATCAGCTCCTCGTTGGAAAATAGAACGTCCAGCTGGGACCAGACGGTGTCAGAGATGGTGTGCCGGGCGTGCAGCTCATCCGCGGCCGCGAGCAGCTGCGCACGCCGCGGCGACCAATCGACCCCCTCGGGACCTCGCCGAACGCGCTGTATCTCCTCCGCCGTCAGTCCGACGCCCAGCGCGATGCGCTCGTGGTGATGCCACTCGTAGTCGCAGCCGCAGTTGTGCGCCACACGCAGTATCAGCAGCTCGCTGTCCTCTCGCGGCAACAACCCGCCGGGCATCAAGGCCCCAGCAAAGCGTAGCCAGCGACGAAATAGTGAACGATGGCGGGCCAGCGTCGTAAAGAGGTTCGGCGGGGCACCCCCGGTCGCGGCGCCCAACAAACGTGTAATGGCGAAGTTCACCGCGCCGATCTCAGCTCGTGTACCTGGAGGGATTCTCGCCGCGGGATCTGTTGTCATGTCCGAAACATACACAGACTTAACAAGCGGCGATGCTGCGACGCCGCCGTCCGGAGCGTCGTGGAACGTCGGGTACGCCATGGTTGGTTGAGGGTTCGCCGGTAACGGGCTCCGGATCTCCTGGCGGGGCGCCGGAAAGCTCACGGCAGGCAGGTGGGAGAACGACCGATCAAAGTCCATGAGATCCTGGACAACCTCCTCAGTGTCGACATGGATCTGACGTGAAATGAACCGACATCCCTGAGCGGCGGCGGGCAAGCTGCTCGGTTGTCGAGGTGGCGCCGATCGTTTGAGATCCGCGGCCCGACTCTGTACGGCCAGGCTCCGCAGGAACGTGGTTGAGCTCGATCGGCCGAGCGCCAGACACACAATTGTCCCGTCGGGCTTGACAACTTCTTCCACCCCCGCTAGCTTACGGACACTGATGTCCGTAACTGCTCGTCGGGGCCCCCAAAGGGGTGCCCGACGGATCGCAGGTCATACACACCTTCTGAGGGGAGACAATCCAATGATCAGCAGCATCTCGGCTGTAAAACCGTCCAGCTTGCGCGGGAAGTTCATGTCCGCCGCGGTCGTGATCCTCGCGACGCTTGTTCTCTGCGTCGCCCAGGCGAGCGCCGCAGACCCCGTCTTTACGAGCAAGAACGGCATCACGGTGCAGGCCCAGCCCAAACTCAACAGCCGGCTGGTCAACCTCTCGATTACCACCACCGCAGTCCAAGGGCCGCAGGGCGTGCGAGTCCTGCTGCCCGAAGGCTACGACCAGAACTCCGCCCGCCGCTACCCAGTCCTGTATCTCCTTCATGGCGGTGGCTCACCCAGCGCGCCCGCCGGCGCGCGGGATTGGACGGAAGCCGGCGGGGATGCACAGGCAATCACGGCCGGTCAGCCATTGATCACGGTGATGCCGAGTGCCGGCAATGGCGGCTGGTACACGAACTGGTACAACCCCGGCGCCGCAGCTCCGCAGAACTGGCAGACGTTTCACATCGAACAGCTCATCCCGTGGATCGATGCCAACCTCAAGACCATAGCCACTAAGCAAGGCCGTGCGATCGCCGGCCTTTCGATGGGCGGCTACGGCGCCATGCGCTACGCAGCGCGCTACCCAGAAAAGTTCGCCTACGCGGCTAGCTTCTCCGGAGCCCTCAACATGCTCGACCCTCAACAGCAGCGAACGATCTTCTACACAGAGTTCGCGGACGGCAAGAACACCGACGGCCCGTTCGGGGTCGGATCACCATTGCCGCTGTGGTTCGACGGGATCTGGCGCGAAGCCGATCCAGTCGCCAGCCCCAATTTCGGTGTTTCACATCTGCGCGGCGTCGCCCTAGCGCTCTACACCGGAGCAGGAACGGCTCCGAACGACCCAAACGCACAATTGCCTACCAACTTCGAGGCCGCCGTCAACCCCACAAACCACAGAATGGACAGCACACTCACCACCGCCGGGATCCCTCACTACTTCCGTGACTACGGCCGCGGTACCGGTTTCGGCGTCGGGTGCAACGGCGATCACAACTACGGCTGCTGGAACGCCGACCTCCGCGACGTGCTCCCCCGCATGATGGCCGTCCTGCAGCACCCCTAGCGCAATGAGACTGTCCACGCGGCGTTCCCGGCGCCGCGTGGGCCCTCAACTACGACACGCGAGCCTCCTCTGCCATACATTCGAGGGGATCGTACACCGCAGTCGCTGAGCCGGTGAAGAGTTCCGAGGACATTACGCCGGATACGCCCGCTCGCTCGGATGGGGCTGAAACGGCTACCTTCATATTCGCTGACCTCGCCGGGGTACGCACCTTCTACTAGGGCAAGGTCACTCGTCGGGCATCGAGGGTACAGGCAACCAACAAGGTTCGGCGACACCCAGACTCCAACTGGAAGACCTTCCTCGATGACCAAGTCGGCGCGCCGGTCAGCGGCCCTCCAGCCCCGCCGCCTCAAGCGCAGCAGGCCAACTACCGAAGCGCTCGCGGACGGTAGTCGAGCACGGGTGATCCGAGGCGGCACGAAACCACTCGGTGCTTCTTGGCGGCCGACCCTCTGCGAAGGTGGCGTCTTGTAGCGCGCGTATAACGGCCGGGGTGCTCCACTGTTTGTAACACCTCGGTGCCGCCCGGTCATACTCGCGACCGTTCGGTTTCAGACCCGCGCGCCTCAGCGCTTTCCGCCAGCCACCGAAGCGGAGCCTGACCGTAACGGCGCTCGGTCGATCCCAGCTAGCGCGGGCCCAGTCGGTGCATTTCGGGCTACGGCCATTTACGGTCGCCCAATCCTGCAGTGACGCGATGATCTCTGTGTCGTCCCACGCCCTGTGGAGGAGCTTGCTCCTGCGAGCGAGCGGGAGGTAGCTCGGGATACGGCAAGCTGCATCGACGCCGACCCTCCCGCGGTCGCTGCCGATCGCCGGCCACTGGCGCCGCGTCAACGGCTACCGGGACGGCGCGCTCATGAGGGCCGCCGTCGAAGAACGCGAGCAATGGGTCACGAAGCAGCAGCTCGCGATCCACCTCTCGGTTACGCCGCGCTGGATCGTGCAGCAGCAGGCGCTCGGTCTGCCGCACATGCACATGCGCGGAATCAACCGCTATATCCTCTCGGAGGTCGAAGCGTGGTTGCGCGAGCGCTACGGCGAGCCAAGGCAGGAGGCCGCCTGATGCCGCTCAATCGAGGCACCCGGCGCGAGCCGAAGTACCGCGGCTACGTCAAGTACCGAGGCCGCAAGAAGTGGGTTGGGACGCACGACAGCCTCGATACGTTCAAGGAAGCCAAGGACCGATGCCGAGCCGAACTGCGCGAGGAGGTCGATAACCCCTCTCACCGGCGCGGCGCCCCGACTGTGAGCGAGTTCGCGGGCGCGACGATTCACGACGACGGTCGGATCACGATGACCTGGCCCGACGGTGAGCGGGCGCAGAAGGCGACAGGCAGGCGTGGCTCGACTGTGCGCCATATGCGCGACGGCTTGAAGCCATTTGTCCGCGAGTTTTACGACCGACCGCTAGACGACTTCAAGCGAGACGAAGCGCTGACGTGGATACGTCCCGAGAACACCAACGTCCAGTCCGCCGTCCGCCAGTTCTTCAACCACGCACTCGATCGCGACTTGATCCCGCGCAATCAGTTCACACACCTTGGCGCGAGTGAGCGCAAGCGTCGGGTCGACCGCCCGGACTTCCAGATCATCACCGACGAGCAGTACGAGCGGCTGCGCTGCTGCGCGAGGGAGAGTCGCACCGACGACTACGGGCTGATCCTGGAGGGCGCGACGATGAGCGTGGGGGAGACGGCGATGCGCCCGGGCGAAATCTTCGGCCTGCATCGGCCCGAGGTTCACATGGACACACGGATGATCCATGTGCGGCGGCAGCTCGACCTGAGTACCGGCGAGATCACTTGGCCGAAGGACGACGATGGGCGCTGGGTGCCTATGAGCCCCGCCCTGCACGCGCACTTTCAGCGGATGCCGCGCATGGGGAAGGTCGTACATGAGGAGTTGGGCGAAATCGTGTTCCCTTCGGTTCGCGGCGGCTACATGCGCAGAAGCCAGTGGTGCTCGCTGTGGAACGCGATCCGCGTCGCGGCAGCGATGCCCAATCAGCAGTTCTATGAGCTAAAGCACCGCGCGATTCAATGGATGATCGATCCGGTCGCAGACGGCGGGCTCGGCCTTGACCCGGCGACCGTCGCCGAAATCATCGGCCACGACGACGGCGGCTACCTGATCTCCACCGTCTACACGAAGCTGGGCCAGCGACGCGCGCTCTCTCGCGCTCAGCGAGCGATGGAGGCCTACCAGCAGCGCCACGACGCCGCCGACGCCGAGCCTCCGCACCTACAGGTCGTGGGCGCCGCCGCCTAGCCAGATGGGACGCACGGCGCAACCCGATCCGGTCCTCGCCGCGACCCTTCGCAGCCTTCGCGAGCAGAAGGGGCTTACGCGCGAAAGACGGCGTTTCGTGCCGGGGTCACGACGGGCACGGTCGCGCAGATCGAGCTTGGGCACAGCGCCCCTGCCTTCGACACCGTGCGGCGCATCGGAGGTGCGCTAGGGATGACGCTAGTCGAGCTTGTTGTTGCAATCGAAGCCGAAAGGACCACCGATGCCATCTAAGAAGTCAAAGGCAAATCAGAAGCTCGGCCGGTCGATCCGGTCAACTCGTGAGCAGCAGCGCTACAGCCAGGAACGATTCGCATGACACGCCGGCTTTGAGCGCTCCAACTACGGCGCGATCGAGCGCGGCGAGTTCAACGTCCGCCTCGACACGATCGTCAAGCTCGCCGGCGGCCTGGAGATGACCGTTGCGGCGCTCTGCGAGAAAGCGAAGATATGACGCGCGCTCGGGTCGGCGTCAAAGGTTCTAACCCGACGGCGAAAAGGACCGCAACGCCTCTCCTGCGGTCCTTTTGCGGTCCCCAGTGCCGGGAACAGCCGGGAACAGGCGAGAACGGTGTTCCACGAGGCCCAGTGTTTTCGCGGGTTTTCCCGCTTGTTCCCGGCTGTTCCCGGACTATGAACGTATCGGGGAGAAAGGTTCGAGTTGGCTTTCCTATGCCGGTTTAGCGCTCTCTGCGGTCTTTTTGCGGTCCCAATTCCGGGCGTATGCCATCCAAGACATCTGTATGTCGTTCCCGGGTCGGGCGAGTTCGCATCATCTACGAAAGAAAGGTCGATCGGGCGCGTCCAGGGTACGGGCAGCGGCCGCTTCGAGATTAGGAGCTGCGCCGTAAGCGGATGCCGGAAGGCCGCCATGCCGACGCGCCGTGCCGGCACGTCCGCCAGCGCCGTCCTGGGGCAGCCGACGGCGACCGAGCGCCTGGACGACGCTGAAAAGGCTGGACCGGGATGGCGGGGAGCCCACTGTCGCTGCCGCCCCCCGCCTCCCCCACTCATCGGCCGCTTCACCCGACGGCAGCCGTCGAGCGTTTCGGCGCAGAGATCGGCAGGCTGATCTTCGCCCTGATCGAGGAGCGCCGCCACAACAGCGCCGAGGAAGACGATGTGTGCTCGCGATGCCGCTCTCGGCCGAGCACGAAGACGGCTCGCCGATAAGCAACCATGCCAGAAGGCTCTCCTCTCCCGCGCGGACGAAACCACGGAACAGAGCCCTCAAAACCAACCTGGCCCAGTTGAGGGTCGAACACGCAAAGCAATGCCAGGGAGCCCCTACTCATTAGGAGGCAAACGCTCCGCTTGTGCGGCAGCTAGGGGTCTTACTCCCGGGCGATCGGCTTTCCATGCCCATTGCCTGCAAGCCGGCCTCGCCAGCGCAAACCAGATTAGAGCCTATCCGGATAACTTCTCCAACCAGTTATCCGGATAGGCAACCGAACGCCTTTTCGTAGGGCAGATCAGTGAGATTCAGGATGGTCCCGTTGCGCTCTCGCACCCTCGGTCCCACCGTACGAGCGCGGACGCGGGTGTGGAGCGTCATCACTCGGCGACCATACTGGTGCAGCCACCTTCTGAAAACGACAGCCGGCAGGCGACCCGTCTGAGCCCGTCGCTCTCGACCGGTACGTTTTCGGTCGTGAGGCGCGTATGGCAGGTTGCGAAGCGTTCGGTGCTGTCCTTCTATGACGACCAGGGCACCCATCACGCCGCCGCGCTCACCTACTACGCGCTGATGTCACTGTTTCCGACGCTGCTGCTGGCGGTGTCGCTCTTGGGCCTGTTGGGCGAGTATCCAGCCACCTACAACGCGATCCTGGGGCACTTGCGTGGTGTCGTGCCGGCGGCCACCCTGGCGCCGCTCGATGCGGCGGTGCGCGCCGCGCTGAAGAGCAAGGGCACCGCTGCGGTAGGCCTCGGCGTGGCAATCTTGACGGCGCTGTATGGCGCTACGGGCTACCTTGAGGCTGCGCGGCGCGCGCTCAACGTTGTCTTCGAGGCATCGAGCGGACGCAGCTTCGCGCGCCGCAAGATGATCGACATCGCCTCGACGGTCGTGCTGATGACCCTGGTGCTCACCACGCTCGTGCTGATGTTCGCGGGCGGTGGCCTCGCGCGTGAAGTGCTCGGAGGTCAGGCAGCCTCGCTCTGGCGGATCCTACGCTGGCCCGCAGCGTTCGTGAGCGCGCTATTCGCGTTCAGCTTCATCTACTACGTCACGCCCGACGTGCAACAGCGCGCGGTCCGATGGATCACCCCAGGAGCACTCGCGGGAGTGGCGTTGTGGCTCGCAGCGTCCGCTGCGTTCTCAAGCTATCTCGCGAACTTCCACAGCTTCAACGTGACCTATGGCTCGTTCGCGGCAGCGATCATTCTGCTCGTCTGGCTGTGGCTGACCAACATCGCGCTGCTGCTCGGCGCGGAGATCAACGCCGAGATCGAGCGCGCGAAGGAGACAGCCGAAGGGGTGCCAGAGTCCCAAACACTCAACCTCCCATCGCCACCCTGATCCAGTGCTCTGGGTCAGGTAAGCTGCCTGGCGTTCGGCTTGCTGATCCGAGCCGCAGTTGCACGGCCCGCCATGCCAGGTCTATAGTTGGACAGAGACTTATGATTGACCTCCCTCGGAGAGCATCCACCGAGCAGTCTCCTTCGCCCGTCGAGCAGCCGCCGCCCGCGTCCGGCGGCCCTGCGGAGATCGATCGACCTGCGGTGCCCGACCCCGCTGCGGCGCCCGAGGTATCCCCGTCGCGTCCAGCGCGCACCCGCGCGAGCGTCGCATTCATCGGCGCGGTCGGCGGCGCGGTGATCCTCTTGCTGCTGCTCATCTTCATCCTCGAGAACACCGAGAGCGTGAAGATCAGCTACCTCGGAGCGACCGGCCGCCTCGCGCTCGGGGTCGCCCTCTTGCTCGCCGCGATCGCAGGGGCGCTCCTGGTCGCGATCTTCGGCGCGGCACGTATCAGCCAACTCCGCCGGCTCGCCAAACGCCAGCACCGCTGATCAAGCCGCGGGCGCTGCGACGCGGACCACCGCTCGTCAAGCCGATCGAGCCGCCGCCGGCCGGCGGCGCTGGTCGGCGTTCCGTAGCGAGGGCGGCAGCCAGCATCACCAGCCCCCACTGCGGGCTGGTCCGCCGATGTTCTGGTCCGCGACCCGGCCGGCAACACACTGCTGATCATTGAGCAGTCCATGAGCCAGGGGCTGCACACCAGTCAGATTCTCGGCACCGTCTTTGACGGCATCACCCGCCACACCCGCGAGGGCTTCGCCTCCAGCAGCGCGCGGCGCAAGCCGGCTTCAAGCAAGCCGTCCGCGAGCGTGACGAGCCGTTCGGCGACTTCGGCAGCAAGACCTCGAGCGTGATCCGGTAAGCGCCGTCGGCGTCGAGCGCAACCGTCCGGCCGCCGGCCGCCGGTCGCCGGTCGCAGGTGGCAGCAGTCTGTCTTTTCTGCCAGCTTGTGGGGTGTGAGCGAACGGCTACGTGCGCGGTTTCCGAACCGGCGATGCCAGCCTCAAGCCCTGGCTGCCCCGTACTCCCGTCGTGGTCATGCCGTCCAGCTGGCCGTGTCGGTGATCTGGCGCAGAGAGGCGATGCGGTCATCATCGATTGCTAGGACGTGGGCGAAGGCGGCTTCGACCCGGTGGTTGGATTGACGCTCGGTGCCGCGGTAGTGGCCGATCGCGACCACCCGGTTGGCGCCCGAGGGGAGCAGCTCTTCGGCCTCGACCGACATCTCGTAGTGGGCGAACACCTGGGCCCAGACGTGCAGCATCGCCTCCGGGCCCTCGTGGTGGCCACCGACTCCTAGCGGCATCCCAGCGCTCACCTCGCCGACGAAATCGGGGTGGAGCGAGGCGAGAATCGCCTCCGAGTCGCGGGCGGCAAAGGCGTCATAGAGGCGCTGGGCGGCCTCGGTCTGAGCGGTCATTGGTCCTCCTGGATCGCTTTTAGAGAGTATCCTCTAAAATAGCAACGATGGGCCGGCCAACCGTCTACGACGCGGATCTGCTGCTGGATGTGGCGGTGGCGCTTGCCGCCGAGAGCCCGGAGCGGTTGACCATGAGCGCGGTCGCTGCCAAGGCGGGGGCCCCGAGCGGCTCGGTCTACCATCGGTTCCCGAATCGCCCGGCGCTGATGGGGGAGCTCTGGCTACGGACCGTCTCGCAGTTCCAGACGGGCTTCCTTGGCGCCCTCGGTGCGGCGGACCCGGTCGCCGCGCGGGTCGGCGCGGCCCGGCATGTGATCGCCTGGAGCCGTGAACACCCCGACGAGGCCGGGGCTCTCCTGCACGGCGCCGCCGCCTTCGACGCGGCTGCCTGGCCAGCGCCGATCGCCGTCGAGGCCGATCGGCGTGCCACCGAGCTGGAGCGAGCGCTCGACCGCCTGGCCACCCGCACTCCGGGCGGGTCGGCTCTCAACCGCGAGTTGCTGACGTTCGCCGTCATCGACGCCCCCTACGCGGTCGTGCGCCGCTACCTGCGCGGAGGTTCGGAGATCCCAGCCGGTGCCGAACGGATGATCGAACAGTGCGCTCGCACTCTGGCGGGAACGATCGCCACCGACTACTGATATGGCGTGGTGTTTGTCAAGTGGGCAGGGTTGATCGCGCCTGGTTGACGGGCGGGTGGTTGTGGTCGGGAGGCCGGGGCGCCGGGCTCGGTGTCGGCGTTGCCAGTCTGATGATGCGGGGGTTGGGTACCCCAAGGCCCGGTTTCGTGCTGCCGGCTTGCGCTGTCTAGGAACGGGCGTGGCACTCGTGTTCGGGTGCCGCTCATAGTAGGTCCGCGCGTGCCGGCCGCTGATGGCCCGGCGCCCTGGCCTCCCGGCCGGTGGGACTGTCAGCCTGGGGTCAGTCGGCTGTGGCTGCTGCCCAGAGGAAGCACGCCAGCTCGCGTGCGCACGCGACGACGGTCACGTTGTGCGCCTTCCCGCGGCTGCGCATCCGGTGATAGACACGGTGCAGCCTGTGCTGCGCACGGTTAGCGATCTGCAGAACATGCTCGGGCGCCGCCACCAGCCGCAGACGCTCGTTCTAAAGGCCGGCGGAGCGGAGGCCGATGCAGAAAGCGAGCTTTCCCCCTTTACGGAGCGATATATCAAGATTGTTGTAAGATCGTGCGGGGAAAGAGGATATGGCTTCGACTGTGATCCCACTATCAGACCGGCCTTTGGCTGAGCGAGCGTTCATAGCGCTGAACCGGCGCGCTAACGCTCAGCGACGCTACCCGGTCGTCCTGCTCGACGAGGACATGGAAGCGCTTGACGACTCGACTGGCAGCAGGCGCAGGAGCCATGACGCATTGCGGCAGTTGACGGCCGACGGGCGTTTGCGGCAGGTGCGTCGCGGCGCGTATGTTTTGGGTGCCCCGACGGGCGGGAGCGACGCGCGGCTGCTGGCCATTCTCGACGCGGTCACCCCTCGCCCCTATCTCGTTACCGCTGGTCGGGCGCTCGCCGAGACCGGCCTGAGCGATCAGCATTTCTTCCGTGTCGTCGTCCTGGCGGCGGGCCGCTTGGCCGAATGGAGCTGGCAGGGCGAGCAGGTCTACTACGTTGAATCGGCCCCTAACCGGATTTGGGGCGAGCTTGGTCCTGATGGGCCGGCGATCGCGCGTCCGGAGCGAGCGATTCTCGATTGCCTTGCAGACCGCCGGTTCGGCGTCAGCCTCCCGCAGACGGCAGAGGCAATTGACCGTGCGATGAGGATCGGCATGCCGCTGTCGCAACTCGTGAAAGCAACGAGGCGTTACGAGACGGCCGCGGTCTCGCGACGGCTGGGCTTCCTGGTCGAACTTCTCGTCGGCGCGGACGCCGCCGCTCCTTTCCTGAGACTGCGAGGCGCCAGCAACAAGTACGTGCCGCTATCGCCGTTTCAACCCGCGAAGGGCCCGGCGGACTCGACATGGCGGGTTCACGTGAATATCGAGCCCGAGCTTCTGCTGGCCCACCGGACTACCGGATGAGTCTCCCTCGCAGGCTCGTCCACAACGAGTTCGACCTGCAAGACATCGCAGAGAGTTCGGGGCGCCCGATCGATCTCGTCGAGCGTGACTTCGCTCTCGTTACGCTCGCCGCCCACCTGACTGACCAATTCCCCGACCAGCTGTGCTTCAAGGGCGGCTTCGTCCTCCGTCATGTCCGCGGCTCGGGACGCCTTTCAGGCGACATCGACGCGACACGGACGAACCCGGGCAAGCACAAGCTCGACGCCGAGGAGGTCGCGGAGGCGCTCCGACGCGCGAGCGATGAGCCGCTGCTGCGTTTTGACCCCGGCGCGCCGGAGACCGATAGCAAGCAGAGCTTGGACTTCGACGGGGTCGAGTACTTCACCGAGCGCGAGAAAGGAAGACTCGCGGTCGAGGTGTCGTACCGCGAGGAGGTCGTGGATAAGCCGGATCTGGTGGTGGTCGGCCCTCCCTACTACGACCTGTTTGAGATTCCGGTCCTGACGCTCGAGGAGGGGACCGCCGAGAAGCTGCGGACTCTGCTGCAGCGCCGCCGGCCGACGGACCTGTCGGATATCGCACTGATCCTCGACACCTACGGTGACGAGCTGAACCGCGCGCGCGTCAGAGAGCTCGCCGTCGTAAAGTTCGAGCTCGTCAAGCAAGGCAACTACCGCGGGCGTATAGAAGAGACCGTGGACGCGCTAGCAGGGGAATATGCCGAGACGCTGCCCGGCCTTGACCCAGAGGCCCCTTCCTACGAGGAGGCCAGGGCGACGCTTCTGCGTGATCTGGGGGACCTGCTGCCCTAGCCCCAGAGCTGGGTCATGCGGCTGCTATCAGCTCAAGCGCGCGGGCCATCGCGGGCGCGTCATCGATTGCTCGGCGCTTTCTCGCGGGATCGGCTCCCGCAGAGCAGCGACCCCGCCGCGAAACAGCACGAGAGGCCCAAGCGCGGAGGCCCTACTTCCCGCCCCACGGCGGCATAAACGGTTCGCGTTCAGACGTGTCCGCGGTGAGCGCGGCCGGTGAGCGTAGGTCGAGGGGAAGTGGTGTCTCTCCGTAGCCGACGATCATCTGCAGCTCGACGTCTGCGCTCTGGTCGATCCGGAGTGAGCCGAAGTTCGAGGCGTTCCCGGTCTCGATGACGGGTGTCTGCTCCTCGAGACTCAGGATGTACGAGAACGGCGGGTAGGCCAGCTCGTATACATGGTGGATTTCTGTCCCGGTCGTGAGGAAGTTGCGCACAGTCGCAGCGCCTGCCGCGTAGCGGACATGCGGGCCCGCGTAGAGGGCCAAGTACAACCGCAGACGGTCAGGGAATCCGACAGCGTTGGGGTCGGCTGCGTATGCGCGGAGCTCCGGGAAGTTGTCGCCGAGGCCTGGCGGGCTCATGGCGAGGAGCATCGTCGCGATCTGCTTGACGAAGCGCGCGGGACGACGCTGCTTGAGCTTGACGGTCGCGTAGGCCGTTTCGCGCTCGTCGCGGAACCGAGCCGCAAGGTCGTCTGGTCCGAACAGGACTGTCGTCCCCATCTCGATCCAGTGCCTGAACTCCGGGACGTACAGTCTGCCCGCGAGGTTGTTGCATGGCCCACAGAGCGAGTAGGCGCCGGACCCACGCTGTTGGACCTGAGGCCGTCGTGCCACGGCGTTGGGATCGGAATCTCTAGCGAGCCATGTCTCGATTCCCTGGATCGCAGCTGGCGCGCGGTTATGCGCGGAGCGCGGCGGGATGTGCTCGAAGGTCAGCGGGCGCTGCTCGCCGCAGAGGCGACAGCGCCGCGGCTCGTGCTCGGACGGCGGGCGACTCTGCATGCCACCAGGGTTGCACTCGGCGCCGACACCGGAGCCAATCTCGCCCGAGGCCGCAAGGTTGACGCATGCCGGGCTAGCCTTGAGCGTCGTGGCTAGACCGAAGGGTCCTATCGACTACGACCTCGAAAGCTTGACGCCGGACCGGTTCGGCTCGTTGGTCGCTCTGCTCGCTCGCGCGGTGGATCCACTGGTCGTCCCCGTGCGCGCGAAGGATCATGGACTCGACGCTCGCCTACCGACGCTTCAGGGCGCTACCCGGCGGGGTTGGCAGGCAAAGCGCTTCACGACGGGGATCCACTGGGGTCAGTGCCGGGACTCGGTCGAGCGAGCGATCGCGTTCTGGCGCGTGCCGTGGATCACCTTCTGCTTCGCCCATGACTTGTCCGGTAGTGAGCAGGAGGCCTTCAAGCGTGAGCTCAATGACACATACCCGCAGGTGCGTCTCAACTTCTGGCCGGCTACTGAACTTCAACGACTGATGCGCGACAGCGAGGAGGGCCGCCGGGCGGCGGCATGGGTGTTCGATAACCCTGAGGCCGATCGCGACGCGATGCTGCGAGCCATGTCCGTCGGCGGCGAACTGGCCAGCACCGCCCACGCCGCCGAGCGCCAGGCCGTCATCCAGCAGTACATGGACCGCGACCCGCACCTGCAATACACGATCGTCTCACGCAGTGCCGGCGCACCAGAAACGCCGCCCGCACGGGAGGCAGTGCTCTCCGTGACGCTTGGCGTCGCAGGGCAGGAGATCCGGATCGACGGGTCGGAGCGCTACCCCGGGGCACTCGCCGATCTCGGTGGCGGACCCGGCGTGCTGTTCTCCGACGACGAGCAGGGTCGGCAGGCACAAGAGACCATCGAGCGCCTCGTCCGCGAGGGTGGCAAAGAGACCATCAACGCCGGTTTGGGAGCTGGTATGCCTCAGATCCCGGTAGGGCTACAGGGGCTGATGCCTGAGGGCGGCATCTGGGGCGCCGCCGAGGTCGAGGCGAGCGGACACCTACGGGCGAGCGACCCCGCGCCGTTGGGCCAGTTCCTACTCTGTGTCGGTGATCAAGAGATCGGCGTGACGCTCGATGCTGTCGAGACCGGCGATGGGTGGGATGGGACTATCGGTGGAGGAGTGGGTGGGCTTGAGATCTTCCAGTCCGTCCGGAAGCGTGGTGCCCGCTTTGAGTCTCAGCTGGACTGGCGCTATACCCGCGGAATCGGTAGTGCTCTAGAGCAGCTGGTCGCGTGCGACGCCGTGTTGGCAGCGCTCTCAGGCACAAAAGTAGAACTCCGAGCGCTCACAGGCCAGTCGCTGGTCGAGGCGTCGCTGGACCCTCCGCCAGACACCGAGGAGTGGAAGGAGGAGCTCGCCAGCATCACAGGCTTTCTCGGGTACGTCGCTGAGCTAGAAGCCTGGACTGGTGAGCGGATCGAGCCGCCTTCGCACCCGTCGGAGCACGACGTGGCGGCGCTAGGCGAAGCGATCGGGCGCATCCGCCAGCCTGAAGCGCCTCTGACGTGGCAGAGGATCGAGCTCGACCCGGGCGCGATCGAGCCCGAGATGGACGGGCCGTTCCAGTTCGCCTGGACAAGGCCGCTGTGGATCCGTCTGTTCGGCTCTGAGATCTATCTCGGGGGCGAGCTGCTGCATTTTCCCGAAGGACGTCTTGTACGGGAGGGAGGCACGCTCGTCGTGGAACCCTACGGAAGCGAGGGGACCGGTACTGCTCGATTCCTTCACCCCGATGAAGCACCCGCGGAGGCGATGCAGCCTCCAACGAGCTAGCGTCCGCGGAGTTCTCCGGCGAGCCGTCGGTCAGCCCACGTCAGTTGGACGAGGTGCTGGGCGAGCTCGAGGATCGGTCGAGTCTGACCTTCGTGTTCGGGATTGTCCAGCGCGAAGACGGCGAGCTTGCGAGCGAAGTCGGGCTTTGAGAGACGGAACTGCTCGGTCTGTCTCTCTGCGAGCTCAAGGATCGTAGAGGCTATTCCTTTCGGATCGCCAGGGCCGCGCTTTGGCTCGGCGAGGGCTTGCTCGACATCCTCGACTGACATCGCGAGACCCTCGATCGATGCCTCCTCGGCGTAGGAGCGTAGGACGCTAAGCATGTCTTCGATCGTGAAGTTGTCCGCCTCGAAGCTCTCGCGCCAGAGAACGAACTCGGTGGCCTCGCCAGGCTCTTGCTCAAGCTCGTGTGAGCGTTGGCGTGCCGCTTGGAGCGCCTCCTGGCGGGCGTCGGCGTCCTCGATCTGTTTTGCGGCGTCGGCGGCTTGCTTTAGGAAGGAGGCGCGCCGATCGTCGCTGACGCCCTCGATGACTTTGCTGCGGACGAGCTCGTCGATGAGCTCGCGAGTGTTGCCCTCGTTGTCGAAGACGATCAGGAAGTAGTTGGCGTAGCCGCGCAGGGCGCTGAGGAGCCGCTCTGCCTTGGCTGGGATGTTCGCTCCGCCCATGTCCACTACGGCGATGCCGAGGGTCTCGAAGGTGAGTCCGTGTCCCTCCTCGAGGATCTCTCGGAGCGCGGCGATCTCGGAGTCGCCCTCGCCGATGAGGTGTACGCGCCAGGGATAGAGGCCGTAGTCCTCCAGGAGGACGGGTAGGACGGCGCGATTACCGCGCACGTCGAGCGTGCCGTAGTGGCGCTCTGTGTATTCCGTGCCGTTGTAGCCGAGATGCTCGTTGATGTTCGGGAGTTCCTCGTTCGTCAGACGCGTATGCCATGACCGGATCATTCGCGCGGCGTCGAAGTAGTCGAGGGCCAGTCGTGCGGGCCCCGTCAGGCGGTCGCGGCGTGAGCGGCGGATCTGGTCGAGCAGCTCGAATAGCTCCTTGGCGGGGTCGATGCCGAGGCCGCGGTACAACAGTTGGTCATAGATCCCGTTGAGTTCGTTGGCGTCGACTCCGCAGTCGGATGCGAGCTCGGCGTAGTCGAGCGTGCGTAGCTGCTCCATCGCCCACTCGTCGGCGTCGCGTGTTAGGCCGGGAATGTGAGTTCCGAGCCAGTTGCTGTGCCGCGGATCGCCGCGCTGGAAGGGGAAGAAGACGTTCTGGACTCGGATCAGAAGCAGCTCTCTTGTGCGATGGCCGAGGGCGCGTACCCGGAGGTCGTCGAGGACTGAATGCTCAGGTACTGCGGCGCATCGACTGCGCATCTCGAAGAAAACGTCGAGCCCGTCGCCGAGGTTTCCCCACGGGGTCGGCGGTTCGAGATGGCGCTGCAACTCAGCGAGCCAGAGGAACTGCCAGTAGTGGTAGAGGATCTGAACGCCAGCCTGTTCGCCGTATTTCTCCTCGGCCTCTTTGGCCTGCTGGTCCCACGACAGGTACCCGGCATCTTCGCGGATCTTGAGGTCGCCGTCGTCGAGGCATCCGGGCTGGTCGTGTTGCCAGGTGGCGTGGCGTGCGTAGGCGACGGGCTCGAGCAGGCCCTCGCGGTCGAGTGTCTCCCAGGGGTCACGGGACATGAGCCCGAGGTCCGAAAGGCCGCGCTGCTTCGCTTGGTCTCGGAACGCTTTGAGCTCGATGAGAGGAAGCTGGACGAAGGACCACTCGCGGAGTGCACGAGCAAGAGTGAAGTTGCCGGGGGGCGGCATGCCTCATATGTCTAGCAGCGTCCTCGACAAGCGGAGCGGCAGTGGGCGACGGGGCGGTCGGGCGTGACGTAGGGTCCGACGACCCTCCGACCTACTGGTTATGAATTCGAGGATTGCGGCTCAGGATCACCGAGGACTGCAGGGCCGTTCGTCGTGGCCGTCTACTCTTGGCGGTTCCGGTCCCAGACTGCAACGCGTCCCCGCTCGGATGCGGCAAGCGTCACCGTGTTCTCCAGGTAGTCCCGAGGCGAATCGCGCGGTGTCACCCGCACCGTCACCCGTAGCGCGGCTGCCGTTGCCCCTGTGTCTGAATCACCCGTGTCGGGCGAAATCAGGATATCGCCGTCGGGAACGAAGAAGCGCCAATCGCATACGGTATCCGTCGATTCGACTTGAACGTCTTCGCACAGGTCGAGGAGCCAAAACTGCCCCGTGAGGATCTCCTTCGCCTGATCCGCGCTGTTGCGCCACCGCACCTGCCATGGTGGCCGGGCACCTTGGCTGCCGCGAACCGCGACCACGGTGGCCTCGAAGCTCCCCTGAGCACCGTCGTTCTCGACGCGCAGGGTGACCGGGCCCGACCCGGACGCTGGGGGCTCTTCAACGAGCGCGAACTGGACCGGTGGGCTCGACGGTGACCCCGACCGCTCGGGTTGAGCCTCCGATGCTGTGTGCAGCACGGCGGCGAAATCGCCGGCGTCCTTCCACGGTCCCTCCATGTCGATCGGGCACCCGGCGGTCTTGAGCCGGGCGATCAAGCTAAGACGCGCATGTGTGCCGTCGTCCATCCGGACCAAGTGTCGGCCCGCGACGTCCGAGAAGGGTCTCAGTTCGCCCAGCTCGACGAGGATCGTGCTCTTCGGGTGAATCGCGAGCGACATCCCGGCCTCGAACAGCACGTTTGGCCGTGCTTGATGCGTCAGCTCGCGCTCGTGTGCAGGGTCCCGCGGCTCGACGAACGCTGGACGGACGCGGGCTTCGTCGTCGGGTGTCAGGAGCACCACGACGGCCTGCGCCATCGGAATCCCTGCCGCGAGCACCTCGCCTACGTACGGCGCGGCTTCGCCCGTCGCCGCGAGCAGCTTCTCCCAGTCCAGCGGCTCGAGGCCCAACGACCGCAGGAACTCGTACATCGCGTCGCGCGCCGCGATGTTGCGGCCGTGTACTACGAACACTGTGCGAGGCGAATCGGAGGGCGCCGAGGCCTCCGTCGCCGCTGGCTCCCGTGGGAAGTACAGCTGGGACGGGTCAGCCGCCGTGATGTCCACCGGTGCGACGCTCCCCCAGGAGGAGCGCTGGCGTTCCAGCGGCTCGCGCAGGGCCAGCACATCCTGGACACTCGTCACGCCCTGGTACTTCCGGGCTCGCTCTGGGATCAGGGAGATATGCCAGTCGCCGTCCGGGCTCGCGCCGAGGCCGCTCCAGATCTCCCACACGCTGTTCGAAATGATCTCGCGCGCCAGAGCGAGTGCCGGATCGTCCGCGTCGCTCCCGATCTCCGTCGCGATCTCAGCGCTTGACACCGATAGGCCGTCGGGGTCCCCCGGGTTCGGGATGAACTTTCCGCCCCGCTCGGCGAGGTAGGCCAGGGTGTGGAGGAAGATCTCGAGCTCATGGTCGGCTTCCAGGGCGACCAGACCGAGCAGCGTGAGTGACACGTCGCCCTCGGGTCTTGGTCCTGCTCCTCCGCGCGCGGTCGCGTCCGGCAGCAGCACGCCCGCCGGCATGCTCGCGAATAGGTCGTCGAAGTCTTGCTTGTACTCGACGTAGAGCACCTGGTTCAGCCAGCGGTACCGCGGCCATGTGCGGTTCTCGAGATAGAACGCGAGAAGGAGCTCGAGGACGCGTCGCTGGTTAGTGTCGAGTTGAGGGTGGCGGTCGTTCACGTGAGCTGATTCTGATGAGGACGGTGAGCTTCTCAGGTCGCTTTCCGCGCCTGCTCGATCCTCTCATTGAGCTCGTCGATGCGGCGCGCGGTGATGCCCGCCAGGGCCGCGCTGCCCGGGAAGTCTGGTGGGCCTTCAACCCAGCAGATCACCGGCGAGGCGGCGATGTCCGGGAGCGGTCGCGCCGGCGCAGGCGGCTTCGAGTCCGGGTCCTCGTAGTCCAGCCGCGACGCGACACGGGCGGCGCTCTCCCGCAGGGAGCGCAGGTGCCGCTCGGGGAGCAGGAGTGGGCGAGGGCCTTGTATTGAGCAGGTCGCGCGCTCGAGCTCGAACAGCACTTGTTCGAGGAAGACAATTAGAGGTGGTACCTCGAGACTGTCGATCGAGGCCTCGATCTCACTCGACGGCAGCTCGGCATCGGTGTGGGCGCCCACCTTGTTCCGCCAGTTCAGCACCTCGGAGCGGGTGGACGCGGGAACAAAGCCGTCGAGGTCGCGCAGTACGGCCGCCGGCTCCGGCGGCATCCCCGGCTGCGCATAAAGCGCAAGCAGGCTCTCAGGTCGGGCCTGCGACGACCCCGGCTCACCGATTGTGAGGCGGAGCAGCTCGTTCAGCTCGGAGGGCAGGTGGCAGCGGAGAAGGCGCTCGAACGCTGGTGCGCCCTGGACGGCCGGCCACAGCGTCTCGAGCGTCAGCAGCGCCTCTGCCACGTCGTTGATCAGCGGGATGAGGCGGCCGACCTCACCGCCCATCCGAACCCTCAGGGAGGGACCCCGCGCCGCTCCGAAGCTCGTAGCTGTCATCTCGAGGAAGTTCTCCTCGCCGAGCGGCCGTAGGCTGCGCATCGCCTCGGCTACCCCTTCGGGCGCCCGGGGGTCATACTCGAGCGGACCAGGGTCCGCGACGGCGGCCAGCTGGCCGTACAGCTCGACCGCGTCGTCTAGGAGGGCGTCGACACTCAATGCGCCGATCTCGGCCCACAGCGCGAAGGACTCAAGCTGGTCGGAGGCGATGTCGGTCGACCGTGGCTGGCGCTTCGCAGCGATGTAGTGCCGAACGTCCGCGAAGCGCTGATCCCAGTCGCCGCGCAGCCTCGTGAGCGCAGGCCCCGCCGTCTGGAACGCGGGCTCCGACAGTGCGCGAACCTCGTTGCGCCATGCCGCGCCGAAGCGAATCACATCGTGGAGGTGAACAAACACGTAGCGAGCAAGCACGCGCTTGTGGTGGCTGTCGGTGGTTGCACGTACAAGCGCCCGCGCCGCGAGCGCCATCTGCAGGTTGTGGCGGGTCTTCTCGGGGGTATCCAGCATGGCCGCGACGCTAGCGCGTGGCGCCCGCCGTCGCCGATGCGGAGCCATGCCCACGATCGGGCCGGTGAGGGTCGGGACCCTCGTGCACAGCAAGCGACCGACCTGTCGCTTCGGCCCGCGCCGTCCTGATACTCCGGACAAATATTGGACCCCAAATTGGACCCCAACGAACGAACTTAGCTCGTCTCGAAAGCACAAGGAGCCCATGAACACGGGCTCATTGCTAGTCGGGGAGACATGCGCGAAACGCGGCGGACACGGTGCGAATAGCACACCGTGTGCGGGTTCGTGGGCGGTGAGCGACGCTTACGATGGCGGCTACAGCCTGAGCTCACATCTTGGGCCGACTATCCAGCAGTCAGAACCGGTGACTCGTACTCCGAGTCCACGCGCGACCGCTGCGTTGTGGTGAGGTCAAAGGAGTCCGCAAGGCAGAGGTCAACCTCGCGTTCGAGCTGCAGAAGCTCCGAGCTGATTGCTGCCAACCTGGCGGCGCTGGCGTCTACCTCGGTCGAGATGCGCTCCCGATGGATCCGGACGCGCGGATCGACCTTCAGACGGCTCGCGTTCTCGTCAAGAACGTCGAGAACAGCGTCGTGGCCGAGCTGATCGTACGCCACGAGCTTCGTCCAGCCCTTCAGCTTGCTCAGCTGGATGCCGCAGACCGAGGCGAGCCAGTCCAGGAACTTCGCGCGCTCCCGCTCAGTCGCAGTTGCGAGCTCGTACAGGCCTTGGCCCCACCCGTCGATCTCCGGCGGAACGACGTCCGGGATCGGAAGCCAAGATATGAACTGCTTGTTCGCCGTGAAGAACCCGTTCTGCAGTGGCGCCGCGCCACGACGGAAGGCGAAATCGACCGGGCGCGAGTTGAGGATCGCGAGCAGCGCAAATAGACTTGGCGCGCCCTCACGCGGCAAAATACCGTTGACGCGGACGTTGTGAAAGTACGCCGCGCCGTTTGGGTCAGCGGCTACCTCGAGTCGCCGAACGGTTGCCGCGACACCCAACTTGGGCAAGTCGTGAAGACCCAGGCTCTGGGTGCGCCCGAATGCCCACCAGCCGTCGTGGTCCAGCTTCCCGCGCTCGCGGGCGCGCAGCTCCGCCTCGTGGCGTTGAAGGTAGGCCCATGTACGAGGAAGTGCTCGCAGCTCATCTTCGCTCAAGAGCTCCATGCGTCCGGCGCGTCGTTGGTACGGGAAGAGGAGTACCGAGCTCAGTGTGCGGAGCGCATATCGCTCCACGTCAGACCCGGAGGCCAGCGGATGGAGCAAATCCGGCTCGAGCTCGACCTCACGGTCGTCCTTGTCCAGGACCAGGAATCTGCCTTCGCGAACTCCAACTTGCTCAAGGATGTAAACGGGGTCGGCACTCGTGATGAGCCCCTGGAAGATCTGGCGTGTTGCGTCACCAAGGGACGTACCGGCCTCTCGCATCGCCTCGATAATGCCCCGCTCCTCGCTCCCCATGAGAAGCCACGGCGCCGAGCCCAGTTCATCGGCTCGGTAATGCTCAGCACTCGGCAGCGCGCCCGAGGCGATCTCGCGGCGCACCTCGGAAGAGCTTCCCTTCACGGCGGTGAACGCCAGCTCTGGCACGCCAGCGTGATCGAGGATCAAAATGCAGGTGTAGTTGGTGGCTCCCTCAAAGATCTGAGCATGTCCGAAGTCGATGATCGACTCGACCGCCCGAGTGTCGGCGAGACGCTCGCGTAAGCGTTCTCCGTAGTCGAGCTTGAGGAAGGTGCTGGGCACGATGAACCCGAGGCGCCCATGCTCTCGGAGCAGGGCAAGGCCGCGCTCGATGAATGGGACGTATGCATCAAACGAGCCATGTGCGGTCTCGTATCGAGCACGGCAATAGGCGGCTACGTCGCGACCGAGCTCCTGAATGCGTACGTAGGGCGGATTGCCGATGACGGCGTCAAAGCCCGCATCGCTGCTTAGCGTGCCGCGGTCGTCGAGGAATTGGCTCGGGAACTCGATTGCCCAATGGAAAGGACGACCTGCCGTCGGGCCGACTGGGGGGTCGATTGCCGCATCGCACGTTGACAAGAGCGGGCCTTGTAACCCGTGGAGTTCGTCCGCGATGCGTTCCTTTTGATGCGCTTCCGTTCCGGTCAATGCGCTGATGCGCGTTAGCTCGCTCGCCTGGTCCAGCATTTGCCGAGCTTGCGCCGCCAGTTGCGCAGCGAACAGGTCGCCCTCGCCGATGAGTAGTTCTCGGAGCTCGGCTCCGACCAGAGAGTTGCCGGCTCGCAGATTGCCGAGGAAGCGCAGAGGGCGATCGTTGCGGACGGTGCTCAGCCACAGCGACAGGCGCGCTACTTCGACCGCCATCGGGTTCACGTCGACGCCGTACAGACAGCGCTCGGCGACGAGGCCTTGGAGCTCTGCAAGTGTCAGGTCACCGTCGTAGGAGGGATCGTTGGCTATTCGACGTGCCAGATAGGCGGCGGCGCCGACGAGGAAGTGGCCGCTTCCCATAGCGGGATCGAGCACGTGCAGGTCGAGCAGCTCGTCGAGCGCGTTCGCCCCCGCCCGTGCGGCCCGTTGGGAGCGATCATCGAAGAGAGGCGAGAGCGTGCGCTCGACAATGTCGTCGACGATGTGCTCGGGAGTAAAGAACGCCCCAGTCTTCTTGCGGCCGCTGGCGGCGTCGAGATCGAGCTTGCCGTCGGCCTGCCCAGTGAGCTTGAACGCCAGCAGCTGCTCGAAGATCGTGCCCAGGTGGCGCACCGAGAGATCGCGGTAGTCAACCTGTTCGCCGCGGACGCGGTAGAGCAGATCGAGCGCCTTGACCATCAGGTCGTCCGGGACCGTTCGACCGTGAAGCCACGGGTGTACCTCGGGTGAGAACAGGCCGCCGTTGTACTCGTTGACTCCTAGGGCTGGATCCCCCTTGTCGACGATCCGGAATAGCGCGCGTAGGTCATTGAACTTGTCGTCCGATTGCGAGCTGAAGACGCGATCCGCATCCAGATCTTTAGCGAGCGTCTCACGCTGCTCGCGCAAGCTGTACGCGCGGTAGTGGACGTTCTCGACAGGCAATAGACCGCGGTCCTCCGCATGCAGGCAGAAAAGCAGCCGGTAAAGCACGACGAGGCCATTGTCGAAGGCGGCGCTCAACGCCTCGGCCGTTCGCGTCTCCTCCCCGAGAAGCCCTTCTGCGACGAGCGGAACTGCGGCGAAGACCTGCTTTCGGAGCGCCTCGCCGACGGCGACCGCCTGCGCCTGGCTGCCGTCGAGCGCCCGATCAAGGAGCGCCTTGCCCTCTGCACCGGGTGCAAGGGCGCTGGCTGAGAACAGGACGGTGAAGTAGCGGAAGGCCTCGACGCTGCCTGCATCGAGCAACGCGCACAGGTCCACCTCAAGGCACGCCCCTTCCACCATGTCGCCCTCAGCCGCATATAGACGCCAGAGACGTCCGTTCGTCAGGATGCCCCACCGGCGGCGGGTGATGGCGACGTAGTGGATGATCTGCGCGACCGGGTCCTCGCTCAGCGTACCTCGCACCCGTCGGCGATCGAGCGGTCGGTCGAAGCGCTTTGCGTCACACACGGCCACGGCGCTTCGATATCGCTGTGCCCCCTCTTGAAGATCGGCCGCAGCGCGGTCGGCATCACTGAGAAAAAGGGCGTAGTCAGGCTGACGATGGCCGGCTGCCGTGCTGATCCCCGCCTGCACGGTGAATGTGAAGCCAAGACGCGCCAGGACCGGCTTGATGAAGCGTTCCTCGGTCTGCGCCTCGTTCGCGACCGCGAGACCGGCGCGCTCGCGGTTCCAGAGTTCAGCGAGATCGTGCAGCAGAGCTTCCGGCTCGGCGTCAGCGAACTCGGGCCACGCTGGTAGCCGCTCCTGCAGGAAGTGATCGGAGAAGAGCTTGCGGTTAACGAACGGCCCGAGCGCGAGCGCGAGCTGGTCGCTCGAGCGCCCACTCATGACGACTCATGCAGCGAAAAGCTCCTGCTGCTCGATCTCCGCGGTGTGTCGAGCGTGCCGATCGCAGGAGGGCGCCTCCTTCGACCGGCAGTAGTACGCAACGATGAGCGACTGCGAGTCGAGGAACGATGCCGCGCCGTTCCCGAAGGAACGCAAGCGTGCGGCCGGATGGAGCGGAGCGACGGCCCGCTCGAACTGCGCCCGCTGCGAAGCGTGGTCGGCCGGCATCTCGACCTCGAGCGTGGCCACGCTACGTGCATCGGTGTCGAGATCGCGCGATTCGACGATGAGCGTTTCCTCGGTGACCGCGGACATGAAAGCACCCTACGCAGATGTCCGGACGATACTCGCGGCTCGCGAGACGCATGCCCCCGCGCTACCTGACAGCACGCCCATCACAGCGGCACAGCCTCGGCGTGGATGCGCCCGCGCAGGTGCGGGCTCAGGCCAGCGTCGCTGAGCACATCGACGTGCGCGCCGAACAGGTCTTCGAGGTCCCGCCACAGCCCCACGAGGTCGAGAAGGGTCCTGCCGGGCTCCATCTCCACGAGCAGGTCGACATCGCTGCTCGTCGCCGTCTCGCGCCGCGCGGTCGAACCGAACACGCGGACATTGCGCGCACCGTGGTTCGCCGCATATCCAAGGATTTCGTCTCGACGGCCGCGCAAGCCGTCCAGATCGATGGCGGGCTTGGTGCTCATGCCAGCATCACGTTATCGGCGGCGCTAGATGAGTCTCATCTGCGTGTGACTCGCCGTGCCCTCGTAGGCCGCCGTCACCCGGTCGAGCGCACGCTCCCGGTCGCGATGGCCATAGAGCTTGCGCACGAGCTCGCCGCCGTCCGTGTGCCCGAGTGCGATCGCCACGTCCTCGGAGGGCAGTTCGAGCTCGTTGACCATGTACCAACCGGCGAAGTGCCGGGTAGCGAGGTAGAGGCTGCCGGACCATCCAGCGGCAGCTCGCACGGCCTTCCAGTGATAGGCGCGCGACGCCGCGGTCCAGTGCGTTCCACGGATCGGCGCGAAGCAGAACTCGCCTTCGATCGGCAAGGAGACGATCGCCTCTCGTGCGGGCTCGGTCAGTGGCGCCTCTCGCGCCTGGCCGTTCTTGGGAGACGTGAATGTCCGAGTCGCCGCGCTGAATTGCTCGGTGACGCGGATGCGAGAGCGTCCGAGATCGACATTCACACGCCTCAAGGCATCGAGCTCACCCGGCCGCAAGCCCGTGAACGCTGCGACCTGAAGCCATGCGGCGAATGACGGATTGGCTTGCTCCCGTGCGCAGCCGATGATTCGCCAGACTTGCTCCTCTGTGGGCGGCTGTTCGTGCCTGCGGCCTGGACCTCTGGAGACGCCAAGCCTCGCGAATGGGTTCCTCCGGACGCGACGTCCGCCCTTCGCCGAGGCGGCGTCGTTGAACATCGCGCGGAGCGCGGGGATTGTGCCGTTGCGCTTGCCGCCGGCCAACCAGTCCGCGACGACCGCATCATCGATCGTGTCCATCGTCCGGGTGCCGTAGCGCTCGACGAAAGCTCGCGTGCGCTCGCGGTTGTGGATGTTGGTCGACTCCTTCGGGCGCGCGAACAATGGGTCGGTCGTCCACCGCTCCCAGAAGCTGTGAAGGCTCGTCTCCTCGGCAGACAGGTCACCGAGGCGCTCGCGTGCCCACTCACGAGCGCGCTTGGCCTCTGTCTTGGTCTGAAACGTGCCCTGGCCGCCAAGGATGCGCGAGACGCTGACGTTCCGTCCGCGCGCCGGATCGTAGACCTGCGCGCGCCAGCGACCCGAGGGCAGCTTTGTGAGGCTCATGCGAGACGCCGTCTCTCTGCGGCCCAATCGATCGCCGCCGACGCACGGAACCGCCGCGTGCGCCGGCCCCAGGTCACCGAGGGCATGCCTTCAGCGACCAAGCGGTCGACCGTCGCCATGCTCACCCCCATGATCCGAGCCAGCTCAGCCCGCGAGACGTAGCGCTCAGGGACTCGCGCGGTCGGGCCGATAGCGGGCGAATTGATGGCGGTGGACGTCCCCACGTGGATATAGACCGCGAGGACGTCGGAGCGGCCAACGACATACCGCTCAGCGCGATCAGACCGTGTCGATTCGCAATTCGCTGGCTCGCCGAAGACTGCGCGACGGGAACGCGAAATCTCCGATCCGATGAACGAGACCGGCGCCCGCCAATCGCGCTATGGCGTCTTCGGCATCCGGCCGGTCACCAAGTTCGCGTGCGATCTCCTCGAGGCTCCACGGCCACGAATGTCCGTCGAGCACAAAGCTGACCACGGTGTTGTCGATCTCGTCCTCTGAGAGACCGGTGCCGCGGCGCTCGTCTGGAATACGCTGCTTTTGCATGGGAAGGTCCGTCCTTTCCGTGCCACGCCCCCGGGGCAGTTTGCGCTGTCGCCGGGGGCAGTTGATTGACGTTGGTCCGCCGAGTGTACTATCACATCGGCGGTAAGTCCAGATCCCCTACCCTGAACCGTCCACGAGCGTCTCGGCGCGTCTGACAAGCATCGAAGTTCGGACGCCCAGACCCCCGGCCAGCCGGACGAGGTTGCTCCAGCTCGGGTTGCGCCGGCCATGCTCGACGTTGCTGAGCCAGCTCTGGCGAAAGCCGGTGGCCTCCGCGAGCTGAACCTGACTCATGCGTCGCTCGGCACGGATCGCGACTACAGCACGTCCGAGCGACGCCGTATCAGGGGCTGGACGATTCATTCCGCGGACTTCGCCAACGTCGCGCTCGCTCCTTGCTCGCGAGCCGCTTTCCCACGCCGGACACATGTCTCTGCGATGTCTGCATAGCGCTCGTTTGTCGCCCGAGCCGGTCGAGACGTCCCCGATCACCCAACCGATTTGCTGTGCTTCTGCGCGATTGCCGCACAGCACAGCGGATCTCTGAACAGACTACGGGTATGAAATACCGCTTGGGCCTGCTGTCCGGTGGTGATCCTAAGGTCGCTTGACCGGGACAGGGGCTCGTGGGAAGGACGCTTGTGGGCAGGCCGCCGTGCATTTGGGCTGTGA
>JACDGG010000275.1 GCA_013815355.1 Solirubrobacterales bacterium
GCTCAGCGCCGAGTCATGAGAGCCGTCACCTTCCAGGCCCCCGGCGTCGTCAGCGTCGAGGAGCGTCCCGAGCCGGAGATCCGGGAGGCCGGCGACGCGGTCGTGCGCATCGAGGCCACGGGTGTGTGCGGCTCAGACCTGCACATCTTCCACGGGCGCGTTCAGATCGAACCGGGCTTCACGATCGGACACGAGTACGTCGGCATGGTCGTGGCGGTGGGCGACACGGTCACGCGCGTGGCCGTCGGGGACCGCGTGCTCGGCTGCTTTCACACCGCCTGCGGGGAGTGCTGGTTCTGCCGACGCGGCCTCTACCACCGCTGTCTGCAGTCGCGCACGTTCGGGCACGGCGCGACGCTCGGCTCGCTGCAGGGCACGCAGGCCGACATGGCCCTCGTGCCGAGCGCTGACATCGTGCTGCGCAGGGTGCCCGAGGGCATGAGGAGCGACGTGGCGCTGTTCGCGGGCGACGTGATGGGCACGGGCTTTCACGCCGTCGACGCAAGCGGGCTGCGACCGGGCGACGTGGTCGCGGTACTCGGCCTCGGGCCCGTCGGCCTCTGCGCCGTGCAGGCCGCGCGCGCGGCCGGCGCCGCGCATGTGTTCGCGATCGACACGGTGCCAGAGCGCCTGGAGGTCGCCGCCTCCTACGGTGCCGAGGCGCTGCACCTGGGCGAGCAGGACGTGCGCGCGACCGTGCGCAAGG
Organism: Solirubrobacterales bacterium; assembly: GCA_013815355.1. GTDB lineage: Bacteria > Actinomycetota > Thermoleophilia > Solirubrobacterales > Solirubrobacteraceae > Palsa-744. The sequence continues at coordinate 707 of JACDGG010000275.1, forward strand.
CCACGGAAGACCGCGGCGTGGATGTGAGCATCGACGCCGTCGGCGATCCGAAGGTGCTCGAGAGCGCGATCCGCCTGACACGCGCTTGCGGCGCGATCCAGTGCATCGGCGTCTACGCCGAGCGCGCCGAGGTGCACATGGGCCTGTTGTGGCTGAAGGCGCTGACGCTGCGCGGCGGCCAGGCCAACGTGATCGGCCATGTGGATCGCGTCCTGGCGATGCTCACCGCCGGCGTGCTTGATCCCACCGCGCTCGTCACCCGCCACATGAAGCTCGAGGAAGCGCCCGAGGCTTACGCGGTGTATGACCGCCGCGAAGCGCTGAAGATCGTGCTGACGCCCTAGATCGCTAGGCCAGCACGGCCACGAAGCGCCAGTCGAGCACCGCGACGTCCTCGCTCTCCCCGCGGGCCAGCACGCGTGAGCGCAGGTGCGCGAGCGCGCCGCCGTTCTCCAGCGGCTCGATCAGCTCCAGCTCCAGCTCGCTGTGCAGCGTGTCTTTCTCGTGCACCGGCGCGAGGTGCTCGCAGGAGTGCCAGGCGACGATCGTGACGATCTCCGGCAGTGCGCGTGTGGCCTGCGCCGCGGCGAGGCCGATCGTGTGCCCGCCGTAGACGAGCCGGCGCCCGTCGGGCGAGCAGTCCTGATCGCGGTGCACCGCGGCCTCGTTCAGCGTCAGCCTGGCGAGCTCGGGCGCGCCGCTGAGGACATCTCCGCCGTGGACGCTCCAGCGCATGCCGGGCGCCAGCTCTGCGAGGCGCTCTCCGCGCCCACCGGGGAACTCGTGCAGGTCCCAAGATGCGGTGGCTGCACGCAGCGCCGCCGGATCGAGCTCGGCGGGGATCGCGTCGAAGGGTTCGGCGTGCCCGGTGGCGCGCTCGGGGTGGCGCAGCGGCAGCATCGCGCAGCGCCAGAAGTCGAGCACCTCGCGGCCCTCCTGATCAGAAGTTCGCACGCGCAGCACGGCGAGGCCACTCGGTGCGCGATCGGCGCGCGGCGCGCTCTGACGCAGCGCCACGACCTCGGTGCTCGTGCTCAGCGTGTCGCCGATCAGCGGCGCGCGCAGCAGCACGAGGCCGCGGTAGAAGAGGTTCGCGATCACGCGACCGCTCAGCGCGGTCGACTGGCCGATCGCGATGTCCCACACGAGCGCGGGGTGCGCCATCGTGTTGCGCATCCCGAGCAGATCGCGCGCGAGCTTGCGGTCGAGCGCCAGGCGCAGCCGGTCGCCGAGGATCGCCTGGTGCACGGCGGCGATGCCATCGGTGAGCGTCACGGCCGGCGCCGAGCGATCGCAGGAGCCGACCTGCAGCTCGTCGAAGTGCGGCGCGGGCGGGGGCGGGGGCGGGGGGATTGCGTTCTCAGTGCTCATAGGAGCCGCGCGTAGCGCGAGAGCGCCAGATAGCCGCCGAGCAGCGCGGCCGCCATCGTCGCATATGCCCAGCGCTGCCCTGCGGCCTGCGCGATCGCCGCGCCTCCCGCGGCGCCTACGGCGTTGCCCGGCGGCCAGGTCAGATCCATGATCACGACGGCCATGATCTGTCCCACACCGGCGGCGGTGCAGGCGTCTGAGAGCATCAGCATCAGCGGTGCCCACAGCACGCCCGTCAGCACGAGCGCGAGCACCACGAGCAGCGCCGCGGCGAAGCGGCTCTGAAGCCACGGCACCGCGAACACCACGGGTGCGCTGGAGAGCAGCCCCAGGCGGATCGGGCGCAGGGGGCCGTGGCGGTCCGACCAGCGCCCGAACGCCGGGCGCACGAGGATCCCCACGAGCGCGGCGAGGCCGAACGTCAGCGCGATCTCACCGGCTCCCGCCCCCAGGCGGTGCTGCTGCAGCGGCGCGAGCACGCTGATGCCCGCCAGCAGGATCGCGGGTAGCACCGCGATCCACATCGCCGTGCGCACGCGGCTCGCCGCCAGCATCGAGCGCAGCCGCAGGCGTGTCT
>JACDGG010000276.1 GCA_013815355.1 Solirubrobacterales bacterium
CGCCGCCGGGTTCGCGAGCGTGCGCCAGTTCAATGAGACGGTGCGCGCCGTGTTCGCACGCACGCCGAGCGAGCTTCGCCGCAGCGCGGGCACCTCCTGCGAGCCGCTCGCCGGCGGCGAGGGACAGACGATCGCGCTGCGCCTCGCGCACCGCCGCCCGCTGGCGGCTCCGGAGCTGCTCGAGTTCCTCGCGCGGCGGGCGCTCGCCGGCGTCGAGGCATGCGACGGCGAGAGCTACCGGCGCAGCCTCCGACTCCCCCGCGGCGGCGGCATCGTCGCGATCTCGCGGCGTGATGGCGAGTTGCACGCGCGCTTCGCGCTCGATGACCTGCGCGATCTGACGGTCGCCGTCGCCCGTGTTCGTCACCTGCTCGACCTCGACTCCGACCCCGAGGCCGTCGATGAGCTACTCGGAGCCGATCCGCTGCTGCGCGCCTCGGTGGAGGGTACGCCGGGCCTGCGCATGCCGGGCTCCGCGGACGGGTTCGAGATCGCGGTGCGCGCCGTGGTCGGGCAACAGATCTCGCTCTCCGCTGCCCGCACCGTCGCAGGCGCCCTCGCTCGAGCAGCCGGCACGCCACTGCGCGAGCCGGTGCTGCCCGTGACCCATCTCTTCCCCACGGCGGACGCGCTCGCCACGCTGGCGCGCACGCGACCGCAGTCCTTCGCGATGCCCGCCTCACGCCGCAAAACGCTCGCTCTGCTCAGCGAAGCGATCGCAACCGGTGAGATCGCGATCGATCCCGGCAGCGACCCGGTGGAGCTGAAGCGAGAGCTGCTCGCGATCCCGGGCATCGGAGCGTGGACCGCCGACTACATCGCGCTGCGAGCACTCGGAGACCCGGACGGATTCCTGCCCACCGACCTCGGCGTGCGCCACGCGCTCGCGCGCATGGGCTGCCAGGAGGATGCACGCGCCGTCGTTGCGCTCGCAGAGCGCTGGCGCCCGTGGCGCTCCTACGCGCTGGCACACCTGTGGCACCGGCTCGCGGCCGCCTCCGCCGGCCATGCCGCGGCGCAGGCGAAGCGCGGCCTGCGCGACTCAGCTCCGCAGGCGAGCGCCGCAGCCTGAGCAGCTCAGCTCATTTGGCGCGCGAGAGCAGGCCGTCCTTGAGGCGCTGCTTGGCGAGCCAGCCGTCGTCACGCAGGCGCCGCGTCCAGCCGGCGCCCTGGACGTTGAAGCGTTTCAGGGCACGCGCCGGAACCTCGAGATCGCGTGCGAGGCGCTCGCCGTGTCCCGAGGTGATCGCGCGCGCCGCACGCCGGAAGCCGAGGCCCTTCTCGCTCGGTAGGTGCAGCAGCCCGAGCGAGGCCGAGTTAGGTGGCGCGGGCGCGCCGTGGCGCGGACCCGTCCAGACACGCTGCGCAACGGCGGAGAGATCCTCGAACTGCACGCGCCCGAGCGCGCCCGCGAGTGAGAGCAACTGCTCCTCGGTCTCGAAGGTTCGGCCTTCGGCAGAAAGCTCGAGTTCGAGCTCCTCACAGATGGACACGAGCTCGCGCAGATCCGCCGCGGTGCCACACAGCAGCTCGCCGCCGACCCAATCCAGGTCGGTGCCCGACGCGCCGAGGCCGACGGCCAGCTCGCCGACCGTCTTGGGCGTCACGCCCGAGATCACCCAGTCGGGGGGATAGCCGATGTGGATGCAGCCGATCGCGGGCGACTGCGGGCGCGCGGCGAACAGCTTGGGCGCGTCCACCCACACGCAGTCGACATCCACGAGCCAGATCGGCGTCTCCTCGCTGCCCTGTGCAGCGGCGACTGTGATCGCGTCGAACACGTAGCGCGAGGAGGCGAAGTGCGCGACCTCGACGTCGGGACGGTGCAGGTACTCGGCGAACAGCAATTTTACTCCGAGCGCCTCGATCTGCGACAGCAGCCGCCCGCCGCGAAAGCCGACGGCGCGACGATCGGTCAGGTTGGTGACGAGCGCCAGGTCGCAATCGACCTCCCGCAGGCGCAGTGAGGCGGCCTGCACGAGCGCGCACTCCAGGTAGCGGGCAGCGAGCTGACGGGGCCCGCCCTGCGAGCGGCTCGAAGGATAGTCGAACTGCTCCTCGGCGCTGTGCACGTACAGGTACTGCACGATCAGAGGGCGCGTTGTGGTCTCCCTCGCGTCGTGAGGGGTCTGCAGGGCCCGCTCGGGGCTCATCGCAGGCCTCCCAGCCAGTGGCAGCCGTGCCACACGGGGACGTCAATTGCCGGAAGCACCCAGCAAAGGCTAGCGAGCCCTCAAAACGGCAGCGCCGCACGGGGCTCAGCGACGCTGCACGGGCTCGACGTCACTCGGCAACGAAGTCGAGCTGCGCAGATCCTCCGCGTTCACGAGGGATCTGGCTCCTCGACGGAGGGGAGAGATTCGAGTGAGCGTCGGTGATGCCCCGGGCCCGGATGACGGTTTTCTACGGACGCGGACAGGATCTTGTGCGCGTAGGGTCACTTCGATTGTGCTGTTGCGATTCCGCGGCAGACCTTGGAGGAGGAGCGACGCGTATGGATGTGATTGGTGCTGTCTTGAACTTGAATCACCCGGCGCATACGGTGGATTGGAGCTTCATCCACCTGTCGGTGGCTAACGTCGTGGTGATCGCGCTGATGTTCGTGGTGTTCGTGCTGGCGATCACGCTGCCGC
>JACDGG010000277.1 GCA_013815355.1 Solirubrobacterales bacterium
GATCAGGTACACGGGCTTCAGCTCGGCCATCAGCGCACGACGATGTTCACGAGCTTGCCCGGCACGACGATCTCCTTGACGATCTCCTTGCCTTCGACGTGCACCTGCACGTTGGGGGCCGCCCGGCAGAGCTCCTTGAGGGCCTCGGCGGGCGCGTCGGCGCTCGCCTGGACGCGGTCGCGCACCTTGCCGTTGACCTGGCAGACGAGCTCGTAGGCGTCGCGCTCGAGCAGCGCCTCCTCGGCTTCGGGCCACGGCTGCTCCCACACGCGTTCGCCGGTCAACAGGTCATAGATGTCCGCGCATACGTGCGGCGCAAACGGCGAGAGCAGTGAGGCGGCCGTGCCGAGCGCGAAGCGCATCGTCTCGGGTGAAACCGTCTCGCGCAGACGCGAGCAGTCGTTGAGCAACTCCATCACCGCTGCGATCGCCGTGTTGAACGCGAAGCGGCGCAGATCGCCGCTGACCTTGTCGATCGCCCAGTGAGCCTTGCGCGCCAGCTCGAGGTCGTCGCCCTGCGCGCCGATGTCCGCAGGTTGCAGGGGCGCGGGGGCGCCTGCGCTCTGCGCGGTCTCGGCTGCCAGGCGCCACAGGCGCGAGAGGAAGCGATGGACGCCCTCGACCCCCTCATCCGACCAGTCGGCGTCCTGATCGGGCGGTCCGACGAACAGGATGTAGGCGCGCGCCGTGTCGGCCCCGACGCGCTCGACGATCGCGGCGGGCGAGACCACGTTGCCCTTGGACTTGCTCATCTTCGAGCCGTCCTTGGTGACCATCCCCTGCGTGAACAGCGACTGGAAGGGCTCCTGGAAGTCGAGGTGGCCGAGGTCGGCGAGCGCCTTTGTGAAGAAGCGCGCGTAGAGCAGGTGCAGGATCGCGTGCTCGACACCGCCGATGTACTGATCGACGGGCATCCATTCGCGCAGCACCGCCGGGTCCCACGCGGCCGCGTCGTTTGAGGCGTCGCAGTAGCGCAGGAAGTACCAGGAGGAGTCGACGAACGTGTCCATCGTGTCGGTCTCGCGCTTGGCCGCTCCTCCGCAGTCCGGACAGCTCGTGTTGACCCAGTCCTCAGCCGCCGCCAGCGGCGAGCGGCCCTTCGGCGTGTAGTCGTCGACCTCCGGCAGCTCCACCGGCAGCTGCTCGTCGGGCACCGGCACCATCCCGCAGCGCTCGCAGTAGACGATCGGGATCGGGCAGCCCCAGTAGCGCTGGCGGGAGACGAGCCAGTCGCGCAACCGGTAGTTGATCGACGCGTGGCCCTTGCCCTCGCGGTCGAGCCACGCCACGATCGCGCTCAACGCCTCGCGGTTTCCCATGCCGTCGAAGTTGGGGTCGGAGTTGACGAGCTTGCCGTCACCCGCGTAAGGGAGGCCCTCCGCGCCTTCCCTCCACTCCGGCGGCGGCACGGGCATCTTCAGCAGGTCCTCGGGCGCAGTCGGCATGCGCTGAGCTATCACGCGCCTGATCGGCAGCCCGAAGACCTCCGCGAAGGCATGGTCGCGCTCGTCGTGCCCGGGCACCGCCATGATCGCGCCCGTGCCGTACTCCATCAGCACGTAATCGGCGACGTACATCTGGATCTGCTCGCCGTTGACCGGGTTGACGACCGTGCGCCCCAGCGAGACGCCCGTCTTCGGCTTCTCGGCGTTGCCGCGCTCCTCGTTGGTCTCGTTGAGCGCGTGGTTTACGTACTCGCGCACCTGCTGCTCCTGGGCCGTTCCCGCCGCCAGGCGAATCACGTCGGGGTGCTCGGGGGCCATCACGAAGAACGTCGCCCCGAACAGCGTGTCCGGGCGCGTCGTGAAGACGGGATAGTCGACGCCGAGCTCCTCGCAGCGGAACGTCACCTCGGCCCCCTCGCTGCGCCCGATCCAGTTGCGCTGCATCGTCTTGACGTGCTCGGGCCAGGAGATCGTCTCGAGATCGCCGAGCAGGCGCTCGGCGTAGTCGGTGATGCGCAGAAACCACTGCTCGAGCTGGCGGACTTCCACGAGCGCGCCGCAGCGCTCGCAGTGCCCATCGGCGTCCACCTGCTCGTTTGCGAGCACCGTCTGGTCTTTGGGGCACCACTTGACAGCGGCCTCCTTGCGGTAGGCCAGACCCGCGCGGAACAGCTCGAGGAAGATCCACTGCGTCCAGCGGTAGTAGCTCGGTTCGCTGGTGGCCAGCTCACGCGACCAGTCGATCGAGATGCCCCAGGAGCGGAACTGGCGCTGGAAGGAGGCGATCGACTCGGCCGTAGAGACGCTCGGATGAACGCCCGTCTTGATCGCGTGGTTCTCGGCGGGCAGGCCGAACGCGTCGTAGCCCATCGGGTGCAGCACACGGCGCCCGAGGCGGCGGTGGAAATGGGCGATCGCGTCACCGACGGCGTAGCACTTGAGGTGTCCGATGTGCGGCTCGCCGCTCGGGTAGGGCAGCATCTCAAGCACGTAGGAGCTGGGCGCCGAGGCGTCGCGGCGAGCGCCCGATGAGCGCGCCTCGGCACGGGCCTGCGCTCCGGACTCGTTGCTCACCTCCCAGGTGTGCTCACGCGCCCACAGCGCCTGCCAGCGCGGCTCGATCTCGCTCGGGTCGTATCGGTGCTCTGGCATCGGGAGTCGCAGGTTAGCGGTCGGCCTGCACT
>JACDGG010000075.1 GCA_013815355.1 Solirubrobacterales bacterium
GCCGCCAACGGCACCGCCGCCGGGCGCGCGGCGCCCAAGCGCGGCGAGCGCAAGGGATCGAGCGGCGCCGGCGGCCCCGACGTGCTGCCCTCGCCGCTGCAGGGCAACATGTGGAAGGTGCTCGTGAAGGCCGGCGATGAGGTGCAGGAGGGCCAGCTGCTCTGCATCATCGAGGCGATGAAGATGGAGAACGAGATCACGGCGCACAAGTCCGGGACGATCGCCGAGCTGCCGATCTCAGAGGGCGCCCCGATCCAGGCCGGCGCGCCGATCGCGACGATCAAGAGCAAGCCCGAGTAGGGCTGAGGTCAGCTGGTAGGTGCGCCGCAACGACGCGGCCTAGAGATCCTCCTGACCCAGCGCGGCGAGGTTCGCGGCGTGGATGCGCTGCTGCGCAGCTCCCCGCCGCCCCGCGGGCAGCTTCCTCGCCTCGCCCAGCTCGGCCAGATAGTGCAGGTCCTCTTCGAGGATCTCAAGAGCCCGTGCGCAGTCGAGCACGGGCCCGTGCCCCGGCACGACGTGGTCGGCGCGACTCAGCAGCCCGCGCAGGCGCTCGAGCGTCGCACCGTAGGCGGTGGGATCGCCGCCGTCGCTGAAGCTGGGCAGCTCCAGCGGCGAGAGATAGTCGCCGACGACGAGCACACCCGCCCAGCCGATCAGGATCGCCATGCCATCCGAGGTGTGCCCGGCAGCGGGATGCAGCTCGAGCTCACGCTCGCCGACGTCGCAGCGGCCCGGCAGCGGCAGGCCCTGCACCGAGCCGAGCGACAGCGGGCGGGGGCGGTCGATCAGGAGCCCTTCGTCGAAGCTGCGCAGCGCCCGCTGTGCCTCGCCGGGGCGCGCGCGCAGCCGCTCGACGGTGTCCTCGCCGCAGCCGAGCGCCGCGGTGGGGAAGGCCAGGCGCGCGAGCAGATGATCCCAGTCGCCGTGTGTCGCCAGCAGCCCGCTCGGGGCGGGAAAGTGCGCCTGCGCCAGCAGCGTCGGCAGCGCATCGAGCTCGTCGGGCAGCACCGGCGAGTCGATCACGAACGTCTCGGCGCCCGCCGGCTCCATGCCCGCTGCGACCGGCTCCGCGCCCGTGCCCTGCGCCTCGACGGCGCCGCGCACGATCACGCAGTTGACGCCGAGGACCGCGCCCGCGACAACCACAACATCGGGGTGCAGGGCGAGCGCCCGCACCGGATCAGGTGATGCCGAGGAGCTTGGCGGCCTCTTTGAGGTTGCTCACTTCGGCCGTCGGCTTCTTCTGGGAGGAGTCGAGCGTCTCCTTGTTGCGGTTGACCCAGATCACGGGCACCCGCTGTTTGATGCAGGGCGCGACGTCGTGGTAGTGGCTGGCAGCCACGTGCACCCAGCCGCGCTTGCCGCCCATGCGCCGCGCGCACTCGGTGAAGTGGGGCAGTTCGGGCTTGTAGGAGCGCACCTGCTGAGCGGTGACGACGAGGTCGAAGTCGACGCCGATGTGCCGGCGGGTCTGTCCGAGCAGCTTGTCGTCGATGTTCGAGAGCAGGCCGAGCTTGTATTTCTTGCCGAGCTTCTGCAGCTGCGTGCTCGTCTCCTTGAAGGGCATCCAACGCTGCACGGAGTCGGGCAGGAAGCCCGAGCGCGAGGGCTCAAGCGGCCATTCCAGGCGTTTGGCGATCTCGATCGCCGTGCGGCGCAGAACCTCTGCGTAGAGCTCGTAGGAGCCGCCCTCGATTTCGCGGGAGATCTCCTGGAACATCGCCATCAGCACCGCTTTGTCGAGCTCGACGCCGTCGCGTGCGGCCTCCTTGGCGAAGGCGTCATAGATGCCGCTCTCCCAATCGATCAGGGTGCCGTAGACGTCGAATGTGACGAACGTGATGTTCTTTGGAATAGGCATCGCGACGGGCATTATGCCGCGCGGCGCCCTCGCGACGCGCTGCGCCTACCGTCGAGGCGCCTTTCTGCGCGCGATCTTGCAGGTTGCTGTTAGAGTCCCGCGCCGCAATGGACCTGCTGGAGTATCAGGGCAAGCAGCTGTTCGCCCGTCACGGATTGAGGGTGTCCCAGGGCAAGCCCGTCACCAACGTGCAGGACGCCGTAACGGCGGCCGCAGAGGTCGGCTACCCGGTTGTCGTCAAGGCGCAGGTGCTGATCGGCGGACGCGGCAAGGCCGGTGGCGTGAAGCTGGCCGCCGATGAGTCCGAGCTGCGCGAGCACGCCGCCAACATCCTCGGTATGGACATCAAGGGACACACCGTCCGCACCGTCTGGATCGAGCACGCCTCCGACATCGCCTCGGAGTACTACGCCTCTGTGCTGCTCGACCGCTCGGCCAAGAAGCCGCTCGTGATGTTCAGCGTCGAGGGTGGCGTCGACATCGAAGAGGTCGCCGAGAAGACCCCGGAGAAGCTGATCCGCCATCACGTCGACCCGCTCGCCGGGCTCACGCGCGCCGACGCGCTGCGCATCGCAAGCGAAGGCGGCGCCGACCGGGATGTCGTCGAGGGCGTCGCCGATGCCCTCATCGCCCTGTATGAGGTCTGGATGCAGGAGGACGCGACGCTCGCGGAGATCAACCCGCTGATCGTCACGCCCGAGCGCGAAGTCAAGGCGCTTGACTCGAAGGTCTCACTCGACGGCAACGCGCTGTACCGCCACCCCGAGAACCAGTCACTCTCTGACAGCGAGAACGAAGACCCGCTCGAGCGCCGCGCCAAGGAAGAGGGCGTCCAATACGTAAAGCTCGACGGCGACATCGGTATCCTCGGCAACGGCGCGGGCCTCGTGATGTCGACGCTGGACGTCGTCTCCCAGGCGGGCGGCGCGCCGGCCAACTTCCTCGACGCCGGCGGTGGCTCAAACGCCGAGACGATCAGGCAGGCGGTCGATCTGATCCTCGCCAACGAGGCGGTCAGGGCCGTGCTCGTCAACATCTTCGCCGGCATCACCCGCTGCGATGAGGTCGCGCTGGGTCTGATCGGTGCCTTCGAGCAGATCAAACCGTCGGTGCCGTTCGTGGTGCGCCTCGACGGCACCAACGACGCCGAGGGCCGTCGCCTGCTGCAGGAGGCCGCACTGCCCAACGTGCACGCCGCCACGACGATGAGCGAGGCCGCCGAGATGGTCGTGGCGCTCGCCGCCGGTCAGAGCGTGGGAGCGCCCGCCTGATGTCGGTCCTCGTCGACGAGCGCACCCGCCTCTGCGTCGCGGGCATCACCGGCCGCGAGGGCACGTTCCACACGCTCAACAACCGCACCTACGGCACCGACGTGGTCGGCGGCGTCACGCCCGGAAAGGGCGGGCAGGACGTCGAGGGCATCCCCGTGTTCGACAGCTGGGAGCAGGCCGTCGCCGAGGTCCAGCCGAACACCGCGATGATCTTCGTGCCACCGCGCTTTGCCGCCGATTCGATCCTCGAGGCCGCCGCCGCAGGCGTCGAGCTCGTGATCGCGATCACCGAGGGCATTCCCGCGCACGACGAGCTGCGCGTCTATAACACGATCGAGCGTGAACGGGCGGGCGGGCATTCAACCCGCCTGATCGGCCCCAACTGCCCCGGCATCCTTTCTCCCGGCAAGGCCAACGTGGGGATCATCCCCGCCTCATTCTTCGAGGCCGGCAACGTCGGCGTGGTCTCGCGCTCGGGCACGCTGACCTACCAGATCGGCAACGAGATCGCCCGGGCGGGCTTCGGCTGCTCGACGATCGTGGGCATCGGCGGCGACCCCGTGCCGGGCTCCTCCTTCGTGGACATCCTCGAGCTGTTCGAGGCCGACGAGGAGACCGAGCTGGTCGTGCTCTCGGGCGAGATCGGCGGCTCGGCCGAGGAGGAGGCGGCGGAGTACATCGCCGAGAACATGAGCAAGCCGGTCGTCGCCTACATCGCCGGCTTCACGGCTCCTGCGGGCAAGCAGATGGGCCACGCCGGCGCGATCGTCTCCGGCAGCGCCGGAACCGCCGCGGCCAAGGCTCTGGCGCTCGAAGCCAAGGGCGTGCGTGTCGGGCGCACCCCCACCGAGGCAGCCCTCATCGCCGTCGAGGTGCTCGGCGGCGCATCGCTCGCGGCGTCCTGATCGGAAACACCGGCGCTGCCGGTACGCTAGCGCCCATGGACCAGGAGCTCGCCGGCACGCTGCAGGAGCTGGAGCGCAAGATCGCCGAGCTCGAGCGCACGCTCAGCTCACTGACAGCCGCCTATCCCCCGCCCTCCGAGAGCGCCGCCGCGCCCTCTGCGCCCGCACCGTCGCCGCCGGCCGTGGCGTCTGAGCCGCAAGCCGCGCCGCCGCCGAGGGTCGTGGCGTCTGAGCCGCAAGCCCCTGCAACCAACGCCGGCGGCTGGAGCCGCATCGTCGATGAGGCCGTCGAGCGCGAGATGCCCGTGCGCTCCCACCGCGCTCGGACCCCGGGGGCACCGCTCGCTTTCGAGCCCTCCCAATCCCCGGCCGCACCGCCATCGTGGCCTCCCACGCGCCCCACACAGCCGAAGCGGCCGAGCCCCGATGAGCTGCTGCGCTTCCGCGACCGCCTCGAGCGCGCCGCGCACGAGCTGACCCATGACTACGACGAGCTGCTCGGACGCCTAAGCTACGCCGCTGTGAGCACACCGGCCGGCCCCACCATCTCCTTCGCGCGCGGCGCCCCCTCGCTCGACATCGTCGACGTCGAAGGCCTCCGCGACGCGGCGGTGCGCGCCTTCGAGAGCGACCCGGCGGGCACGACCGCCTACGGCACCTCGATCGGCTATCCGCGCCTGCGCAGCTGGATCGCCGACCACCACGGCGTCGAGCCCGAGTGCGTGCTCGTCACCAACGGCTCGATGCAGGCCGACGCGTTCCTATTCGAGCAGCTCGTGCGCTCCGGCGATGAGGTGATAGTCGAGCGCCCCACGTACGACCGCACGCTGCTCTCGCTGCGCCAGCGCGGCGCGCAGCTGCACGCTGTCGAGCTCGAGCCCGACGGCATCGACACCGCAGCGCTCGCCACGCTTCTGCGCGGCGGCGCCGAGCCGACGCTCGCGCACATCATCCCCAATTTCCAGAACCCTGCCGGATACACACTCTCCTACGAGAAGCGTCGCCACCTGCTCGAGCTGGCAGGAAACCACGGCTTCATGGTCTTCGAGGACGACCCATACGTGGCGCTGCGCTTCAGCGGCGAGACGCTGCCGACGATGCTCTCGATGGATCCGGAGCGCGTGGTCTACGCTTCGTCCTTCTCGAAGACCGTCTGCCCGGGCATACGCGTCGGCTATCTCGTGGGTCCGCCGGAACTGATCGCCGCGATCGCGAAGCTCGCGACGAACACCTACATCTCGCCGAACATGGTGGCCCAGTCGATCGTCTATGAGTTCTGCGCGTCCGGCGCGATCGACCGCTCGATCGAGACGGTCAAGGCGGCGCTCGCCGAGCGCGCGCAGACGCTTGCCGAGGCGCTCGGCCGCGAGCTGGCAGACGCGGAGTTCGTCGCGCCGCAGGGCGGCTACTTCATGTGGGTCACGCTGCCCGAGGGCACCGACGTAAGCGCGCTGTTCAAGGCCGCCGCCGAGCGCGGCGTGGCTTTCGTGAAGGGCACCGACTTCCTGCTGGAGGGCGGCGAGAACACGTTGCGCCTCGCCTACTCGGGCGTCACGCCGGAGCAGATCGACACGGGCGTGGCACGCCTCGCAGAGGCCTACCGCTCGCTGTAGGCACGCCCCTGGAACTCAGCGACCGTAGCGCTGACCGAGCACGAGCTGCTCGGGTAGCGCGGTGCGCTGCGGCGGTGAGGGGTCGGCGATCACCGAGACCGTCTCGGCAACGCTCGGGGTGAGCGTCAAGAGCGTGCCCTCGGCGGTGTGCACGCCGACGTGCTCCTCATCTCGCTCGGCGAGCGTGCCCTCCAGGCCCGGCTCAACACCGGCGGCCTTCAGGTAGCGCAGCAGGTCCTCGGCCTCGTTCTCGAAGCGCAGGATGCGCACCGAGGCGCCTAGCTCGACGTCGGCCAGCGGCACTCCGGCCAGGCGCGCGCCGGCGACGATCGGGTGCCCGTGCGGGCACGTCTTCGCGTCGCCGATCGCGGCGAGCATGCGCTCCTCGAGCACCGGCGACATCGCGTGCTCCAAGCGCTCGGCCTCCTCGTGCACCTCGTCCCAGGGCACGCCCAACACGTCGGTGAGGAAGCGCTCGATCAGGCGGTGGCGGCGGACGATGCCCTCGGCGTGGGAGGCGCCGCTGTCGGTGAAGGCGATCGCGCGGTCGGTGCCGCGCGTGATGTAGCCGTCGCGCTCGAGCCGGCCGATCATCTCGTGCACGGTGGGCGCCGAAAGCTGCATCGCGCGCGCGACGTTTGCGCCCGTCATCGGCAGGCCGGCCTCCTGCAGCCAGAAGAGGCTCTGCAGGTACTCCTCCTCGGCGACCGTCGCCGTGCTCTCCCCCTCGCCGCTCACCTGCCTGATGCTAGTCGACGCTCAGCTGTAGAGCTGCTCGTAGAGGCATTCGCCGGGCTGCTTGTCCTCTCGCCAGCGGCGCAGCTTCGCCCCGTGGCGGATGCGCCCAGCGGAGACGTGATCGAAATCGATCTCTACGACCAGCTCAGGGCGCAGGCCGATCCACTCGAGGTTCTTATCCGCGCTCCAGCGGCTGGGGTCCGCCGATCCGCGCTCGCCGGACTCGTAGTCGGCGAAGAAGCCCACGAGGCGTTTCTTCTCGGCCGCCGAGAGCCCAGAGCAGTGCCCGACCACCCGCAGCTCCGGGCCGTCGTAGAGGCCGAGGATGAGCGCGCCGACGGTGCCCGCCTCCTTGCCCGGGCGCCAGCCGACGATCACCGTGTCGATCGTGCGCACGCGCTTGATCTTCGCCATGCCCTTGCGCTCACCCGGCCGGTAGGTGGCCGAGCGCTGCTTGGCGATCGCGCCCTCGGCGTCGGCCAGCCAGCGCTCAGCCTCAGCCGGGGTCTCGACGGTCTGCATCAGCTGGATCGGCGCCTCTGCGAACGCCTCTTCGGCGAGCAGGCGCTCGAGCGCGGAGCGGCGCTCGGAGAACGGCCGCTCCAGCAGCGAGTCCTGCTCGTGGGCGAGCAGGTCGAAGGCGACATACACGGCGGGCGTCTCGGCGGCGAGACGTTCGATCCGCGAGTCGGCGGGGTGAATGCGCTGCCCGAGCGCGTCGAAGTCCTCGCGTCCCTGCGCGTCACGCACGACGATCTCGCCGTCGAACACGTAGCGCCCGGCCGGCAGCACCAGCTCGGGGAAGTAGCGTCCGAGCGTCTTGCCGGTGCGCGACTGCAGGAAGACCTCCTCGCCGTCGACGAACGCCAGGCAGCGAAAGCCGTCGAGCTTGACCTCATAAACGTAGTCCTCGCCGACCGGAAGCTCCTTGCGCGAGAGCGCGAGCTGGGGCTTGATCGGCGGCTCGAGCGGGAGGGTCACGACTTGCCCATCCGAGTGAGCCCGACACGCGCCGCCAAGTAGCCGGCCAGACCGTCCTGCCAGGGCGGCAGCGGCAGGACGTCCTGGCGCTCAGACTCCAGGGCCGACCAGGCGGGTCGGGGGGCCGGGCGATCGATCTCGGCGCTCGTGCCGGCGCCAAGGCGACACTCGACCTCCGCTTGGCGAAAGATCTCACGGGCGAAATCGTGCCACGAGACATGACCGCCGCCCGCCAGGTGCACGAGGCCAGAGACCTCACGCTCGAGCAGGCCGATCAGCGCGGGGGCGAGATGTCCCGCCCAGGTCGGTGAGCCGGTCTGGTCGCTGACGACACGCACCTCGCCGCGCTCGTCGGCGAGCCTGAGCATCGTTGCCACGAAGTTGGAGCCGGCCGTACCGAACAGCCACGACGTGCGGGCGACGGTGTGCCGCGGGGAGGCGCCGAGCACAAGCTGCTCGCCCGCGAGCTTCGTCTGGCCGTAGACCGTGTGCGGCGCGGTCGGATCCGACTCGACGTAGGCGCGCGGCGCGCCGTGGGCATCGACCCGCGCCGTGCCGTCGAAGGCGTAGTCGGTGGAGACATGAACGAGTCGAAGCCCGGCGTCTGCGGCGGCGCGAGCGAGGTTGCCGGCGCCCGCGGCGTTGATGGCGTGTGCCTTCTCGGGATGGGTCTCGGCGCCGTCGACGTCTGTCCACGCCGCGCAGTTGATCACCGCCTCCGGAGCCACCCGCTCGAGCACCTCCTCGATCGAGCCGGGCTCCGCGATGTCGAGCTCGGCCCGGTTCGTGCCGAGCACCTCGTGACCTGCGAGCTCAGCGGTGCGCATCACGTCGTGCGCGAGCATCCCGTCGGCACCCGTGACGAGCAGCCTCACAGGATCGAGATGTCGGAGTTGTCCCCCACCATGAAGCGATAGGCCCGCGGCTGGCGCTCACCGCGGCGGACCGTCACGTTTCGCCCGAGCAGCGAGGACTCCATCCGCCCCGCGAGATCGCTGACCGTGCAGCCGGCCAGCAGGATCGAGTGCTCGACCTCGGCATTGGAGATGGCGCAGCCCTCGCCGATTGCGGTGTAGGGGCCGATGTAGCAGTCCGTGAGCCGCGCCCCGGCGCCGATGATCGCCGGGCCCCGCACGGCGGTGCGCTCCAGGCGCGCTCCGGGCTCGATCACGACACGCCCGTCGACCTGGGAATCGATCAGCTCACCCTCCACCCGCTCGATCAGGTTGTCGAGGATCAGGCGGTTGGCCTCGAGCATGTCCTGGAGTCGCCCTGTGTCCTTCCACCAGCCACGCACCACATGCGGCTCGACCCTCATCTGATTGTCGACGAGGTGCTGGATCGCGTCGGTGATCTCGAGCTCGCCACGCGGCGAGGGCTCGATCGCGCGCGCGGCGTCATGGATAGCGGCCGTGAACATGTACACGCCGACGAGCGCGAGATCGGTCGCCGGCTCCTTGGGCTTCTCGACGAGACGCACCACCCGTCCCACCTCACCGGCCGCTGTTTTGGTGAGCTCAGCAACACCGTAATTCTGCGGGTCGGGCACGGGCGTCAGCAGGATCAGCGCGTCTGGCCCGTGCTCGCGGAAGGCGCTCACGAGATCTGAGATCCCGCCCTGCAGCAGGTTGTCGCCCAGGTACATCACGAACGGGCTCTCGCCGAGGAACGGCTCGGCGGTCAGCACCGCGTGGGCGAGCCCGGCCGGCTCGTCCTGGACGATGTAGGTGATGCGCACACCGAAGCGCGAGCCGTCGCCCGCGGCCGCTTCGATCTCCGGGCCGGTCTCGGGCGCGATGATGATGCCGACCTGCTCGATCCCCGCCTCGGCCATCGCCTCGATGCCATAGAAGAGCACCGGCTTGTTCGCCACGGGCACGAGCTGCTTGGCGCTCGTGTGCGTGATCGGGCGCAGGCGCGTGCCCTTGCCCCCGGAGAGGATCAGTCCCTTCAGCGACTCCATCGCGACCACCCTAGCCGCGGCGGCCTCACTCCTGCTTCGACGCAGCCCCCCGTGCGCGGCTCGGCTGCACGCGCGGGGGCTCGTTCTTCTGCTTGCGGAAGTGCGGCGGCCACGGCGCATCGCCGAGCCCGTCGCGCTCGTCGCGCGCGGCCAGCTCGAGCAGCCCGTCAAGGCGCCCGGCGTGCTCGTCGATCTCCGCGGAGGGGTCGCCCTGCTCGCGTAGGCGTCCGGGCACGGTGCGCAGCGTCAGCTCCGCGGGCTCGACCGCGGCGACCTCGCCCCACTCAAGCGGGCAGGACACGCGCGCATCGGCTACCGCGCGCACCGAGTAGGCGGAGGCGACGGTGCGGTCGCGCGCATTCTGGTTGTAGTCGATGAAGACGCCCTCACGCTCCTCCTTCCACCAGCGGCTGGTGGCGCGCCCGGGCATGCGCCGCTCGATCTCGCGCGCGAGCGCGAGTGCCGCGCGGCGCACTTCTTCAAAGCTCTCGCGCGGCTCGATGCGCACGTAGACGTGGATTCCCCGCGAGCCGGAGGTCTTGGGGAAGCCGCGCAGGCCATGCTCTTCGAGCACCTCGCGCACCTCCAGCGCCACCTCGCGCACCTCGGAGAAGGCGACCTCGGGGCCGGGGTCGAGGTCGATGCGCAGCTCGTCGGGATGGTCGAGGTCCGCACGGCGCACGGGCCAGGGGTTCCAGTCGATCACGCCGAGGTTCACCGCCCACACGAGGTGCGCAGTGTCGTTCGGGACGAGCTCGCGCGCGTGGCGGCCGCTCGGGAAGGTGACGGTCGCCGTCTGTATCCACTCCGGCGCGCTCTCGGGAACCCGCTTCTGGAAGAACGGCTCGCCGGCGACGCCGTCGACCCAGCGCTTCATCACCGTCGGGCGCTCACGCAGATGGCGCACGACGGCCTGCTCGCACTCCACGTAGTAGTTGATGAGATCGAGCTTGCTGATGCCCGCCTCGGGGAAGTAGCGCTTGCCCGGGCTGCTGACGCGCAGCTCGTGCCCGCAGACATCGAGTGAGATCGGCTCTTCCTTCTTTGCAGCCATTGCTGGAAGGATGCCCGATCATGCGCCGCGACACCACCGCAATCGCGCACCTGCCCCGACGGCGGTCGATGCAGGCGCCGTGCTGATACCGCGCCGGGTGCTGATTGTGAGCGCCCCGTTCGGCGCGCTGGACGCCGAGCGGGTCGCCGCGGCGATCGCGCGCGGCCTGGTGGGCTCGGGATTGCCCGATCCCGGCGCGATGGCGCTCCCGGACGCAGCGACGAATGACCTCAGCGCAATGCTGCTTCAAAGCGGCTTCGATGCGCGCATGCGCGCCGCGCGCACAGTGATCCTCGCGGTGGAGCGCCTGCGCGAGGAGACGCTGGCGGGCGGCGCCGCGTTCGAGATCGCCACGCGCGCGCGCCAGGCCGGGGTCCCCGCCTACGCAGTCACGGCGGAGAACCGTCTCGATGACTTCGATGCGCGCATCCTCGATTTGCAGCTGATCCTCGAGGCCGACGGCACGCGCGCACTCACATCCGCCGGCCGCCGCCTCGCCAAGTACCTCTGAGCCCTCAGCGCTGGCAGCCGGGACACCAGAAGGTCGAGCGATTGTTCTCGCCCTGCCCGCGGCTGCGGATCAGCGTGCCGCAGCGCGGGCACGGCCGCCCGGCGCGGCCGTAGACCTCGCGAGGACGCTGCTTGTAGCCGCCGTCGACCGAGGCGCGCATGTGCTCGCGCGCGAACGCCACGAGCGCCAGCGCGTCCTCGTCCGCGACCTCGGCAAGGGGTCTCCACGGGTCCACGCCGACCGCGAAGCAGCTCTCTGCCTTCCACAGGTTGCCGATGCCTGCGAGCGTCCGCTGGTTGAGCAGCGCATCGCCGATCGCTCGCGTCTGGTCATCTGAGCGCAGGCGCCTGAGGAACAGCCGCTCGTCGAAGCTCTCGCCGAGCACGTCCTCTCCGAGCGCCGCGAGCTGGGGATGGGTGCGTGTGCGATTGTCGCTCAGCAGCTCGAGCACCGGTCCGTCGAACTCGACGACCTCCCAGCCCCCGTGGCGCAGCACGATCCAGGCGCGGCGGGGCGCTCGCCGCCAGCGCTGGCCTTCGCGGTAGACGCCCCAGGAGCCCGTCATGCGCAGGTGCGAGTGCAGCGTGATGTCCTGCTCGAAGCGCAGGAACAGATGCTTGCCGTGCGCCTCGACGGCGCGCACCGCCTTGCCCGCGAGCGCCTGCGGCCAGCCGTCCATGCTGTGGCGGGGCTGCGGTGTGAGGATCTCCTGCGGCACCTGCCCCTCGAGCACGGCGCGGATGCGATTGGCGGCGTGGTGGATCGTGTCGCCCTCTGGCATCGCCTCAAGATGGCAGAGCGGCGGCGTCCTTCCCGTGCGGATGAGGCTTGGCGGCGAGATCCTGGGCCAGCTCATAGACCAGGCGTGTGGCATCGGCGACGGACTCATAGATGAGGTTCGCGGGGACGTCGCTCGGCAGGTGGTAGTTGGCGGGGCTGAACCAGTCGGTCATCGAGACGAGCGTCGCGATCGGATAGCCGGCGCGGCTGGGGATCACGCTGTCGGTCGAAGCGCGTGCGCGGAAGCCGCGGCGCAGCTCGATGCCCAGACGCTCGGCGTGCTCGGCGAGCAGATCGCTCAGCCACGGGCCCGCATAGCTCTCCATCCAGATCGGCCCCTCGGCCTTGAGCATCACGAGGTGCGGCGAGCCGACGGTGTCGAGGTTGACGAACCATGTGCGCTCGGTGTCGAGCTCATGGCGGTGGCTGGAGAGGAAGGCGCGGATGCCGTCCTGCAGCGTCTCCTCGGCCCCGCAGGAGACGAGCAGCACGCGCAGTCCCGGGGCGGGCCGCACGGCGAGCATCTCCGCGAGCCCCACGAGCGCGGCCACGCCGGAGAGGTTGTCGTTGGCCCCCTGCACGGTCTCAGAGCGCCACACGTCGGCCACGAGCGCCGTGCCGAAGGCTCCGACCGCGATCGCTGCCTGCGCGAAGCGCCGACGGCCGCTCAGCGCCCCGGCGATTGTGAGCAGCGGTCCGGCGAGCCCCACCCACCACTGCGGCGGCGGCGTCTTGACGCTTTCGAGCACCTTCGGCGCGCGTTCGTAGATCCGCCTCTGCAGCGTCTGGTCGAACAGCATCCCGGTCTGCGGCGCGTCGTGATGGGCGATCACGACGAGTGTCGGCGGATGCTCGGAGTCGACGCTGGGGTCCTCGACGCGCGCGATCAGGTTGACGGTGCTGCGCCGCCGCCGCAGCAGGCGCCGCACGATCCGCGGACCGTTCTGCGCCTCATCGACGACGCCCGCGTAGCCGGCCGCCGCGAGCAGCGCGC
>JACDGG010000076.1 GCA_013815355.1 Solirubrobacterales bacterium
CGCCTGAGCGGCGCACCCCGCCGCAGCGCCCGCCTGACCTTGGACCCGCGCCAGCGTCCGCCGGCCCCGCCTGCCCGCGCGCACCATGACGATCCGCCGGGCGCGTCATCGGCGCCGGCAAAGCCCCATCACGCCTGCGGGGCACTTAAGGCCGACGCCAAGTCGGCCGTTAAGGACGACAGGACCCTATATGAGCTCCAAGTTGACCACACGAGTTTTCTACGCCTGCGAGGTCGCCTTGCTCGTGACAGTCCTCGCGCTGTGCGCATTTCTCTCGGAGGCGCAGGAATGGCACCCCCTGCTGCTCGTCGGCATGCTGTTGCTGCTGTCGCTGGGCGGACAGCGGCTCGTGTTCCAGATCCGCGGGCAACATCTGTCGGCAGGGCTCGTGGCGCAGGTGCTTGCGATGTGCCTGCTGGGCCCGGTGTCGGCAGTCGCGGTGTCAATCGCGGCCTCCCTGTTCATCTCGGTCGGGCGCGGCCTGCCCCCGTCGGCCTGGCTGAACAACCTTGCGACCTTCGCGTTCTTTCCGCTGGCCGGAGGCCTCCTGGCGCAGGCGCTGGCGGGCCATGTGCATGTCCAGTCCCACCAGCTGGGCAGCGGCACAACCTTCGCGCTGATCGTCTTCGGCGTCTACTTCCTCGCTCTGATCCTCGACTTCGGCACCATCGCGCTGGACAACTGGATCGTCGGCGGACGGTCCCTCAGGGCCCAGATCACCGACGTACTCGCGCCGATCCTCCCCGGCCATGTCGCCGCCGGCGTGCTCACCGCAATCCTCGCCGTCGCCTACACCAGTCTGGGAACCTCGGCGCTGGTCGCCTCGGTGCTCGTGATCGTCATCTTTCAGCATCTGATGGTCGCGCTGTTGCGCTCGGAGGAGCGCGCCGACCAACTGGAAGCGCGCTCGATCCATCTGGCGTCGCTGCAGCTCGGCGTGTTGACGACCCTCGTCGAGACGCTGGCCCTGAGAGATCGCGTCACGGCCCGCCACGCCGCCGCCGTCGCCCGCCACGCTCGCGAGCTGGCGAGCGAGATCGGTCTGGACGAGGCCGACCAAGACATGGTTCACACGGCGGGCCTGCTGCACGACATCGGCAAGTTCGCCCTTCCCGACCACATTCTGCACGCGAAGGTGCTCTCAGACGAGGACTGGGGTGTGATCCGACGCCATCCACAGGACGGTGCCGCCCTGGTGGGCCGCCTCGACGGTTACGGTCCGGTCGCCGACGCGATCCTCTACCACCACGAGCACGTCGATGGCAGCGGATACCCGGCCGGCCTGATCGGCAGCGAGATCCCGATAGCGTCACGCATCCTCGCGATCTGCTCGACCTACGACACGATGACCGCACGCGAAACGTACCGCTCGCCGGTGACCCCCCAGGATGCGATGACCGAGATGCGCCGCGTATCGGGGCGCGAGTTGGACGGCGAGCTCGTGGAGAGCTTCATCGCGATGCTCGAGCGCAAGGGCCCGGCAGCTCTGCTACATGCCGACGACGCCACGTTCGAGGAGGAGCTCGCGTTCGGCAGGCGCACGCGCAGCATCGCGCAGGGCCGCGTGGGCTGAGCTACCGGAGAACACGGGCGCAGGGGCCGGGTGGCTGAGCTACCAGAGATACGCCGGAAGCACCGAACTCGGCCGGCTCATGCCAGCCAAGCTCGGTGGCCTCCGCGGAGAGTTCCAGAAGCGACTTCTCCAACTTGGGTACTTCTATTTGTGGAAGCGCAAGGTAGTTCTCCTTCGCCGTTAGGACCCCTCGGGCCCATTGAAGGCGGTACCCGTCTGTCTCCATCCCTGGGGCAGCCGCCATGAGTGCGTTCGAGGAGAATAGTAACCGGATCACACGGAATGTCTAGGCGTGCGTAGGTTTGTGCATGTTTGCTTGCAGACGGCCGTGCGGGCGCCAGGCCCCCGCGCGCAAAGGATTTCCCCACTGCGGAGCCGATCCTCGCGTGGATCGACGTCCGCGCAAAGGCTCCGCACGCCACCGGTGGGCAACGGTGCAGGACATCGCCTTCGGACCTCGACGACCAGGACCGGGACGGCCTTCCCATCTCCAAACGTCCGCAAAGCTCAACGGGGCTCAAGTTCTGCGCGCGATCTGACGAAGCATGGGTCAGTGTCCAGCTCGCTAACCACATCTCCCCCCCGCAACGACCGCCGTCTCGTGTTCACGAGCTCCCAGGCGGCCCTCTACCTGGGCGTATCGCTCGCCACGATCCGGCGCTGGACGGACGCGGGGCACATCAGCTGCTATCGCACGCCAGGCGGCCAGCGACGCTTCTCGCGAGCCCAGCTCGAAGAGTTCATCTCCTCGATGCAGGACGACGGGCCCGCGACGACGCCGATCGCCGCGCACCGCGTGGCCTGAGCGCGCCCTCGCGCCGCAGGACGGCTCGGGCAGCCTGCGAGGCGACCTCGCTCAGCTTGCGAGGCGGCCGAACTTCTCGCGCAGGCGGCGGTAGAACGAGGAGCCCGGCAGCTGTGCGAGCGTGCCCACCTCTTTGATGAAGCTCGCGGCAATCGTGGCGCCGGCCTCGATCTCCCCCACGGGGCGCCCATCGACGGCGATGTCGAGCGGCTCGCGCGAGCGGTTGTAGATCGTCAGGCGGTCTTCGGGCGCGACCACCAGCGCGCGGGCGCTCATCGAGTGCGGCGCGATGAACGACACCACGAAGCCCTCCACGCCCCAGGCCATCACCGGACCGCCGTTGGCGAGGTTGTAGCCGGTCGAGCCGGCGGGCGTGGCGACCACGAGGCCGTCGCAGCGCACCCGGCCGGCCTCCTCGCCGTCGAGCGTGTAGGCGAGCTCCGCCACGCGCTCGCCGACCTTGCGGTGGATGGCGACGTCGTTGATCGCCGTGAGACGCCGCTCGCCCAGCTCGACGCCGATGCCGGGCAGGCGCAGCAGCTCGAACTCGCCCGCGAAGGCGCGCCGGATGCCTTCCTCGATGTCCTGCGGCTCGACGGTCGCCAGAAAGCCGATCGCGCCGAAGTTGATCGCGAACACGGGCACATCGGTGCCGGTGTAGGCCTGCAGCGCGCGCAGGATCGTGCCGTCGCCGCCAAGCACGATGCACAACTCGACGTCGCGCTTGAGCTCCGCGTCGAGCACGACGCCCTCGGCGGCGCTCAGCTGGTGCTTGGCACTCTCCTTCACGTCCAGGCGCAGCACCACCTGCTCCTGGGCCGCGCGAGCCGTGAGCGTGGCCAGCGCAGCGGCTGTGTCGTCGGAGCGGCGGTGGGTGAAGACGGTCGCTTCCCTCACGGCTCCACCGCGCGGGCGAGCGCCTCGAGGTCCCGCTCGGCCCTGCTGCCGCGGCCGACGCTCGGGTCCGCGAGCCAGATGAAGCTCTCGCGGTTGCCCTTCGGTCCGGGCAGTTCCGAGGAGTGGTAGCCGATCACCGCGGCGCCGAGCGCGAGCGCCTGCGCTCCGACGCCCAGCAGAGCCTCGCGGCGCTCGGCGCTGTCACGCACCACACCGCCCCTGCCGACGCGGCCACGGCCCAGCTCGAACTGCGGCTTGACGAGCGCAAGGATCTCATAGCCCTCGGCGAGACAGCCGATCACGGCGCCGAGCACCTTGCCCAGCGAGATGAAGGAGACGTCGATCGTCGCCAGGTCGGGCGGGTCCGCGAGCGCGTCTCCGCTGGCGGCCTCGATCAGAGCCGGGGTCAGCGCGCGGGCGTTCCTACGCTCCATCACCACCACGCGCGGGTCGACGCGCAGGCTGTAGTCCAGCGTGCCGTAGCCGACGTCCACCGCGATCACCTGGCGCGCGCCTCGCTGCAGCAGGCAGTCGGTGAAGCCACCCGTCGAGGCGCCAACGTCCAGCGCACGGCGCCCGCTCACCTCGACCCCGCTCGCGGCGAGCGCGTTTGCGAGCTTGATCCCACCGCGCGAGACGTAGCCGGGACGAGCCTCGAGCGTCACGAGCTCCGCATCGTCGACCATCTCCCCCGCCTTCTCCGCACGCCGCTGCCCGGCGCCGAGACGCACCTCTCCGGCCATCACGGAGGCCGCCGCCCTGCTGCGCGAGGCGAACAGGCCACGCTCCGCCAGCAAGGTGTCGAGACGGCGCTTGGGCATGCTCGGCAAACAGTTGCACACGCGCCGCGGGCGTGCACCGGGGTTATCGAGCGTGCAAGGGGCCGTGCGACACGCCGAGGCCCGCAGTGACGACGCCGGCTAGACAGCCGACCGCCGGGACTGTCGCACGCCTCAGCCTTGACGGCCTCGAGCGGGTAGGGGCATTGACGGCTGGACCGGGCCGAGATCCTGCTTGGATGCGTGCTGTATCGGGACTCGCCTCCCGCTGCCACGGCCCCGGGCGGTTCACCACTGCGCCGGGGCCAACTCTTGCAAGGTGTGGATGAGTTGCCTCTCATTGGCGGAGACACCCAATTCCTGCCCCGGATCGCCCATATGTGATCGATCTCACACACGATGGTCAAGCCAGGGAGCATCATTCTCAGTGATCGAGAGACAGCATCTTCTCTCCTGAATCCCTCCTCCCCGAAACGGCCCGCTTTCCCCGGCGGGTCGTTTCATTTAAGTCCTTGCGGACAGACCGTGCCGCATGCGGCACGGTCACGGGCAGCACATGTGCGGCCCGTCGCGCGGCACATGTGCCGCGCGCAATGCACCTCCCTGGCCGGCGCTCCGCGCTCAGGCGCCGATGATCGCCGAGCCGCCGTGCTGGGCGGGCGCTGCGCGATCGGAGATGGCAGCGATCACGCGTTCGGCGATGCGGGCGCCGGTGAAGCCGACCTCCTCGTGCAGGAGCGCCGGCTTGCCGTGCGTGACGTACCTGTCGGGCAGGCCCACGCGGATGATGCCGACGGCGCCTGCGCCCGCTCCGGCCTCGTTCAGCGTCTCCCAGACCGCGGAGCCGAAGCCTCCTGCGAGCACGCCCTCCTCGACGGTCACGAGCAGATCGTGCTCCGCCGCGAGCTGGGCCATCAGGCCCGCGTCGATCGGCTTGGCAAAGCGCGCATCGGCCACCGTCACCGCGATCTCGCGGCCGCGCAGCTCCTCTGCCGCCTCGAGCGCCTTGCCGACGCCCGAGCCGTAACCGATCAGCGCCACGCGGCGCCCGGCCAGCGCAGCGCTGTCCTCGGCCTCGCAGAGGATCTCGCCGGTGCCGATTGCAATCGGCTTGGATACCGCTGGGAGCTCCACGCCCGTTCCCTCGCCGCGGGGGTAGCGAAGCGCGATCGGGCCGTCGAACTCGAGCGCCGTGCGCAGCATGTGCACGAGCATCGCCTCATCACGAGGCGCCATCAGCACCATGTTCGGCAGGCAGCGCAGGTAGGCGATGTCGAACACCCCGTGGTGCGTCGGCCCGTCGTCGCCCACGAGCCCGGCGCGATCCATCGCGAACACCACGTTGAGGTTCTGCAGGCACACGTCGTGCACGATCTGGTCGTAGGCACGCTGCAGGAACGTCGAATAGATCGCCGCCACGGGCTTCACGCCCTCGAGCGCCAGGCCGGACGCGAACAGGATCGCCTGCTGCTCGGCGATGCCCACGTCGAAGTAGCGCTCCGGGAGCGCCTTCTGCAGCAGGCTCAGTCCGGTGCCGGAGTTCATCGCGGCGGTGATGCCCACCACGCGTTCGTCACGTTCGCATTCGCGCACGAGCGCTTCGCCGAACACCTGCGTGTACTGCGGCGGCGCCGGCTTCGGCGGCTCGGCGCCCGCGACCGGCGTGACGGGCACGATTCGCGTCGGAGAGCCATTGAGGATCGACTTCGGCTTGGCCGCGTGCCACTTCTCCATGCCCTCGAGGCCTCCGTCCTCGGCCGGCGCAAAGCCCTTGCCCTTGACGGTGGCGATGTGCACGACGACCGGGCGTTCCGCCGCGAGCGCCTCGCGCAGCGCCTCGCGCAGCGCGCGCACGTCGTGGCCGTCGACGACGCCCATGTAGGCCCAGTCGAGCTCCTCCCACCAGAGGCCCGGCGCCCAGAACGCCTTGATCGACTCCTTCAGGTGCGGCCCGAGCCGCTCGAAGGCCGAGCCGATACCGCCCGGCAGGCGCGTCAGGCCACCCTCCACGCCGGCGCGCGCGTGCCACAGCTTGGGGTTCAGGCGCACGCGGTTGAAGTAGCGCGAGAGCGCGCCCACGTTCGGCGCGATCGACATGCCGTTGTCGTTGAGCACCACGACCATCGGCGTGCCGAGGCCGCCCGCCTGACCGATCGCCTCGAAGGCCACGCCGCCGGTCATCGCGCCGTCGCCGATCACCGCGACCACCTTGCCGTCGACCTCTCCTCCGAGCTGGCGCATGCCCTCCTTGATGCCGACCGCGTAGCCGATCGAGGTCGATGCGTGCCCCGCGCCCATGATGTCGTGCGGGGACTCGGCGATCGAGCAGAACGGCGCGAGGCCGCCGTACTGGCGGATCGTCGGCAGCTGATCGCGCCGGCCCGTCAGGATCTTGTGCGGATAGGCCTGGTGGCCCACGTCCCACAGGATCTTGTCGCGCGGGGACTCGAGCACCGAGTGAAGCGCCACCGCCAGCTCGCAGGTGCCGAGGTTCGCGCCGAAGTGCCCGCCGATCTCACCGACCGTGTCGATGATGTGCTCGCGCACCTCCTGCGCGAGCTGTGTCAGCTCCTGCTCGGAGAGGCCCTTGAGGTCCTCGGGACCGCCGATGTTCTCGAGCAGGCTCATGACGTGCGCGTGTAGATGAATTCGGCGATGCCCTCGAGCTCGGCCGTGTCGTGTGCGGGGCGCAGGGCGCTCTGCGGGGCCGCGGCCAGCGAGGAGCGCCCGGAGGCCTCGGCGAGCGCCTCCTGCGCCATGCGATGGGACTCGGCCGCAAGCTCCTTGGCGCGCTCGATTCCGAACTCGCTCACGTACGTGCGCTTTCCGTGACGCTCATCGCTACCTCGTGGCTTTCCAAGTGCATCGTCGGTGCCGGTCACATCGAGTATGTCGTCGACGATCTGGAACAACACGCCCAGCTCAGCCGCGAAGCGGCGGAAGGCGGCGGTCTCGGATGCGTCTTCGATCCCCGACAACAGTAGTACGCAGAGCACCGACGCTCCGATCAGACGGCCCGTCTTGAGCTCGTGCAAGCGGCGCAGCGCAGCACCGCCGGGCGGCGTCTGCGGGCTGACGTCCGCGTACTGGCCGCCGACCATGCCGTTGACGCCCGTCGCCGCAGCGAGCTCCGCCGCAGCGGCGATCACGCGCTCGGGCGCCGAGCGCTGGTGGGTGAGCAGGTGGCGGAACGCCTCCGCGTAGAGACCGTCGCCGGCGAGGATCGCCACGTCCTCGCCGAACTTCATGTGGCACGTCGGCTGCCCGCGCCGCAGCGCGTCGTCGTCCATCGCCGGCAGGTCGTCGTGGATCAGCGAGTAGGTATGGATCAGCTCGATCGCGCCCGCCAGCGGCAGCACCTCGCGCTGCTCGAGGCCCACCGCGCGCGCCGTGGCCAGCGCCAGCACCGGACGAATGCGCTTGCCGCCGGCGAGCAGCGAGTAGCGCATCGCCTGCTCCAGCCCCCCCGTGATGCTCTCTTCCGAGAAGCTCAACCCCTCCAGATAGCGCTCGACCTCCCCGCGCAGATGATCCGGATAGGTCGCGTTCACAGAGGGCGCAGACACCTACAGCAGACTGTCCTGGCCGGGGGCGGGGGCTGAGACCTCGGCGCGGGTGAGCTGCTCCAGCTCGGCCGCGGCCTGCGTCGCGAGCGCCGCGCAGTCCTCGACCATCGTGGCGGCCGCGTCCGCGGAGAGCTCGCCGGAGCGCAGCTGCTCCCCCGCGCGCTCCAGGCGCGCGATCAGATCGTCGAGTCGCTCGATGCTGCTCATGAGATCGGCGCATTCTCGCGCACCTCGCGCAGGACTGCCGCGAGCACGCCGTTTACGAAGCCGGGGGCGTCCGCTCCGCAGAACGTCTTGGCGCTCTCGACCGCCTCCTCGATCGCGCCCTCGGGCGGGATCGGCTCCTCGGCCGGGGCCGCGTCGGGGTGCAGCATCTCGATCAGCGCCACGCGCATGATGCTGCGCTCGAGCGGCTGGATGCGCTCGACCGCCCAGCCGTGCGCGTGGCGGTCGATCACCGCGTCGAGCTCCTCCGAGCGGTCGGCCGCCGCGTGGGCGAGCGCGCGCGAGAACAGCGAGGCGTTCGGGCCGAGCGTCTCGGCCAGGGCACGGCCGGTGAGATCGTTCTGATAGAGCGCGATCACCGCTGCTCTGCGCTGATCGGAGCGGCGCATCTAGGCGCGCGCCATGTATTCGCCCGTGCGCGTATCGACGCGGATGCGCTGCCCGATCTCGACGAACAGCGGAACCTGGATCGCCGCCCCCGTCTCGAGCGTCGCCGGCTTCGTGCCGCCGCCGGAGACCGAATCGCCGCGCAGGCCGGGGTCCGTCTCGGCGACGGTCAAATCCACCGAGCTCGGGATCTGCAGATCCGAGGGCTCACCGTCGATGAACAGCACGTCCACCTCGCTGCTGGGCGTGATCCACTGCAGCGACTCCGCAAAGACCGTTTCGGGCACCGCGATCTGCTCGAAGGACTCCGTGTCCATGAAGTGCGCGTCGGTCCCGTCCGCGTAGAGGAACTGCATCTTGCGCGCCTCGGTGTGCACCGAGCGGAACTTCTCGCCTGCGCGGAACGTGCGGTCGATCACGTTGCCGTCGGAGGTGCGACGCAGCTTCGTGCGCACGAACGCGCCGCCCTTGCCCGGCTTGACGTGCTGGAACTCCACGATCTTGAAGATCGTGCCCTCCACGTCGATGTGGTTGCCGTTCTTGAATTGGTTGGTGCTTATCAGGGCGAATCAGTCCTTCTAGAGCCAAATTTCAATGTGGTTCGCATTGTGATCTGCGTCAAGCATACGAGCGATGGGCCCCAGTAGAGGGCTACACCCGGCCAGGTCGAAAGAGCAGAGCACCGACACACGGTCGATGTCGACCTTCGCCTAACAAACCCTTTAGGCGCCTAAGCATATCTAAACGCATCTAACAAACCCTAAGCGCCTGTCTTAGAATCTAGTAGAGTTTCGCTGAGTTGGACGCAAGGATCAATCCATACGCGCCGGGCGCCGGCACACGTCCGCCCCTGATCGCTGGCCGAGACAGCGAGATCCAGGCTTACGAAGTTCTGCTGGACCGCCTCAAGCGCGGTACGGCTGGCCAGAGCATGATCATCACCGGCCTTCGTGGAGTCGGCAAGACGGTGCTTCTGAATGCGCTCGAGGACATCTCGGTCGAACGAGGCTGGATCGCCGCCGGACTTGAGCTCGACGAGGGAACGTCTTTTCCGGTGGCAATCGCGCGCAGCGCAAAGAGGATTCTCGGCGAGCTGCAACCGACGAGAAAGGTGGCCGCACAGGTCCGACAGGCTTTTGGCAGGCTAGGGTCATTCACGCTCAAGGAGCCAAATGGCTTCGAGTTGACCTACACGCCTAGCCCAGAGCCCTCAAGTGAAACCCTCGGTGAAGACTTCGCCGACCTGCTGCTTGCCCTCGGCCAGGCAGCTCAGTCAAAGGGCAGCGGCGTCGCATTTCTCCTCGACGAGGTTCAGTTCGTGCCGGCTAAGGAGTTCGGACCATTCGTTGTCGGCTTGCACCGTCTCAACCAGAAGGCACTGCCCGTCACCTGCGTGGCGGCGGGACTCCCCAGCCTGCCTGCGCTGGTCGGAAATGCCAAGAGCTACGCCGAGCGGCTGTTCGAATATCCACGCATCGATCAACTGAAGAGGTCGGATGCGCTGCACGCACTTGCCAGTCCCGCGAGCAAGCTCGATGTAATATGGGAGCCTGACGCCCTCGACTACGTCTTCAGCCAGACTGCCGGCTATCCATATTTTCTTCAGCAGTACGGCAAGTACGCGTGGGACGTGGCGTCAGACGGCAGGATCACGAAGGTAGACGCACAAGCTGGCGGTCGTATAGCTCAAGATCGTCTCGACGATGGTTTCTTCAAGGTGCGCTACGAGGGCCGCGCAACCAAAGCCGAGCGGGCCTTCCTACACGCGATGGCGAACTGTCAGGGCCCTCCCTACGGGATCGCGGAGGTAACCACTGCGCTTGGCAAGAGCGATCAGCGCTCGATCTCGGTACGACGCAATGCGCTCATTCGCAAGGGACTGATCTACGCGCCTGAACACGGAGCAGTCGACTACACGGTGCCGCACTTCGCAGCCTACTTGAGACGCCAAGACGCAAGTTAGGCACCGCCGCGGCGGCGGAACCGCTCTAGCCCACTTCTACGATATGATGATTTCATATGGCTCGCCTCCTCTCGGTATCAGTCCCCGACGAGCTCGCCGCCGAGGCGGAAGCACTAGCTCGCGCGACCGGCAAGACCAAGAGCGAGGTCGTGCGCGATGCGTTGCGTCGCCACGTACAGCACGAGCATTTTGCCGCCCTGCAGCGGTATGGACGCACCCGAGTCGAGCCCCTGGGACTCGCACCTGAAGATGTCGAAGGGCTGGTCGACGAGCTGCGCGCAATGCGCATGTGACCCTACGCGCGCTCTGCGACACGAACGTACTTGTGTCGGCGTTTATCGCCGGCGGTCCACCGAGTCGTGTAATCGAGTCATCAATCGAGGGCCGCGTTGAGCTCGTGCTGGCCGACCCGGTCCTCGGCGAGCTCGAGCGGGTACTGAACCTGAAGCTTGGCTTCGAGCCTGAGCGGGTGCGAAACATCACTGCTCTCTTGATCAACATCTCAGTTGCGCAAATTGGCGCACCAACACAACCAGTCGAGGCGATCACTGGTGACCTTGACGACGATGTGGTTCTCGCATGCGGGGTGAATGCGGGTGTGCACGTCATCGTGTCGGGCGATCGTCGGCACATGCTCCCGGTCCGAGAGCACAGCGGTATCCGCATCATCAGCCCCCAAGCGCTACTCGCGGAGTTGCTCGGCGAGCAGTAAACCCAACGGCCGCGCGCGATGCTCAGCGCTGCAGCACCCAGAACTCGAGAAACGGCGTCGTGAGATGCCAACTCGTACGGGCGCCGGCGGGAAGCGAGGCCATATCGCCCGCCTTGAGCGTGATCGTCGCCGCGCCCTCGATCTCGATCCTCGCGAAAATGCCGGGCTCGATCTCCATTGGTGTCCCCTCGCGGTCGCGCGTCTCGATCGGTGCTCGAGCGCTGCTGAGCGAGCAGTGTTCTGAGCGTGGCCCGCACTGTCAAGGCGGAACTCGGCGCGAGCGACGGCCTGGCGGCGCGAGCAGTCCTGGCTCTACCGCGTCTCCCGGCGATGCCGGGTCACGCGGCGCGCTTTGCTCATCGGCGCATCAGCCCTCGCAAGGCCGCCGACAGGCGCGCCGGCTGATCCTCGGGGATGAGCGTGTAGGAGTCCGCGATCTCGATCAGCTCGCCGCGGGGAAGCAGCGCCGCCAAGCGCGGGCCGTGCTCGCGCGGCATCAGCTTGTCCTCGCTCGCCCATGCGACGAGCGCTGGGCGCTCGAAGCCGCTCAAACTCTGCGAGGCGGCTGTCAGTGCCCGCCTGCCATCGGCTGAGCTGAGCACGTACTTACGCAGATCGCGCAGTACGGCCGGCTGCTCGCGCACGGGCTCAAACCAACGATCCATCACCTCGCGCGGGACCGGGCGCTTGCTCAGGTGACCGAACGTCATCGGCAGGCGCCGCAGCGCGTTGAGACGAAACGGCAGCAGCGCTCCGTTCAGCCCACCGGGCACGCGCGCGAGGTAGGGCAACATGCGCGCCGCGCCGCGCGGCGGCACGTTGTCGAAGGCCTCACACGCGATCAGCGCAATGCGCGCCACGCGCGCGTCCTGCGGTCCGCCGATCAGCAGCTGCGGACCGCCCCAGTCGTTCATCGCGAGCGTCACCCCCTGCAGGTCCAGGCGCTCGAGCAGCTCGCCGAGCAGCGCCGCGATGCCGGCCATCGAGAGATCCGCCTCGGCGCGCATCGGTTTGCGATGAGCGCCGAGCGGCAGCGTCGGCACCACGCAGCGGAAGTCCGCGCGCAGCTCGGCCACGACGTTGCGCCAGAGCGATCCGTCCATGATCAGCCCGTGCGTGAGCACGATCACGGGGCCAGCTCCGCCCGTGTCCTCGTACTCGACCGCTCCCGCCGTCAACTCCAACTCGGGCATCTGCGCCTCCCGGCACTCGCTTAATAGATAGATCGCTCTAGTAATTTGGAGCCTATCATCGCCCGTGTAAACCGCGAGACTCGGGGGTCGGAAATGACGACGGGCACCAGGGAGCGCATCATGGACTCGACCGCCGAGCTGTTCCGCCGCCAGGGCTACAACGGCACCGGCGTCAAACAGATCGTGGCCGCGGCCGCCGCGCCCTTCGGCTCGATCTACCATTTCTTCCCCGGCGGCAAGGAGCAGCTCGGCGCGGAGGTGATCCGCTCCTCCGGGGCCATGTACATGCAGCTGTTCGCCGAGGTCGTGCGCGATGCGCCGGACGCACTCACGGCCGTCGGCGACTTCTTTGACGGCGCCGCCGAGACGCTGCGCGAAACGGACTACGCCGACGCCTGCCCGGTCGCGACGGTCGCGCTCGAGGTGGCGAGCACCAACGAGCCGCTGCGCATCGCCACCGCCGATGTGTTCGAGAGCTGGATCGCCGCCGCCGGCGCCTACTTCGAGCACGCCGGCGTGGAACCCGCGCG
>JACDGG010000077.1 GCA_013815355.1 Solirubrobacterales bacterium
CAGCTTGAGGATCAGCATGTGCTCGGCCATCCAGCCCTCGTCGCGGGCCATCACCGAAGCGATGCGCAGCGCGAAGCACTTCTTGCCGAGGAGCGCGTTGCCGCCGTAGCCCGAGCCGTAGGAGGAGATCTCGCGGCTCTCGGGAAAGTGCACGATGTACTTGTTCTCGGCGTTGCAGGGCCAGGAGACATCCTCGACGCCGTCGCCCAGCGGCATGCCCACGGAGTGCAGGCAGGGCACGAAGTCGCCGTCGCCGAGCGCGTCGAGCGCACGCTGGCCCATGCGGGTCATGATCCGCATGTTCACGACCACGTAGGGCGAGTCGGTCAGCTGCACCCCGACGTAGCTCTTGTCCGAGCCGAGCGGCCCCATCGAGAAGGGCACGACGTACATCGTGCGGCCGCGCATCGAGCCGGTGAACAGTTCGCTCAGGGTCGCGCGCATCTCCTCCGGGTCGCGCCAGTTGTTCGTCGGGCCGGCTTCGGCCTCGCTCGCCGAGCAGATGTAGGTTCGATCCTCCACGCGCGCCACATCGCCGGGGTCTGATAGGGCGAGGTAGGAGTTGGGCCGCTTGGCGTCGGAGAGGCGCTCGAAGGTTCCCGCGTCCACCATCTCCTGGCAGAGGCGGTCGTACTCCTCGGCCGAGCCGTCGCACCAGTAGATCGTGTCGGGTTCGGTGAGCACGGCTGTCTCCTCGACCCAGCTCAGCAGACGCTCGTTCTTGGTCGGGGCGGGAACGGTGGTGTTCATAGCGGCTGTCGGCTCCTTCGTTGGCGGCTGGGTCGGCGCGCGTTGCGATCTCTTCGATCGGCGGTACTGCCCCCCGGGCCTGTTTCGGCTCTGGCAAACAGAAAACGCCCATCCGTGGGCGAGACCGAAGCGTATCGCACGCCTCCAAATCTCGCCAATCTGGCCTACTACTCGACGCTGCCCTCGGCCGCGACGGCGCCGGGATCTTTGCGCGGGACGAGCACGAGGCGCTTGAACTCCGCGACGAGCACGCCGTCCTGGTTGAGCACGCGCGTGTGCACCTTCACGGTGCCACGGTCGGGCTTGGAGCGAGACTCCTTCTTCTCGAGCACCTCGGACTCGCAGAACAGCGTGTCGCCGTGAAAGACCGGGGCCGGGTGCTTGAGCTCTTCGGTGGCGAGGTTCGCGATCGCCTTGCCGCTGACGTCGGAGACGGACATGCCGAGCGCCAGCGAATACACCAGCGGGCCGACCACGACGTTGCGTCCCTGCTGGGATTTGGCGGCATAGACGTCGTTCAGGTGCAGCGGGTGGTGGTTCATCGTGATCAGGCAGAACAGGTGATCGTCGGACTCGGTGACCGTCTTGGCGGGCCAGTGCTTGTAGACGGCGCCGACCTCGAACTCCTCGAGGTAGCGGCCATAGGCATGCGCTCCGCTCGCCTCGCGTGCGGCCTGATCGGTCTCGACGGATTGGGTCTCGCTCATGGGTCTCCTTGGCTGATTGCGGGCGGAACTCTAGAGAGTCGCCCGCCGCCCGCGCGTCGCGCGGCGGTACGGTTCAGGCTCCAGACGACACAGGAGAGCACACTTGCGCAACCCCCGCGACTTCTTCAAGCCCCTCGCCATCGACGCGCCCGAGCCGGCGCGCGAGATCCCCTTCAAGCCCTCTCGGATGATCCACTTCATGGACTTCTCGAACCCGAAAATGGTCGAGAAGACGCCTGAGCTGGCCCCCAAGGTGGACATCCTGCTCGGCAACCTCGAGGACGCCGTGCCGCTTGAAAAGAAGGAGGCCGCGCGCGCCGGGCTGATCAAGGTGGGCAAGGAGATGGAGCTCGGCGACACGGCGTTGTGGACGCGCGTCAACGAGCTCGCCTCGCCGTATGTGCTCGACGATCTGACCCAGCTCGTGACCGAGATCGGCAACAAGCTCGACGTAATCATGATCCCGAAGGTCGAGGGGCCCTGGGACATCCACTATGCCGACCGGCTGCTCGCTCAGCTCGAGGCCAAGGCCGGGGTCGAGCGCCCGATCCTGATCCACTGCGTGCTTGAGACGGCCCAGGGCGTCGCCAACCTCGAGGAGATTGCCTGCGCCTCGCCTCGCATCCAGGGCATGAGCTTCGGCCCCGCCGATCTCGCCGCCTCCAGGCGCATGAAGACGACGCGCGTCGGCGGCGGGCACCCCGGTTACCGCACGATCGCCGACCCCGATCCAGAGAATCCCGAGGCGCCGCGCGCCAGCTACCAGCAGGACCCTTGGCACTACTCGATCGCACGGATGGTCGACGCCTGCACCTCGGTAGGCGCGCTGCCCTTCTACGGCCCCTACGGCGATATCTCAGACGCGGAGGGCTGCGAGACGCAGTTCCGCGCCTCCTTCCTGCTCGGCTGCGTCGGCGCCTGGTCGCTTCACCCCGGGCAGATCGCGATCGCCAAGAAGGTCTACTCGCCCGACCCCGACGAGGTCGCCTTCGCCAAGAAGGTGATCGCGGCGATCCCCGACGGGCGCGGCGTGCACATGATCGACGGCAAGATGCAGGACGACGCCACCTGGAAGCAGTGCAAGGTGGTGGTCAACCTCGCCGAGATGCTCGCCAAGAAGGACCCGGAGCTGGCCGAGGCCTACGGGTTCACGCCTGCGGAGGCATAGATTTCGCATTGCAGAGTGGTATGCTGATTGCATGGCGCAAGTGGTGACCCGTCTTGACGACAAGCTCGTCGCCGATCTCGACGGACTGGTGGCGGACGGCTTCGTGGCAAGTCGCTCGGAGGGCGTGCGCGTCGCACTCGAGAAGCTGGTGGATGAACAGCGACGGCGCCGAATAGGAGCTGAAATCGTTGCGGGTTACGAACGTCAGCCCCAGACCGACGAAGAGCTTGCCGGCCTCGATGCCGCCACACGCGCTTTGATCGCAGAGGAACCCTGGTGAGCTTCCCCCGGCAGGGGGAGATCTGGTGGGCAGAGGCTGAAGATGAGCGGCGCCCGGTGCTCGTGGTGACGCGTTCTGATGCCGTTGAGGTTTTGACCGGGATCGTGGTTGCACCGATCACGCGCACCGTGCGCCGCATATCAACCGAGATTGCGCTCGGGCCCGATGAGGGTCTGGCAGTCGAGTGCGTTGCGTCATTCGACAACCTGCAGCGCGTCCGCCGCTCGACGCTCACTGAGCGCACTGGCGAGCTCGGCATCCGCGCGCCCGAGCTGTGCGGCGCGCTGCGTGCGCTCGCCGACTGCTGAGCGGGACAGCCCCGCGGGGCTGTCCCCACCGTCGCCCGTCTCCGTATAGGCTTCCGCGCCGCATGAGATTCTTCGAGTACGAGGCCCGCGAGGTCGTAAAGCGCGCCGGCATCCCCGTCACCGACTACGGCTTTACGACCGACGCCGCCGAGGCACGGGAGATCGCGCAGCGGATCGACGGCCCGACGGTCATCAAGTCACAGGTGCTGAGCGGCGGGCGCATGAAGGCCGGCGGCGTGAAGTTCGCCGACACCCCCGAGGAGGCCGAGAGCCACGCGCGCGAGATCCTGCAATTGGAGATCGCCGGGCACATGCCCCGCGGCGTGCTCGTCGACCCGAAGGCTGAGGTCGAGCAGGAGTACTACGCCGGCGTCGTCTGGGACGGCATCCGCAAGCAGCCCGTGATGATCTTCTCGCCCGTCGGCGGCATCGACATCGAGCAGGTGGCCGAGGAGCAGCCCGAGAAGGTCGGGCGGCGTCACTTCTCGAACATCCTGCCGCTCTCGGACTTCGAGGCCAAGGAGGTGATCGCCGCCACCGGCGTCACCGGCTCGGCGCTTAACAAGCTCGTCCCGATTGTCAAGCGCCTCGCCCAGCTGTTCGTCGAGAACGACATGGTGCTGGCCGAGATCAACCCGCTCGGACGCCTCGCCGATGGCTCCTTCGTCGCGCTCGACGCGCACATGGACATCGAGAACGAGGCACGTGGGCGCCACAAGAAGCTGCTCGCCGACCTCGGCGTCGGCGACGAGGAGACCCGCCAGGCCCGCGAGGCGACGCCGTTCGAGCTCGCCGGCGAGGAGGTCGACTCCCAGGACCACCGCGGCGTGGCGGGCAACGTGACCGAGTTCGACGGCAACCTCGGCCTTGTGATCGGCGCTGGCGGCGGGTCCCTGACGCTGTTCGACGCGGTCCGCGCCCACGGCGGCAAGCCCGCCAATTACTGCGAGATCGGCGGCAACCCCTCCGTCTCGAAGACCTGCGGCCTGGCCAAGCTGGTTCTGCAGAAGCCCGGCGTGGAGCAGATCGCCGTGATGATGTCGATCGTCTCCAACACGCGCGTGGACATCGTCGCGCGCGGCGTCATCAAAGCCTGCCTGGAGCTCGGCCACGACCCGGGCGAGAAGATCGCGATCTTCCGCATTCCCGGCGCGTGGGAGGAAGAGGGCTTCAAGATCCTCGAGAAGTACGGCGTCGACTACGCCGATCGCTCCGTCTCGCTGAACGAGGCCGCGCGACGTGCCGTCGAGAAGATCGGAGGAGCGAGCGCATGAGCATCCTGATCGACTCCGATACGACCTTTATCGTCCAGGGCATCACCGGCCGCGAGGCCGTCAACCTGACACGCGAGTGCCTGGACTACGGCACGGGCGCCAAGGTTGTGGGCGGCGTGACACCGGGACGCCTCGGGCGAGACGTGCACGGCGTGCCCGTTTTCGACACCGTCGCCCAGGCCGTCGCTCATCACCGCGCACCGATCGATGGCTCCGTCGTCACCGTCCCCCCCGCCTTCACCAAGGACGCTGTGTTCGAGGCGATCGAGAACGGCGTCAAGCTGATCGTGATCGTCACCGAGCGCATCCCCCGCCGCGACGTGGCCGAGATGGTCGAGCTCGCGACGTTGCGCGGAGCGCGCATCATCGGCCCCAACTGCCTCGGCATCATCGTGCCCGACGTGATCAAGATGGGCGGCATCGGCGGTCCCGCAAAGAACGCTGCCCAGGCCTACACGCCCGGCCCGATCGGCGTGATCTCGCGCTCCGGCGGCATGACGACCGAGATGTCCTCGACGCTCAGCGCCGCCGGCCTCGGCCAGTCCACAGCCGTCTCGATCGGCGGCGATGCGATCATCGGCTCGAGCTACGCCGAGCTCATGCCTCTGTTCGAGGCCGACGAGCAGACGCAGGGCATCGTCATCTACACCGAGCCCGGCGGGCGCATGGAGGCCGAGCTCGCACGCTGGGTCACCGAGAAGGACTCGCGCCTGCCGATCGTGGCGTTTATGGCCGGTCGCTTCATGGACGAGATGCCCGGAATGAGCTTCGGCCACGCCGGCACGATCGTCGAAGGCAAGGAGGACACGGCCTCGGAGAAGATCGCCCGCCTGGCGCAGGCGGGAATCACCGTGGCCGAGCGGATCGAGGACATCCCCGAGATGATCCGCGCGAAGATCGCCGAGAGGAGCGCCGCATGAGAAAGGACGGCACCTTCATCGCCGTCGCCGTCGAGGATGGCGCCGCGGCCGACGCCGAACTCGCGCGCAAGCTGACCGAGGCCTGCCCCGTCGACATCTTCGCGCAGGGCGCCGGTGGCGAGCTTGAGATCGTGCAGGACAACCTCGACGAGTGTGTGCTCTGCAGGCTGTGCCTCGACGCCTCGCCGCCGAACACCCTCAGCGTGATCAAGCTCTACGACGGCGACGCCGTCCTCGCCTGAGCCTCCAGGCGCCCGGCGTGCGCCATCGGAGTGCGTCGCGCCGCGAAGCGCGCCGCGAGATTCACACGACGGCGGGCGTCCGCGCTATCGTCCACCCCGGAGCCATGAACGAAAACTTCTCCCTGATCGTGATGTGCGTGTTCCTGCTGGGATCGCTGGCGTTCCTGGCGCAGCAGCTCACCTCATACCACTGAGCCGCGAAGGCGAGGCGCCCGTCAGCCGCGTGGCAGCGCGAGTCGGTGCGAGCGGGCGATCCGCTCGGCCATCCCCTCATCGACGCCGGTCTCCTCCGCGATCGCGGGCCAGTGCTCAACTGCCTCGACGACCTCGCCCAGGATCGCCTCGGCGCGGCCCTGCTTGAGCGATCCGACGCGCGCGACCTCGCGCAGGTCGGCGACGGTGAAGCCGTCGCGGCGGCCGTTGATCGACATCTGGTGACTGTCGAGCCAGGGGTTCTCCGGCTTCCAGGCCCAGGTCACGTCATAGGCAGGGGCCAGCTCCCACGCGCCGGAGCGGTCCATCAGGAAGGCGATGTTCTTGACATGGTCGTCCTGGTTGCGCGCGACGACGTTGAAGACCATGCGACGGAACAGCTGCTCGACGGTGGGCGTGCCCTGGCGCATGCGGCGCGCGAGCAGCAGCGCCTGCTCGTAGCTGTAGGTGCCGGGCTCGTTGTAGCTGACCTGCTCGAGCGCGCCGACGGTCTGCATGTGTAGCTTGCCGCCTTCGGCCGGACGGTCGAAGCGCCGGGTCATGAAATGTCTGCGCCCGTGCTCCTCGAGCAGCCGGCACTCGCTCATCTCCACGCCCGCCGCCCGCGCCATGATCGAATAGGCGTACTCGAGCACGCACCATCCCTGAGGATCGGTGAGACCGTGATCGCCCGCGCTTTTGACGCCGTCGAACTTCAGCAGCCAGTGCCGGAACCCCGAGCCCGCCGAGACCTGCCCGGAGCGGACCTGGCCGGTGGCCTGGTTGAAGGCGATGATCGCCTTCGGTCGCGCCCCGCCGGCCGAGGTGCCGACGCTGAGGATCGCCTTGATCGCCGACTCTTCCGGGTCCTCCGCGAGCTCCGCCACGAAGCTCGCGCGCTGTGCAAGCACCTCACCGGCGAGGCGCACGAGCGCATCGAAGCGCAGGTCCTCCGCTTCGGCCCCGGCGGGCTCGCGCGCGGGCTGGAACTCGAGCGCACCCATGCCGCGCGTGCCGACATAACACAGTCTCTGCACGACGTCGAAGCTCGACTCATCGCGGCCCTGCGCAGCCAGCCAGGCGTTCACCAGCGCCGTGCCCCAGCGATCGGGCAACGAGTCCGCGAGCAGACCCGGCAGGCCGTGGAAGGCATCCTCGGGCAGGCCCGCGAAGCGGTAGGGCTCCTCGCGCAGCGCCATCCGCAGGGGCGCCAGCTCAATCCCGCTGCGCGCGAAGGCGGGGTCGTACTGGAACGTGGCGTAGCGCGCCCCCGGCGCGATCGAGACGGCCGCGATGCGGCTACCCCAGAGCGTGACCGCCGCGACGCTCACGGACCCTCCCCGCTCTGCTCACCCCAGCTCCAGGTCCGCTCGGGCGCGATCTCCGCCGCGGTGTCGCGGTGCCCGCGGGCGCGCCGGCGCACACGGCGCTCGGCGCGCGCGAGCTCGGCGATCGGCAGCTCGACGCTCTCGGGCAGCGCCGTGTCGAGCGCCCCCAGCAGCCCCAGCACGCGCAGCACCTTGATCAGCGAGCTGCTCTGCACCGACTGGCCACGCTCGAGGCGCTGCAACGTCGCCCGGCCGATGCCCGCCTGCTCGGCCAGCTGCGCCTGCGTGCGATTGCTCTCGAGCCTGTGGCGCTCGACGCGTCTACCGAGCTCTGCGAGCACCCCGTCAATCGTGAGGATCTCAGTTATCTGCATCAGTTATGAGGCGTAAGCTTAGTTTCATAGGTTAATAACTCAAGTTCGATGCAGTCAGCTTAGCGCACCAATTCGCACACAGCTACATCATTTTTGAGGCTTTATCGCCATTATCCTGCATAAAGCATCATATTTGAGTTATTCCTTGCGCATTGCCCCAAGCGGGTTTTATCCCCCCTCACGGGTCTCTGCGCGCTCCGGCGCGCGACCGTCGGACGCCAGCTCTGGCTAGGCCGGGTGGTGGCGGGCCTTGCGCGTGCGCTCGCGCTCCTGCTGGCGCTCGACCACGTTGATGATCAGGCGCAGGAACTGCTCCGGCCCTGAGGCCTTCGCCTGCCCATAGCTGAAGGCCTCGATCCAATCGGCGACCTTGGCTTCGCGCGCCATCACGTTGAAGAACTCGCGGCGCATGTCCACGCGCACACGCGCGTCGGCCGCCGGGCCCTTGGTGACCTTCACGTCGGGCATCTCCAGGCGGAAGTGCTGCACGTCGCCGCGTCCCTTCAGCTCGACGCCGACGACGAGCTTGATCGGCTCGAGCGCGGGAACTTCGCCGACGAATCGGCGTATCGCAAGCTCGATCAGAGCCTTGGCGTCATCGGCCATGTAGGTCCATCCCCTCCCTGTGGCCGTGCTACGGCCCGTCGCTGTCTGTGTCAGATCTTATGACGCTGCAACAGCTTGCGCCCGATCACCATGCGCTGGATCTCCGAGGTCCCCTCGCCGATCAGCAGCAGCGGCGCATCGCGATACAGACGCTCGATCTCATACTCCTTCGAGTATCCGTAGCCGCCGTGTATGCGGAAGCTTTCTTCCACGCAGAAACGGCCCGCCTCCGAGGCGAACAGCTTTGCCATGCCGGCCT
Organism: Solirubrobacterales bacterium; assembly: GCA_013815355.1. Classification (GTDB taxonomy): domain Bacteria; phylum Actinomycetota; class Thermoleophilia; order Solirubrobacterales; family Solirubrobacteraceae; genus Palsa-744. Next base: position 8,409 of record JACDGG010000077.1, read on the forward strand.
CCAGGTCGGAGCGCTCGCCGGCGTCCTTGAGCCGTGCCGCGCGCTGAGTCAACAGCCGCGCCGCGTCCACCTGTGTGGCCATGTCGGCGAGCTTGAACTGGATCGCCTGGTGCTCTGCGATCGGCTTGCCGAACGTCTTGCGCTCCTGGGAGTAGCGCAGCGCCAGCTCCAGCGCGCGCTGGGCGATGCCTACGCCGCGGGCGGCGACGTTCACGCGCCCGACCTCGAGCGCATCCATCATCTGCGGAAAGCCCTTGTTCAGGCCGGCCTCCTCGCCGCCGAGGATGTTCTCCGCCGGACATCTGTAGCCGTCGAAGACGAGCTCGGTCGACTCGACGCCCTTGTAGCCCATCTTGCGCAGCTGCGGCGGCACCGTCAGGCCGGCGTAGGCACCGGTGTTCTCGCCGACGCCCGCCTCCTTCTCGGCGATGAAGCAGGTCATGCCCTGGTGGGCCTTTGCGGCATCCGGGTCGGTCTTGACGAGCACGAACACGAGGTCCGAGCGCAGGCCGTTGGTCACCCACATCTTCTGGCCGTTGATCTCATATGCGCCGTCCTCACCCTTCTTGGCCGACGTTTTGATCGCCTGCACGTCGGAGCCGAGCTCGGGCTCCGACAGCGAGAACGCCGCGCGGATCTCACCGGTAGCCATGCGCGGCAGGTACTTCTCCTTCTGCTCCTCGCTGCCGAACTTCATCAGCAGGTAGGAGCCGATGAAGTGCGTGTTGATCACGCCCGAGATCGAGATCCAGCCGCGGGAGAGCTCTTCGACGATCATCGCGTAGGTGCTCAGGTCGAGATCCATGCCGCCGTACTCCTCGGGAATCGTGACGCCGAACAGACCGAGCTCCTTCATCTGATCGACGATCGGCCCGGGGAACGAGTCCTCGTGGTCGTAGTGCTCGGCGTTGGGGAGGATCTGCTCGTCGACGAACTGGTGCACCATCTCGGTGATGGCCTTCTGCTCGTCGGTCTTCTCGGTGTACGGGGCGGCTACGGCCATCTGATTGAGCTCCAGAGTCGCTTTCAGTTCTTTCCAGGGAGAATACCGTCGTGAACTTCGCCCGCGAGATACTCGACGCCCGCAATCCCCTCGATCTGGCGCTCGTCGAGCTCTCGCGGGAGGGCTCAAGACGCGAGTGGAGCTTTGGCGAGGTCGCAGATCGCGCGGCACGCCTGGCCGGCGCGCTCGAAGCGCTCGGCATCCGCCGCGGCGACGTCGTGATGACGCTGATCGGCAACCGTCCCGAGTGGGTGCTGAGCATGAGTGCCTGCTTTCGGATCGGAGCGGTCGTGCTGCCGTGCACCGAGCAGCTGCGCGCGAAGGACCTGCGCCTGCGCATCGAGGTGGCCCGCCCCGCGGCGATCATCGCCGATGAGCGCAACCGCGCCGAGCTCGAAGGCGCCCGCTCCGGCGTGAGGGTGATCTACGTTCCCGACGAGTCGCTCTTCGAGCACGAGCCCGCGCCCTGCGCCGATCTCGACGCGAGCGATCCGTGCCTGATCACATTCACGAGCGGCACCGCGGGCGAGCCCAAGGCCGTGCTCCACGCCCAGCGCTACCTGCTCGGCCAGCGCGTGCAGGCGGAGCACTGGCTCGGCGCCCGTCCGGGGGAGATCGTCTGGTGCACCGCCGCCAGCGGCTGGTCGAAGTCGGCCCGCAACGTCTTCATCGCACCCTGGCTGTCGGGGGCTGCGGCGCTGCTGCACGATGCACGCTTCGACCCGCTCGAGCGTCTCGAGCTGCTCGAGCGCGAGCGGGTTCACGTCCTGTGCATGGCGCCGACCGAGTACCGCGTGATCGCCAAGCGCGCGACGTTGCGCCCGCTCAGTGCGCTGCGCGGCATGGTCGCCGCCGGCGAGGCGCTCAACCCCGAGGTGCTGCGCGCGTGGAAGGAGGCCACGGGTCTGGAGATCCACGACGGCTACGGCCAGACCGAGACGGGACAGCTGACCGGAGCGCCCGCCGGCCAGGCGGCCCGCCCGGGCTCAATGGGGCGTGCGCTGCCGGGCGTCGCGCTGTCGATCCTCGACGGCGAGCTGATGCTCGATCCCGTGAGCGCGCCGACGTTCTTCCTCGGCTACCTCGGCGAGCACGTCACGCGCGATGACGGGCGCTGGAGAGTCGAGGACCGGCGCGACGGCGGCCCCTGGCAGACGGGCGACCGTGTGCTCGAAGAGGATGGCTGGCTCTACTTCGAGGGGCGCGAAGACGACGTGATCGTCTCCGCCGGCTACCGCATCGGGCCATTCGAGGTCGAGTCGGCGCTCGTCGCGCATCCCGCCGTCGCCGAAGCCGCCGCGGTGTCCGCCCCTGACGAGGAGCGCGGCGCGGTGGTGCGCGCGGTGGTGGTGTTGCGCGACCACACGCTCGCGCGCACCCCGCAGCTCGTGCGCGAGCTCCAGGATCACGTCAAGCGCGAAACCGCGCCATACAAGTACCCGCGGATCATCGACTTCGCCGAGGAGCTGCCGAAGACCGCCTCGGGCAAGATCAAACGGGCCGAGCTGCGCGGGGAGTGAGGCGCCGGTCTCGCGCGTGAGCGAGAGACCGGCGCCTGCGGCACGGCGGTCAGGCGGTCTGCGCGACGGGCTGCGATGCCCCGAAGCCCTCGAGCTGACCCGGCTCGGACTCCTCGATCTCCCGCTGCACCCTGCCTGTGGGCGGGCGCAGGATCAGGAATGCCGCGAGGATGCCCCCGGCGACGCAGATCGCCGCGACCACGTAGGCGAGGTGATAGCCGCCGGTCAGCGCGACCGCGAGCGGGTGTCCGTTCGCGCTCAGCGCCCTGGTGCGGTCGGTCGCGATCGTGCCGAGGCTCGCCAGGCCGATTGCACCGAACAGCTGCACCGAGACGTTGATGATGCCCGAGGCCAGTCCCGCATCGCGCTTGGGAGCATCGGCCATGCCGATCGTCAGCAGCGGCAGGAACGAGGCGCCGGCGCCGAGGCCGATCAGTCCGAACGCGAAGAACAGGCCGGGGAAGTAGCCCGCGTGGATGCCCGCCGTCGAGAACAGCAAGAGGCCCGCGACGATCGAGGCGAGCCCCGCGGCCAGTGTCCTCAGCGCGCCGAAGCGCTCCGCCGCCCGTGCGGATAGGCCCAGCGACATCACCGCGATCGAGGCCGTCAGCGGCAGGAATGCGAGCCCCGTGTGGATCGCGTCATAGCCGAGCACGCGCTCCAGGTAGAGCGAGCCGAGGAAGAACGCCGAGAACATGCCCGTCACGAGCAGTCCGCGCACGAGGCTCGAGCCCATCAGCATGCGCAGGCGCAGCACGCGCAGCGGCATGATCGGGTTCTCCAGACGCGACTCGAGCGCCAGGAACGCGCCGAGCAGGACCAGCGAGGTCGCAGCCACGCCGAGCGTGCGCGCCGAGAGCAGGCCGAATTCGGTCGACTTCACGATCGCGAACGCTCCGGCCATCGTCGCCAGCGTGATCAGCGCCGAGCCGAGCCAGTCGACGCCGCCGGCGAGGCCGATGCCCTCGTTCTCGACGATCAACGCCCGGCCGAGCACGAACGCGACCGCGCCGATCGGCACGTTCACGAAGAAGATCCAGTGCCAGTCGAGCGACTGCGTCAGCACGCCGCCGGCGAGCAGCCCGATCGAGCCGCCGCCCGCAGACACGAAGGCATAGAGGCCCATCGCCTTGGCCTGCTCGACGCGCGCGGGGAACTCGGTGACGATGATCGCGAGGATCACGCTCGAGGCGACCGCCCCGCCGACTCCCTGCAGCAGCCGCGCCCCGATCAGGAGCACCTGGCTGTTCGCCATGCCGCACAGCACGGAGGCCACCGTGAACATCACGAGACCGGTCAGGAACACGCGCTTGCGCCCCACGAGATCCCCGAGGCGCCCCGCGAGCAGCAGGAAGCCGCCAAAGGTGATCAGGTAGCCGTTCATCACCCAGGTGAGATTCCCCTGGTTGAAGTGCAGGTCGTTCTGGATCGAGGGCAGCGCGACGTTCACGATCGTCGCGTCGAGCACCATCATCAGCTGGCCGAGGCACAGCACCGCGAGCGCCAGCCAGCGCCGGCGCTCGCCGCCCGATGGCGGCGTGGGCACGGCGTCGGCGAGGACGTCTGCGGC
>JACDGG010000278.1 GCA_013815355.1 Solirubrobacterales bacterium
CTCGGTGTCGGCTGGCTCGCCGCCGCGCTCGCTCCCGCGCTGGGTCTCGCGGGTCTCGCCGGCGCCTTCCCTGCGCTCGCCGGGCAGGCGATGCGCCTGCGCGACCGCGCGCTGCTCGGGGCGCTCGGCTACTGGTGGCTGGCGCTCGCCGAGCCGCTGTTTCATCAACGCCTGTGGCTTGGCTACTCCCCGACGCCACACCACGGAGCGTGGCAGGGCTCGGTCGGTCTCACAGCCGGTCATGTGATCGCGCCGCTGCTGACGCTCGGCGTTGCGCTCGGCGCACTGCTGTGGGCGCTCGCCGCGGTCGTGCTGCCGTGGCTGGTGCGCGGGCGAAGCGCGCTCGCGGATTGTCTGGCCGCTGCCGGCTCCTCGGCGGGGCTGCTGGCGCTCTCGCCGCTGCTGGACTCCGGCCTCGCCCCCCACGCAGCTCAGCCCGCGGCGCGAGGGGCGCTGCTCGGGGCGGTCCTCGGCGCCCTCGCAGCGGTGGGCGCGCGGGCTCTGCGCGGGCCCGTCTGACGTAGGGTGCGTAGCATGGCTCACGGCTCATGGCCGCTCTCCACTCGATTGGCCTAGCCCCCGACCATGAACCTGCTCAAGAGCGTCGAGACCACGATCGCCAACCTCGTCGAGGGGGCCTTCGGACGCGTATTTCGCTCGGAGGTCCGTCCGATGGAGCTCGCCCGCAAGCTCGCCCGCGAGATGGATGCCCATCGCACAGCCTCGGTTTCGCGCGTGTACGTTCCCAACGAGTACTCCGTGTGGCTCTCGCCCGAGGACCGCGCGCGTTACGAGGGCGTGGAGCACGAGGTGATCGAAGAGCTCTGCGCCTACCTGCTCGAGCACGCTCGCCGCGAGGATCTGATCATGGCCTCACCTCCCCACATCGACTTCCACACCGACGAGCGCCTGACGCTCGGCGAGTTCGGTATCCAGGCGCGGCTGATCCGGCCCGGCGGGCATGCCGAGGAGCATCCCGCGCCTCGCGAGGAACATGGCCAGACGATGATCTACAGCACCTCGGCGCGCGTCGGGCGCCCCGTCGAAGAGATTCACTCGCGCTCCCGCGCTCCGCGCGCGTTCCTGGCGGTCGGCTCGCGGCGACTGGCGGTGCCCCCCGGCGGCGGCACGATCGGGCGCAGCCGCGACTGCGAGATCGTGCTCGAGGACGCCGGCATCTCACGTCATCACGCCGAGCTGCGCCCGCAGGGCGAGGGCTGGACGATCGAGGATCTCGGCTCGACCAACGGCGTGCGCATCAACGGCCGCGAGGCGCACGGCGCGCAAGCGCTCGAGCCCGGCGATCGTCTCGAGCTCGGCTCGACAGAGATCGCCTTCGAGCTGGGATGAACACACTCGAACCGGTATCCGTGGCGCTCAAGTTCGGCTTCCTCGCCGTCCTCTACCTGTTCCTGGCGTGGGTCGTGCGCAGCTCTCGTCGCGATCTCGGGGGAGGCGTGCGCGTGGAGCGGGGGCAGGAGGGCCGCGCGATCGCCCCCGATGCCACGGGCCTTCACTCCGCCTCGAGTCTCGGCAGCGCTCCGATCGCGCACAGCTCGCCGCGGCTCGTCGTCGAGCGCGCGCCCGGGCACGACCCCGGCATGATCTACGACCTCGACGGTGAGCTCGTGCTCGGGCGCGGCGATCGCGCCGAGATCCGCCTCGAGGACCCGTTCGCCTCCTCCCGCCACGCGCTGATCTACGAGCAGGGCAACATAGTCGTGATCGAAGACCTCGCCTCCACCAACGGCACCTATCTCAACGAGGAGCTGCTGCAGACGCCGAGACCGCTGCATCCCGGCGACCGCGTGCGGATCGGCGACAGCGAATTCTCCTTCGAGGCAGGCTGAGGTGCTGCGCGTCGCCGAGCAGTACGCCGGGACCGACACCGGGCGCCAGCGCCGCGCCAACGAGGACTCGCTGCTGGCTCGCTCGCCGCTGTTCGTGGTCGCCGATGGGATGGGCGGCGCGCAGGCCGGCGAGGTCGCCTCGAAGATCGCGGTCGAGTCCTTCCACGACGGTCTCGCCGAAGCGCTCGAGCCCGAGCTCGCCCTCGCCGAGCTCGCCCGCCTCGCCAACGCCCGCATCCACGAGCTCTCGCACGAGAACGCCGAGCAGGCCGGCATGGGCACGACGCTCACCGCCGTCTACGTGGGCGAGCGCGACATCGCGATCGCCCACGTCGGCGACTCGCGCGCCTACTGCCTGCGCGCGGGCGAGCTGCTGCGCCTGACCGACGATCACTCGCTCGTCGACGAGTTGCTGCGCCAGGGACGGCTGACCCCCGAGGAAGCCGTCGAGCATCCGCAGCGCTCGGTCATCACGCGCGCGCTCGGGCCGGAGGGCACGGTCGAGGTCGACACCCGCTCCTTCCGCGCCCGCGCCGGGGACGTCTATCTGCTCTGCAGCGACGGCCTCACCACGATGCTCCCCGAGCAGCGGATCGCCGAGCTGCTCCTCGCGAGCCCGCGCTTGCGCGACGCCGGCGAGACGCTGATCGCCGCGGCAAACGAAGCCGGAGGCCGCGACAACATCACCGTGCTGCTGCTGCGCCTGGAGAC
>JACDGG010000078.1 GCA_013815355.1 Solirubrobacterales bacterium
CGGTGAGGCTGACCTGCGTAAAGCTGGCGTTGGCGATCTGGGCCAGGCTTCCCATCCTCGCGCCTTTCAGCGCCCGGCGGCCCCGTCCTTGCGAGCTTGCGGGTGGGAGCTCGTAGACCGCGGCGTTCGCGCGCATTCTCGTCGTCAGGCTCACTCGTTCGGGCAGGTCCCGCCAGGCTCTGGTGGCATACGCGCCGTCGGCGACCAGCTCGATCGTGCGGGCTCCGAAGCGCTTGCTGACCATGTCGATCAGGGTCCGTCCGAGCTCTGGCTGGGAGGGACGGTCGGGATGCGTCTCATCCTTCGGGCGGAACAGCCGGAAGAGCACGGGCAGCCCGACGGTGCGCCCGCCGGTGCAGGGAAGCGCGACCACCAGCACCACCACAACCCAGCAGTTGCCCCATCTTGTGCGTTGCCCGGAGCCCTCGGGTTGCGCGCCGTCGTGCAGGTAATGCGCGCCATAGACACTGCGCCCCGAGCGTCCGAACAGCGTGTCATCGACGGCCAGAGCGATCGGCGCGTCGGCGGCCACGAGCACCGAGACCAGCAGGTCCAGCAGCCGCAGGCCGAGCTCGTCGGGATCCCAGCGGCGGTAGGCGAAGAACGCGTGCGCGCGGCTGTGATGCCACACACCGGCCAGCCCGGAGGCTTGCAGCATCCCCGTGACGGTGTTCTCGCGGATCCGTGCGATGAACCCGACCGTCAGCAAGCTGAAGGTCTGGAACGTCGGACGGGTGAAGCACGGCTCAAGCAGGGACAACAGGCCCGTGAGAGAATTGGGAATTGGTGGCATGGCGGTGACCTCCTCGGTGGACGGGGCTGCAGGGCGCGCCTAACGCCCGCAGCCACTTATGCGCCCACCGTTCGGGGTCGCCGCTACTCTTCCTACCTGGCCGCTCGACCCTGCGGCCGGCAAGGCGCCCACCCCCTCTCGGGTGCCGTGATCGCCGTCCAGCGGTCAGCTCCCGGCGTCAGGCCGGGCGCTCAGACGCGCTCTCAGAGCACCGCAACGCCAGCGCTCAGGCGGGCAACGAAGCGCCGATTCCAGAGCCCGAAAGACCAGCAGCACGGTTCCCCCCTTGACTCCCGGGGGGGGGGGGGTTATAGTGATCTTTAAGCACGCCGCCAAGCCGCAAAGGCTGGCCACTGCCGCAGACGAGGAGAGGATATGAACATGACTGGGGAAACCGCGCAAAAACGCGAAACTCGACCGCAGGTGGAGGGTGGGGGAAGGGAGAGGACCAAATGAGGAGCGGGGCTCAGAGGATTGGCGATGCGGGCCGGGGGGACGCACATCTGGAGCCCGCGGAGCGGGCACAGGCCAAGCGCAGGTCGACGAGACGAGAAAGTCGGTCGGCAATGTGGGGCGTAGCTCAGACCATTGTCGCAGGCGAAAGGAGCTATCCGAGATGAGATCCATGTTCAAGACTGTTCTGGTTGTGCTGGTGGCTGTCCTTGCAGTAAGTGCGCTCGTATCGGCGTCCGCATCCGCAGCTACATGCACGACGAAGCCCTGCTTCACGGGGCCGTACCCGAACACCTTCATCACCACTAGTGGTGCGTTCACCCGCGAAACTAGCGGCGGGACAAGAGTGAAATGCTCCGGGCCCGGCTCCACCGAAGGCGCCGAAATTACCGCAGAAAAATATCTCAAGGTAAAAGCGCTTGTCTTCAAAGGCTGCGAAACCGGAGGCTTCAAATGCAACACCGCGGGCGCAAAACAAGGCGAAATCAAGACCAACGAACTCGAAGGCATCCTGGGTTACGTCAGCAAAGCGACAAAAACGGTAGGCGTCGACCTCAAGCCTAAAGGCGGCGGAAACGTCGCCAAATTCGAATGCACGGCGTTCATCACAGTCATTATCAGGGGATCGATTATCGGCGCTATCACGCCGATCAACATTGAAACCACGAAATACAGACTCGTATTCAATGAGGCTAAAGGCAAACAGCAACTGCAGAACCTTGAAGGCCAAGCAAAAGACACCCTTGAAAGTTCGACCAACGGCGGGAGCTTCGAAGGAGAAGGATGGGAACTAAGCGAGGAATTGACGCTCGCGAAAACGGTGAAAATCGAAGCATAGGCGTTAGGACCAGATAGTAACCTAAACGTGTCGTGTGCCGGGGCCCTAGCGGGCTAGCTAGCGGGCTCCAGGCACACGCTCGTGTGATTGGAGCACCGAGCGAGGAGGGGACGTGGGAGATGTCATCGAGAGCGGTGGTGCCAGTAGTGGGCAGTTCAAGAACCTGCCGAGGGTCGTCAACGTCCCCATGGGTGAAAGTCACATTTCAAGGAGGTCGTGCGGTGAGGAGATGGTCCGATGATCGCCGCTAGACTGTCATTGACGATCCGGGTGGTGTGTGCGGTTGCCGGTAGCCTCGTTTTCGCGCCTTCCGCAGCTTTGGCTGCCCGCGGCCATGTTTTCGAGCGGTCATTCGGCAGCAAGGGCGCTGGTCCCGGCCAGCTAAACGAACCCTCTGGCGTGGCCGTCAGCGCAGCGACCGGCGATGTGTACGTGGTCGACAAGGGCAATAACCGCGTCGGGTACTTCAGCGCCGCAGGCGCCTACATCGGCCAGTTCAACGGGAGCGGCTCCAATGTGGCCGTGGAAGGCAAAGCCGCTCCGGCCGGCCAGTTCTCCTCGCCGGAAGGCATCGCGATCGACAACGATCCGAGCAGCCCTTCCTTTGGTGATGTGTATGTCGCCGATGTGGGCCATGAAGTCATCGACAAGTTCAGCTCGACGGGCAAATTCGTAGCTCAGCTGACGGAAACGTCACCTGGCTCCAGGTTCGGGCGGCTTCAAGGCATTGCCGTGGATGCGAGCGGATTGCTGTGGGTCTCTCACGAAGGCGTGATTGATAGCTTCAGCGCTGCCGAAGCCAACGAATACCTTCCACCAAGCCGCAAAGACCCGAGAGCCGGTGAACTTGAACAGCTCGCCGTGGACTCCCATGACAACCTTTATGTCAAGACGGTCTATCAAGGGGTCTCCAAGCTCAACAGCTCCGGCGAAATCGTGATCCAAAGATTCGACACCACAAGTGAAAAACCCTACCTCTCAGAAATCGGCGGTCTCGCGGTCGACCTGTCGAGCAACGAAGTCTATATCGACGGGGACGACGCCCGCTCCGTCGGGCGATTCAGTTCCACGGGGTTGCTTGTCGAGCGGTTCGGCTCCGAACATCTGAGCCACGCCAGTGGTATCGCCGTTGACTCGGGAACCGGCGAGGTCTATGTTGCAGACGAAGCCGAAGGCAAGGTCGACTCCTTCGTGCTCGAACCGGAAGGGCGCCCGAAGATCGAAAGCGAGGGCCCCTCTTTAGTAACCGGATCCAGCGCTACGCTTGACGCACAGATCAAGCCCGCGGGCCCCGACACGACGTACTACTTTCAGTACGGCCTCGCAAGCTGCTCCGCGAGCCCCGCGAGCTGCACCGATCTGCCGGCGCCCCCCGGCGTCGACATCGGCGAAGGCTTCGAAACGGAAAGCGTCAACGTGCATCTACAGGGTCTCCAGCCGTCGACGACATATCACTTTCGAGTCATCGCGATCAATAAAGACGGAGAAACCGCCGGTGCCGAACAGAGCTTCACGACACAGGCCGTGGGTGGCGAGTTCGCGTTGCCCAATGGGCGTATGTGGGAAATGGTCACTCCGCCGAATAAGTACGGTTCTGACCTCTTCGCCGTGGGCAACGAACAGGGGGCCGACATCCAGGCCGCCGAAGGTGGCAGTCTGATCACCTACGCTGCGAGCTCACCGTTCGCTGCTAGCCCTGCGGGTAGCCGCTCGCCGGAAGTTACCCAGGTCTTCTCCACCCGTAGCGCTCCTGGCAGATGGGCGACGGCAGATATCACGACCCCCCACACCGAAGGGGCCACAGAACAGGCGACTGGCCATCAGGCCGAATACAAGCTCTTCTCCTCGGACCTGTCGCTCGGCCTCGTCGAACCGGAGGGTCACACGCCGCTGTCGCCCAAGCTTACTGCCGAAGAAACCCAGGAAAAGACGATCTACATTCGACTGGAGAACGGCGAATACAAGGCGCTGGTGACCCAGGCGAACGTGTGGCCCGGCACCAAGTTCGGCGGCAACGGCGAAGGGGCCGGCGGGGTGGGATTCGTCGCCGCAACCCCCGATCTCAGCCATGTCGTCATAGCATCTAATGTTCGATTGACCGCGACGCCGGTCGAAGAAGGCGGAGCCGGATATCTCTATGAGTGGGCGGCCGGACCGCTACAACGACAGCTACAGCTCGCCAGCGTGCTGCCCAACAACGAACCAGTGCAGGCGTCACTTGGCTACAGGGGCCAAATAACCGCCGGAAGCGTCAGAAACGCGATCTCCAGCGACGGTTCGCACCTGGTATTCGAAGCCAACGGCCACCACGATTACCTGCGGGACATGTCGACTGGGAAGACCGTCGCGGTCGACGCCGCGCAGGGAACGCCCGAACCAGGGGGCGCGGAATCTCACTACCAGACTGCCAACCGCGAAGACTCGAGAGTGTTCTTCACGAGCCCCGAACGCCTGACTGCCAATTCCACTACCTCGCCGGTATACCCCCCGACCGAAGATCTATACGAGTTCGAAGTGACCAGCGCCCCGGGCGAATCGCCGACCGGCAAGCTCACCGATCTGAGTGTGGACGCAAACAGCGGCGAAAGTGCGGACGTGCGCGGGGTGATCGGAGCAAGTGAAGACGGCTCCTACGTCTACTTCGTCGCGAATGGTGTTATCGGTAACGGTGCCGAACACGGCGCAAAGACCGGAAAGTGCGAACACACATCGCAACCATCTCAGCAGACGTGCAATTTCTATGCTGAGCACTACGACGGAACTGCAAAAGCGTGGACGCCACCGACGTTCATTGCGACTCTCTCGGGCGCCGATTCACCGAGTTGGGGTGAACACGCAGAAGACCTCAAGCTGATGACCTCGCGGGTGTCGCCCAACGGGCGGTACCTGGCGTTTATGTCCGAACGGAGTCTGACTGGCTATGAAAATCGCGATGCCAGCAGCGGGGTGCCCGACGAGGAGGTCTATCTCTATGAGGCGGGCGCGAACCGCCTCGTATGCGCATCCTGCAATCCAACTGGTGCGCGACCGAAGGGACTGCTCGAGGGCAACGCGTACGAGGAACGCCTCGTCGACTACGCGCAGATCTGGCCCGGACGCTGGTTGGCGGCCAACGTTCCGGGCTGGACAACGAAAGACGGTGGCAGCGCTCTCTACCAGTCTCGCTACCTGTCCAACAGCGGCCGGTTGTTCTTCGACAGCGCCGACGCGCTCGTCCCAGCGGACGGGAACGGCAAGGAGGACGTCTACCAGTACGAGCCGGCGGGAGTAGGGGGCTGCGTGGGTCCCGGCTACGGTAAGAGTTCGAGCGTTGTCTTTGACGAAAGCGCCGGTGGCTGTGTGGGCCTGATCTCGGCGGGAACCTCCACCGAAGAATCTGCGTTCATGGACGCGAGCGAAAGCGGCGGCGACGTCTTCTTCATGACCACCTCGCGGCTCTCGCCGCAGGATCTCGACACGAGCCTTGACATATACGACGCTCACGAATGCGTCTCTTCGTCGCCCTGCGCGCCGGCGGCGGCTCTGGCACCCCCGCCGTGCAATACGGGCGATGCGTGCAAACCGGCGCCGACGCCGCAGCCCGCGATCTTCGGAGCGCCGTCGAGCGCAACCTTCTCAGGCGCGGGCAACGTGGTTTCCCCGGTGTCCGCGAAGACGAAAGTGAAGTCTTTGACCCGCGCGCACAAGCTCGCCGAGGCCCTGAGAGCTTGTCATAAAAAGAGGAAGAAAACCGCACGCGCCGACTGCGAAAAGCATGCTAAGAAGAGATACAAACCCGCCAAAGCCAAAAAGTCTCGAGCTAAGAAAGCTGCAGAACGGAGGCGGTCATGAGGATCACTATCCGCCGCGGGCTCAGCGCCGCGCTTACGGTGGCTGGCGTTGTCGCGGTCCTGGCCTTCTCGAGCGCTCCGGCGTTCGCGGGCGTTGAATGCGGCACATGCTCAGCATGGTGGCACGTGAACTCGGGATCCTTGCCTGCGAACCTCCCACCGGGTGGTAAAGGTGAAATCTCGGTGCTGGCGGAGGATCTCGGTGCAGCGGGCGTGAGCTCCTCGGTGGTCGTGAAGGATAAGCTGCCGACGGGCCTGACGGCGCAGAGCGTCTCGCTCGGTCTCGGGATAGAAGGGTCTGCCCAGGCCTCCTTTGGTTCGTTCTTGTGCAAAATCCAGTCAAACGAAAGCGAAGTCACCTGCACTGTGCCGAAGGAATTCGCTGTTCTCTTTCATCTTGATAGGGCATACAGCCATATCGAAATCTTCATCAAGGTGAAGGTCGCCGAAGCCGCGAGATCGGGCGAAGAAAACAAAGCGATCGTCTCCGGTGGGGGAGCTCTGTCGGCATCGGTCAGCCGGCCGATCACGGTGAGCGCTGCCCCAACGCTATTCGGGGTCGAACAGTATGAACTGAAGCCGGAAAACGCTGACGGCTCGCCGGACACGCAGGCGGGCTCGCACCCGTTTCAGCTGACCAGCGTGATCGGCCTGAACCAGGCCGCAGAAGCCAAGCAGCCGCCCGCGGCCGTGAAGGACCTGCGCTTCAACCTGCCCCCGGGGCTGATCGGCAACCCAACCCCCTTTCCACAGTGTCCGCTAGCGAAGTTCTTGGCCAACGCCGGCTCCGGACAGAACTTTTGCCCTGATGACACCGTGGTTGGGATCGCGTCCGTGAGCATTTCGTTCCCTGTAGGAGGGGGAAACCCGTCGACGGCTACACTGCCGCTGTTCGCGCTTGCGCCGTCGCTGGGCGAACCGGCGCGATTCGGATTTGACGTCCTCGGAGACCCAGTGTATCTCGACACCTCCGTGCGCACGGGCAGCGACTACGGCGTGACGGTCACCGTGCCCAATATCTCTGAGATCACGGGGTTCATCTCCAGCCGCGTTACATTCTGGGGCGTACCCGGCGACTCGCGCCACGACTCGGTCCGCGGCTGGAACTGCCTCAATCCGCAGGAAGGCGCCCCGGCATGCACCGCTCCGGAAGCGAAAACGACGCCGCCGCTGCTGACGCTCCCAACCGCATGCGTTGGACCTTTGCACACGACCGTCGAAGCGGACTCGTGGGAGGAAGCGGGAGCTTTCCGCCCCCCATTTGAATACATATTCCAGGACAACCTTGGGCGCCCGGTCGGTATGGACGGATGCAACCAACTCTCGTTCGCGCCGAGCATCAAGGTCACGCCCGACGGTACGGCGGGGAGCACTCCGACAGGATTGACGGTCGATGAGCACGTGCCCCAAGACACTAACCTGAACCCGGAAGCTCTGGCGGAGTCCGACGTGAAGGGGCTCTCGGTAACGCTGCCCGAGGGCGTCGTGTTGAACCCCTCGGCTGCGGATGGATTGCAGGCATGCTCGCAAGCGCAGATCGCGTTGCAGAACGCTGAATTCCCGTCGTGCCCAGAAGCGTCGAAGGTCGCGACGGTGAAGATCAAGACTCCGCTGCTGACAGAACCCTTGGAAGGTGCGGCGTATCTCGCCACGCAGAATGCTAATCCGTTCGGGACCCTCGTCGCGTTGTATGTCTTTGCGGAAAACCCGACGGCGGGTGTGCGCGTGAAGGCCGCCGGTGAAGTACTCGAGAACACCGTGACTGGCCAGCTCACGGCGCATTTCGAACACAACCCCGCTTTCGAAGGAAGCCCGGTCACAACACAGTTCTTGCCGCAGCTTCCCTTCGAAGACGTTGAACTGCACTTCTTCGGTGGAGAACGCGCACCGCTCGGGACTCCGGCGCGCTGCGGCGCCTATACGACGACGGGGACATTTACGCCGTGGTCAGAAAACGCGACCACCGAATCACCCTCGACGTTCAACATCACCTCGGGCCCCAACCGCACGCCGTGCCAGAACCCACTCCCGTTCGCACCAGCATTGACGGCCGGCACCACAAGTATTCAGGCCGGAGGATTCAGCCCGTTCACGACAACGATCAGTCGCGAAGACGGTAGCCAGAACCTCCAAGCGATCAGCCTGCACATGCCCCCCGGTCTTTCCGGACTGCTCTCCAGCGTAAAGCTCTGCGGAGAAGTGGAAGCGAACGCAGGGACCTGTGGTCTCGAAAGCCAGATCGGGGAAACGACCGTCAGCGTCGGCCTCGGCGGCGACCCGTTCAGCGTCAAGGGCGGACGTGTATACATCACTGGTGCATACGAGGGTGCCCCGTTCGGCCTTTCGATCGTCAACCCGGCAGTCGCCGGACCGTTCAACCTCGGCCACGTCGTCGTGCGCGCCAAGATAGAAGTGGACCCCAAGACCGCCGATTTGACGATCACGACCGATAACTCAGGTCCGTACAAGATCCCGAGCATCCTCGACGGGATACCACTCCAGATCAAGCACGTGAACGTCACCATCAACCGGCCCGGATTCACATTCAACCCGACAAACTGCTCGAAGCTGGCGATAACGGGAACCCTATCGAGCACCGAAGGAGCGACACAGGCGTTGTCAGTGCCGTTCCAAGCGACCAACTGCGCGACGCTGAAGTTTGCCCCCAAATTCGCGGTCTCCACCTCCGGGAAAACATCGAAAGCCAAGGGCGCGAGCCTGTCGGTGAAGCTGAGTTACCCTAAAGCCGCGTTCGGTAGCCAGGCGAACATAAGCAAGGTCAAGGTGGACCTGCCCAAGCAGCTGCCCTCACGCCTTACGACGCTGCAGAAGGCATGCACCAACGCCCAGTTCGAAGCCAACCCGGCGGCGTGTCCCGCGGAATCGAAGATTGGCTACGCGGTCGTCCATACGCCGCTGCTGCCCGTCCCACTGGAAGGGCCGGCGATCTTCGTAAGCCACGGCGGCGAAGCCTTCCCCTCTCTGACGGTGGTACTGCAGGGCGACAATGTGACCATCGACCTCGTTGGCACGACGTTCATCAGCGCAGCCGGGGTCACGAGCACGACGTTCAAGACAGTTCCCGATGCCCCTGTCGGCAGCTTCGAACTGACGCTCCCCCAGGGCAAGTACTCTGCGCTCGCGGCGAACCTGCCGGGCAAGGCCAAGAGCAGCTTCTGCGGACAAAAATTGACGATGCCGACGGCGTTCGTGGCACAGAACGGCGCGGAAATCCACGAGTCGACGAAGATCCGGGTCACGGGGTGCCCAAAGGCGAAGAAGGCTGCCAAGCACAAGAAGCACGGCAAGGCCAGGGGGAAGAACAAAGGAAAGAAATAGGGCTCTCTTGCACCAGATGTAGGTGAGTTGGACCTAGGATTGCGCTCGTGAGCAGGGATTCTGTGGGCGCAGGAAGTCCGGCTCTCCTCTCGATCTGGGGGTGAAGTCGCGCCCTGAAGCGTCGTGTTGGCCGCGTGTTTGCTGGGCTTTGGGCGTGGCGGGAAGTCCTCGCAAGTTGCGCACGCGCTGAGCGACACGCCGCCGTCCTCTCGGGCAGGCTGCTGGTTGTCAGATAGATCAGCGGCCAGCGAAGGAGGACGACGTGCGTGTCAGGACTGCATTTAACCGGATGCTCAGGCTCCCGGGAGCCTGGGTCAAGGACGTTGCGTTCAGCGGCGAGGGGGTGATCGTCACGGTTGGTCTGCGCCGGCGTGGGAGGGTGTGCTCTGGTTGCGGAGCGCGTGGTCTGGAGATCAAGGATCGGCGCGTCAAGCGTTGGCGCCACCTGGATCTCGGCTCCTCTCGGTGCTTCATCGAGTGCGAGTTGCGCCGGCTGCGCTGCCCTGGGTGCGGCGATCGCCCGGAGATGGTGGAGTGGGCGCGCGCCACCTCGCCGTATACGCGTGACTTCGAGGATCTCGCGGCCTGGCTCGCGCAGCAGATGGCCAAGAGCCAGATCACCAGGCTTTTGCGGATCGGATGGGAGTCGATCGGCAAGATCGTGGTGCGGGTCGTGGCCGACCATCTCGACGAGGGCCGCCTGGACGGGCTCGTCTGGCTCGGTGTGGATGAGATCTCCCATGGTGCCGGTCATCGCTTCCTGATGTGCGTCGCCGACCACGAGCAGGGCGGCGTGGTGTGGGCCGCGCCTGGGCGCAATGCCGCTACCTTGCAGGGGTTCTTCGACGAGCTCACCGAGACGCAGAAGTCCTCGATCCGGGGCGTCTCGATCGACATGTCAGCCGGCTATGAGAAGGCGATCACGGCCGCGCTGCCCGCGGCGCAGGTCTGCTTCGACCCGTTCCACGTCATCCAGTTGGGTGGCAGGGCGACCGACCAGGTCCGCCGCGCGGAGTGGAATGAGCACGGGCGCTCTCATACCAAGCACGGCACGTGGATCAAGGGCGCGCGCTACTCGCTGCTCAAGGATCCCGCCAACCAGAGCGACCGTCAGCTGGCTACCCTCGCGGAAGTACAGAAGACCAACAAGCGCCTCTACCGCGGGTACCTACTGCTGAACGAGCTGCGCTTGCTCTACCGCGTCCCCCGCCACCAGGCACCCGAACAGCTCCAGGCGTGGCTCGCGTGGGCGTCCAGATCGAAGCTGAAGCCCTTCGTCAGGCTCGCCCGTACGATCCGCAAACACAAGGCCGGCGTGCTCGCCGCGATCGCGCTCGAACTCTCAAACGGGCGCCTGGAGGGCCTGAACAGCAAGATCCGATTGCTCTCACACCGCGCCTACGGCTTTCACTCCGCCGACGCTTTGATCGCCATAATCTACCTCTGCTGCACCAACATCCAAATCGCCCTCCCACACCAATAATTCACCCCCAAACGGAGAGGAGAACCGGAAGTCCTCGCAAGTTGCGCGCTGGTTGGTGACGCGCCGCCGCCCGCCCGGGCAGGCTGCTGACTGTTCACGGTCAACGGCTTGCAAAGGAGGACGACATGCGCGTCACGGCGGCATTCTCGCGGCTTCTGAGGTTGAAGGGGGTGTGGGTCAGGGCGGTTCGCTTCGAGCCCGACCGGGTGGTCGTGGAGGTAGCCCTGCGCCGCCGGCGTCTGGTGTGCCCTGAGTGCTCGTTCAGCACCCCGCACCGCCACAACATTCGGGAGGTCCAGTCGGTCTGGCGTCACCTCGATCTCGGGGTCTGGCGGCTCGAGATCCGCGCGACGCTCCGGCGGCTTTCCTGCCCGGTTCACGGGGTGCGCACCGAGGGTGTGCCGTTCGCGCGGGCGGGCTCGGACTTCACCCGGGACTTCGAGGCGCTCGTGGCCTTCCTGGCGAGCAGGACCGACAAGACGACGATCACGCGGCTGGTGCGAATCAACTGGCGGACCGTCGGGCGGATCATCGAGCGTGTCTGCGCCACCGACCTCGACCCCGGGCGCCTGGACGAGCTGTTCGACATCGGCATCGACGAGATCTCCTGGCGCAAGCAGCACCGCTACCTCACCCTCGTCTGTGACCATCAGCGTCGCCGGGTGGTGTGGGGCACCGAGGGCGCCGGGGAGAAGGCCGGCGACAGGTTCTTCGCCGAGCTCGGCCCCGAGCGCGCCAGCCAGATCAAGGCGATCTCGATGGACATGGGGCCCGGCTACGCCAAGAGCGCCCGCAAACACGCCCCGCAGGCGACGATCTGCATCGACAGCTACCACGTCGTGCAGTTGGCGACCAAAGCGCTGGAGGAGGTCCGCCGTGACTACTGGAACGAGCTGCGCTCCCTCGGTGACCAGCAGGCCGCGCGGCGGTTCAAGGACGCCCGCTGGGCGCTGCTGAAGAACCCCGAGAACCTCACCAAGTCCCAGGCCGTCACCTACCGCAAGCTCAAACGCGCCGGCGGAGAGGTGTGGCGCGCCTACACCCTGAAGGAGGCACTCAGAGCAATCTTCGCGCCCGGCCTGACCCTCGAGGACGTCAGCGTCCTGATCGACCGCTTCATCAGCTGCGCCACACGCAGCCGCCTCGCCCCGTTCACCCGCCTCGCGCAGACGATCACCAAGCACCGCGAGGGCATCCTCGCCGCGGTCCGCCTGGGCATCACAAACGCTCGGACAGAGGCGCTGAACAACAAGGTCCGGCTCATCACTCGCCGTGCCTACGGGTTTCACTCCGCCACCGCCGCGCTCGCGCTGATCATGCTCACCTGCGGACCCATCAATCTCCAACTCCCACACGAACCCCACCTACATCCATGACAGGAGAACCAGAAATAGGACTCTCCTGTCGTTTCCGTGGGTTAGGTGACACGGCCGGGGAGGGGCGGGCAGAGCCCGGAGAGGGTGAGCTTGGCCAAGCTCTGCATCCACCGCGATTAGATCGCAACAGACGCATACACGCCAGGGCGCGGCGGCGAACAAGCCGCACCTTCGGAGAAATTTCCCCGAAGGTGCGCGCCGCAACACTACCCCGCCCTGTCA
>JACDGG010000079.1 GCA_013815355.1 Solirubrobacterales bacterium
GGGCGCGCCACTGCTGTTGCCGCGCGGACGCCCGCGCGCGCTGTCCGTCGCGGTCGGCGATCCCGCCGGCACGCTGGAGTCGCTGCACCGCTGTCTGCTGAATGCGCTCACCGCCGCGAGCGATTGGGAGCCTGAGCACAGGCGCCTGCGCCCGCACGTGACCGTCGCGCGGATGCGCTCCACCCAGCGTGGTGGCGCGGCGCTGCCCGTGCTGCAGGGGGCGACTCCGCAGATGTGCTTCACGCCGCGCTCGATCGCGCTGTATCGCTCGCGCCTTGAGCCGGCGGGCGCACGCTATGAGGAGATCGCGCGCAGCGAGCTCGTGCCGGACGGTCTCGGCTGAGCAACCCGCGCTGGGCGGATCGGCCTATTCGTCTGCTTCGGCGCGCGGCGCGCGGCAGGCTTCGCAGAGCGCTTCTTCGGGGCTCGCGTCCCCTTCGGAGTCAAACGCGCAGACTTCGCCTTCGCATGCCGCTTCGGCCTGCTCGCCGGCGCCGCCCTGCACAGTGCAGACCAGCGCGCCGTGCGCGTCGAGGAAGGGGGTCGAGCCGTCCTGGCAGAGCGCTTCTGAGCCGTCCGCGCAGGTTGCTTCGCCGCCCGACGGCAGCGGTGTGCTGGCGTCTTCGCAGCTCGCCGGCTGGGTGCGCGTGTCCGCCGGGGTGTGCACGCGGGCGTGCTTCGGCGCGTGCTTGGCGTGAGCACCGCCGGATCTGTGCCGGGCTCGGTGTGACCTTGCCGTCCTGCGCAGGTGCGCGCAGGCGCGTGTTGCATGAGCTGAGCGCACCGCGCCGTGGGCGGCGCAGACAGCGCCGTGGGCACTCGCGAGTGCGCTCGGGGCGAGTGCGAGTGCGAGCGTTGCGGCGAGCACGAGCAGGCGGTGGGAGAGTCTCTGCGGCAAGAGGTGTCCTAGTCGATCGGTGCATGGGAGGCGTCGAGGAAGCATCGACGCGAGGCGGCCGGCCGCGGAGCGCCGCCCATCGCCGTGGACGAACAGCGGGTGAAGCGGCGCTCAGCCGCCGAGCGCGACGGGCTCTGCGGGCGGCCCGGACTCGCCCGGGCGCAGATCGAGCTGCCACCACTGCACGTCATGCCAGGCGCCGGCCTTCCAGCCGATGCGCTGGTAGGTGCCGACGGGTGCAAAGCCCATCGCGCTGTGCAGGATGGTGCTGGCCGCGTTGGGCAGCGTGATGCCGGCGCAGAGCGTCCACAGCCCGGACTCGCGCAACTGCGCGAACAGCTCGCTGTAGAGCGCGCGCCCGACGCCCTGGCGGTGGTGGGCGGCGTCGATGTAGACCGCGACGTCCGCCGCCCAGCGGTAGGCGGCGCGTGCGTTGTGGGTGGAGCCGTATGCGTAGCCGAAGGGACCCCGCTCATCCTCGGCGAGCACCCAGGCGAAGGCTCCGCGCATGCGCGCTGAGATCTCGCTCGCGCTCGGCGGGCGCTCCTCGAAGGAGGCGACGCTGCGCTCTACGTGGGGCGCGTAGATAGCTGCGCACGCGCTCGCGTCGCGCTGTGGATCGGCGTTGCGGATGTTCACGCTGCGCAGACGATAGAGCGCGGCTCCGCCGACGCTTCGCGCGAGAGCTGTGATGCGGGGACGCCGCCGGACTGGATCACCGGTGTGCCTTCAAGGCTGAGCTGACGTGACTCGCGCTCCGCGCGGCTCTCGCATCCTCACGCATCGCTCCGCGCGCCGGGACTCAGAGCGGTGGGCTGGCCGTGCCAGCGCGCCGCCAGGGCGCGCAGCGACGCGAGGTAGGACTCCGGGAGCGAGCGCGCCTCGGCGCCCTCCACGATCCCGCGCAGGTATTCGAGCGACGGCGCCACCTCCATAGCATCCCTGCTGATGACGGTGTAGGCGAAGGCCGTCAGCTCCTCGCCCTGGGCGGCGCGCACGACCACGGCGCTGCGCTCGTAGGCGAAGCCGACCCCCTCCTTGAGGTCGAGCGCCTCGATCCGATCGTCATGGAGCTCATACAGCGCCCCCCAAACCTCGGCGCCGATCTCGGGCACGACGTCTGCGACCCCGCTACCGCTGCGAATCGAGCGCCGCGTGAAGGCGAGCCGGTGATGCTCCAGGCGAGCCGCGGCGAGAAAGCGGTGGCCGGGGGAGGCGGCGGCGATGAGCGCCGGCGACATGTTGCTGGCGTAGGCGAAGTACCTCACGGACGGGCGCCGGTGTCGCCCATCAGCTCTGAGAGCGTGCGCCCGCTGAGCACCGAGCGGGGCGCCTCGGCCACGATGTCCGAGCCAGGCTGCGCATGCTCGTCACGCCGCTTGATCAACAGCCACTGCGGCTTCTCGCCTGCGCGAGTGCGCTGCAGGGCGAAGCCGCCCTGCAGCTTCTCGCCGTAGAGCACGAACACCCCATGCCCGCGCGTGAGCGCCTCGGGCCAGGCCACGCGCCCGCCCTGCTCGTAGGTCCCGAGGTCCCACACGATCACGCCTCCGCCCTCGAGCGGGCCTTCGAAGTCGTTGTGGGCGAGGGCGTGATCTGCGACCTGGACCGCGAGGCGCTTGGCCGCGGGATCGAGCGAGGGTCCCCTCGGCAGCGCCCAGGAACGCATCGCGCCGCTCAGCTCGAGGCGCAGGTCGAAGTGGTGCGTACGGGCCTGGTGCTCCTGGATCACGAACACGCCAGCGCTGAGGCCGCGGATCGCGAACTGCTCGTGCCCCTCGACCTTGACCTGCTCGACCGCGACATGGCTGACGCGGGCCGAGGGCGGACCGTCGCGCAGGAAGCCCTCGATCGCCCGTACCGCCTCGGCCGCTCCCTCGGCGTGAACGCGCACGCTGCCGTCGGCTTCGTTTCGCACCCACCCGGTGAGCCCGAGCTCGCGCGCCCGACTGACCGTGCTCTCGCGAAAGCCGACACCGTGCACGGCGCCTTCCACGACGGCGCGGATCGCCGTCGGGCGCTCCCGCTCGGAGGGGACGCTACTTCCCCGTCGTGCGGTGCATCGCCGCACGCGAGTGCCCGGCGCTGCTATGCCCGGTGTTCGTCGCGCCGCCGGTCCCGCCCCGCGCCGGAGGCGGAGTGCGGCGGATCAGCAGATGCAGGGCGCGGTCGTCCGGGGACTCCTCGTCGCGCTCGCTCAGGGTCCTGGGATGAACGGTGCGGAAGCCGGGCCCGCGGCCCGGATCGATGACCGCCACCACGACCTTCGAGCGGCTCGGTGTGTCGAACACGATCCCGTCGAGGGCCGGGCCGGCGTCGGACACCTTGACTAGTTCTCCGGCACTTATCGACTCCATCGCTACAGCGTATAGAGCCGGAGAGCGTCGGTCCTGGGAAGATGCTGCGAATGTCGGATGTATGGGACAGCGCAGCGCCCGGCTGGGACGCCAACGCCGAGCTCATAGACGCCCAGCTCGCGCTCGCCACAGAGGCGATGCTCGACGCTGGCGCGGTCGCTCGCGGCAGCGCTGTGCTCGAGCTCGCCTGCGGTCCCGGCGGCGCCGGCCTCGCCGCCGCGGAGCGTGTCGGCGACAGCGGGCGGGTGCTCCTGTCGGACTCCGCCCCGCAGATGGTCGCCGTCGCCGCGCGGCGCGCTCAGGCGCGCCCATGGGTGAGCACTGCGGTCTTCGGGCAGAGCGAGATCGCGATCGAGAATGGTCAATTCGACGCGGTGCTCGCGCGGCACGGCCTGATGTTCGTCGAGGATCGAGCCGGCGCGGTGCGGGAGGCTGCCCGCGTGCTGCGCGCGGGCGGGCGCTATGCGGCGATGACCTGGGGACTCAGGGCGCAGAACCCCTGGCTCGGCTGCATCCTGGACGCGGTCGGCGAGCAGTTTGGCGTGAGCTTCCCGCCGCCGGAGGTGCCCGGCCCGTTTTCGCTCGAGGATCCTGAGCTGCTGGGCAGCATCCTGCGGGAAGGCGGGCTCCAGGACGTGCGCGTGCAGAGCTTTTCGACACCGATGGGAGCAGACTCGCTGCAGGCGTGGTGGGAGCGCGTGCCGAAGCTCGCGGGGCCACTGGCGAGCGCGCTTGCGGCGATGGAGCCGGGCGTCGGCGAGGCGATAGAGGAGCGCGCGCTCGCAGCGGGGGAGCGCTGCTCGCGTCGCGAGGCGGACGGGATCGTGTTCGCGGGAAGCGTGCTGATCGGCTCGGGCTCGGCGCCCGGGCGCTAGCGACTCTGCTCCTGATCGGCCTTCTCGAGCCGGCTCAGCGTCTCCGTATCCATCGTCCCATCGAAGTAGCGCTCGGACGGAGCGGCCCGACGCGAGGCGCGTTCAGTAAGCTCGCCCCGTGGGCCGGCGGATCGTGATTCTGGGGGCGGGTTTCGGAGGTCTCGAGCTCTCGACGATGCTCTCCGAGGCGCTGGGCGACAGCGTCGAGGTGACGCTGATCGACAAGGGCGACTCCTTCGTCTTCGGCTACTCCAAGCTCGACGTGCTCTTTGGCCGCGCTACGCCCGAGGCCGTCCGGCTCCCCTACCGCGAGCTGGCGATGCCCGGCGTGCGCTTCCTGCGGGAGACGATCACTGCGATCGACCCCGAGGCGCGCCGCGTGAGCACCGACGCGGGTGCGCACGAGGCCGACGTGCTCGTGGTCGCGCTCGGTGCCGACTACGACTTCGACGCCACGCCCGGCCTGCGCGAGGCAGGCAACGAGTTCTACTCGCTCGCCGGCGCCGAACGCCTCGCGACGGTGCTTCCCACGTTCTCCAAGGGACGGGCGCTGATCGGGGTCTGCGGCGCGCCGTTCAAGTGCCCTCCGGCGCCGAGTGAGGCGGCGCTGCTGCTGCACGACCACCTCGTCGAGCGCGGCGTGCGCGAGAGCTGTGAGATCTCCTTCGTGATTCCGCTTCCGAGCCCCGTGCCGCCCTCGCCGGAGACCTCGCGCGCACTGCTCGAGGCGTTCGCCGAGCGCGGGATCGAGTTTGTGCCCGAGCGCCGCGTCAGCTCGCTCGACTCCGAGCGCGGCGTGGCCCTGCTCGACGATGGCAGCGAGATGCCCTACGACCTGTTCCTCGGAGTCCCCAAGCACTGCGCCCCAGAGGTCGTCGTGGCGAGCGGGATGACCGACGAGGTGTATGTGCCGGTCGACCCGCGCACGCTCCAAACACGCTACCCCGGGGTGTATGCGATCGGCGACGTGGCGGCGATCGGAGTGCCGAAAGCAGGCGTGTTCGCGGAGGGCGCAGCGCGGATCGTGGCGCAGGCGCTGATCGCCGAGGCCGGGCAGGGCGAGCAGCCCGCCGGCTATGAGGGACGCGGCTCCTGCTACATCGAGTTCGGCGCCGGGCGCGTCGGTCGCGTCGATGTCGACTTCCTCTCCGGGCCTAACCCCACGGGGGCATTTAAGGCCCCGTCCGCCGCGCTGGTGGCCGAAAAGCGGCACTTCGGCTCGAGCCGTCGCGCGCGCTGGTTCGACGCCTGAATACGAACAACTGTTCCGTCCGAAGCGCCGGTTAGCTTTTCCGTTCCATTTCGACCGGAGGAGTAAGGCCATGCCCGTCAGCGATCGCGATCAGGAGAAGGCAGCCAAGGCGCGTGACGCCGCCCTACAGGGTGCGCTCACCCAGATCGAGCGCGAGTTCGGCAAGGGCTCGGTCATGCGCATGGGCGACGAGGGCGCGCAGGTCCGTTGCGATGCGATCCCGACCGGAGCGCTCTCGCTCGATCTCGCGCTCGGCATCGGCGGCGTGCCGCGCGGGCGCATCGTCGAGGTCTACGGTCCCGAGTCCTCGGGTAAGACGACGCTGATCTATCACGTGCTGGCAGAGGCACAGAAGCTCGGCGGCGTGTGCGCGTTCATCGACGCCGAGCACGCGATGGACCCTCTGTATGCGCGGACGATCGGCGTCGACATCGACGAGCTGCTCGTCTCCCAGCCCGACTACGGCGAGCAGGCGCTGGAGATCGCCGACATGCTCGTGCGCTCGGGCGCAGTGGACGTGGTGGCGATCGACTCGGTCGCCGCGCTCACCCCGCGCGTCGAGCTCGAGGGGCAAATGGGCGACCAGACGGTCGGCGCGCAGGCGCGCATGATGTCGCAGGCGATGCGCAAGCTTGCCGGCAACCTGAACCGCACACAGACGCTCTGCATCCTCACGAACCAGATCCGCGAAAAGGTAGGAGTCATGTTCGGCTCGCCCGAGACGCAGCCGGGCGGGCGCGCGCTGAAGTTCTACGCCTCCCAGCGCCTGGACATCCGGCGCATCGAGACGCTCAAGGACGGCACGGAGGCCGTCGGCAACCGCGTGCGTGTGAAGGTCGTCAAGAACAAGGTCGCGGCGCCGTTCCGCCAGGCGGAGTTCGACATCGAGTTCGGCAAGGGCATCTCGACCTCGGGCTGCCTGATCGACCTCGGCTTGGAGCACAACATCGTCTCGAAGTCGGGCTCGTTCTTCTCCTACGGCAACGAACGCCTCGGACAGGGGCGCGGCAACTCCAAGGCACACCTCGACACGCACCCGGAGATGGCCAAAGAGATCGAAGAGAAGATCTACGCGGCGCTGAACATCGGCAAGGACCTGGTGACGCCGATCGAGCGCGACAAGGACGCAGCGCCGCCGCCGATAGTCAGCGAACCAGCGGTCGCAGCCGCTTAGCGGGTTGTGGACGTTGCGCGGAGCATTGTCCTCAGTCGCTTGCGGGCAAGAGCACTCCACGCCCTCATCGTCCCGCGCTCAGCTTGGCCACCAACCCAGGTCGTAAAGTTAGGTGCGGCACCGTGCTACACTTGGGTTGTGCCTACGTCTCATCCGCGCCACACCATCACAGAGACGCTGCCTGTACGCGAAGCGCTGGATGATCTGCGCGCTCGCTTGGCTGGCCAGCGCATAGATTTTGCGGAGCTCGTCGTTCTCGGGGCTGGCGTGAAGGTGCGTCAGCTACCCGAGGATGCGGCTGCGGCGCGCGAGGCTGCTGAACGCCTGGCCACGATGGTGCGCGCTCGCCGTGTTCCAGTTGATGTGGAGGCTGCTGAGGAGGTCAAGCATCTCGGTCTCATTGCTCACTGAGGCGCCGTGTGCTGCTGATCGACAACTCTGCGTGGGCTCGGCTTGCCTCCGGGCGTTTGGATCCAGATCGCGCTGAGAGGGTGGCTGCGTGGATGGGTGATCTTCAGCTCGCCACGTGTCTGCCGTTCTTGCTCGAGGCCGGCTACTCGGCGCGATCGGGTTATGAGCGCTCGGCGATGATGGCTGACTTGGCAAGGCTTCCGCGTGTGGAGATCGACAAAGAGGTAGAAGCGGCGGCACTTGACGCGCAGCGTGAGTTGGCCGATATCGGGCATCACCGTCTGGCGCCCGCCGACGTGATGATCGCCGCATGTGCCCATGTGGCAGGAGTGGGCGTGCTTCACTACGACAGCGACTACGACTTGCTCGTCAAGCACACCGGCTTGCGGTTTCGGAGCGAGTGGCTCGCGCAGCCCGGCGTGCTCTGACAGGCGTCCCGGTCGGCGACGCGAGTCGAGCCGACGATGGCCGGTTCGGCGTACGCCAGCGTTCGCCCGCGGTGTCGCTGGATAGGCTCCACCAAGTCAACGTGCGCACCCTCTCGACCAGTATCGCCCACTGTTGAGACGCGCGGCAGGCGCCCGCCGTCGATACCCGGCCCTCAGCCCCTCTAAGACGTCGGCGCGCGCACCGCCGTCGCACAGCAGGACTCGACCGGTCCCTAGCGTCTGTCGGCGAGGGTCATCGCGAGGCCGATGACCAAGAACAGGACGGGGACCGCGACGATCGCGACGATCAATCCTCCGAGACCTTCGACGGCGGTGATCGCCGCTACGAAAGTCGCTACGGCGAGCATCGCCGGCAAGCCAAACCACGCGGACCCCGGGCGTTCCTCCATGGCCGCAGGGTATCTGGCGCAGACACTCGCCGCCGGCGCGTCCAAGTACCCTGTTCTCGATGAAGCGCTACCACCTGACGACGTTCGGCTGCCAGATGAACGAGCACGACTCCGAGCGCATGAAGGGGATGCTCGAGTCGCTCGGCTACAGCGAGGCGCCCGAGCGCAGCGAGGCCGACGTGATCCTGTTCAACACGTGCTCGATCCGCGAGACGGCCGACAGGCGCTTCATCTCCCATCTCGGCGAGGCCAAGCGCCTGAAGCGCGAACAGCCTGAGCGGGTCATCGGCGTGGGCGGCTGCTGGGCGCAGTCGCTGAAGGATGAGGTGTTCGCGCGGTTTCCCTTTGTCGATGTTGCGTTCGGACCGGGGCAGGTCAACCGGCTGGCGGAGTTCCTTACGAGTGACTCGCTCACGGCGCAGGGCTACTTCGAGTTCGAGGGCTTCACGGGGCACCTGCCGGCGCGGCGTGAGCGCACCTTCCAGGGCTGGCTGCAGATCAGCGTGGGCTGCAACTGCGCGTGCTCCTACTGCATCGTGCCCTCCACGCGCGGACGCGAGGTCAGCCGCCCGCCGCAGGAGCTCGTGGCGGAGGTGCAGGCGATGGCCGCAGACGGCGTACGCGAGGTGACGCTGCTCGGGCAGAACGTCAACTCCTACGGACGCGACCTGCCGCGTGGAGATGGCGAGCGTCCAGGCTTCGCGTCGCTGTTGGGCATGCTCGATGAGATTGAGGGCATTGAGCGCATCCGTTACACGAGCCCGCACCCGAAGGACATGCGCGAGGACGTGATCCGCGCGCACTCAGAGCTTCAGAGCGTGTGCGAGCACATCCACCTGCCGCTGCAGTCCGGCTCCAGCCGCATCCTCAAGGCGATGCGCCGCACATATGACCGCGAGCGCTACCTGAGCCGCGTAGCGATGATCCGCGAGCACGTGCCCGACGTGGCGCTCACGACGGACATCATCGTCGGCTTCCCGGGCGAGAGCGAGGAGGACTTCCAACAGACGCTGGACGTCGTCGAGCAGGTCTCCTATGACAGCGCCTTCACATTTGTCTTCTCTCCCCGTCGCGGCACCGAGGCGGCGGAGATCGGCGAGGGAATCGTGGCGCACCCGGTCAAGGTGGAGCGCATGGAGCGTCTCGTCGAGGCCGTGCAGCGCCACGCCAAGGAGCGAGCGCAGCGCTTCGTCGGGCGCACGGTGGAGGTGCTCGTGGAGGGCACGTCGCGAACCGACCCCGATCGGCTGCGGGGCCGCACCCGCCACAACAAGGTCGTGAACTTCGCGGGGCTCGCCGCGCCCGGCGAGCTGACCGACGTGGAGATCCTCTCGGCCACCAGCCAGACGCTCCGCGGCGAGGAGCGACTGCTGGCACGGACGGCGGTGTGATGAGGATTCGCGCCGCCGTGCTGGAGGAGTTCGCAAAGCCGCTGGTGGTGCAGGAGGTCGAGCTGGCCGAGCCGGGACCGAAGGAGGTGCTCGTGCGCCTCGTGGCGTGCGGCGTGTGCCACACCGACATGTACACCGCCTCGGGCGTGGACCCCTCGGGCTATGCGCCGACGGTGCTCGGCCACGAGGGAGCCGGCGTCGTCGAGCGCTGCGGTCGGGACGTGACGCTCTTGAAGGACGGAGATCACGTGGTCACGCTGTTCTCGCCGCAGTGCGGCGAGTGCATTCACTGCGCCAGCCCGCTCACGAACCTGTGTCTGGCGATCCGCGAGCAGCAGAACCTCGGCTACCTGCCCGACGGCACGACGCGCCTGTCGCTGGATGGCGAGCCGCTGCGTCACTTCATGGGCACCTCGACGTTCGCCGAGTACACCGTGATGCCCGAGATCGCGCTCGCGCGGATCGACCCGCAGGCGCCGCTGGATCGTGCCTGCCTGTTTGCGTGCGGGCTCTCCACGGGCCTTGGCGCGGCGATCAAGACGGCGGCTGTGCGCGAGGGCTCGACCTGTGTGGTGTTCGGCGCCGGGATGGTCGGTCTCGGCGCGGTCGCCGGCGCGCGGCTGCGGGGCGCCGAGCGGATCGTGTGCGTCGACATGTCGCCCGAGCGCCTGGAACTCGCACGCGGCCAGGGCGCGACCGACGTGATGCTCGGCGGCGATGAGACCGTGGCGAAGGTCCTCGAGATGACGGATGGCTTCGGCGCTGATTACACCTTCGAGGCGACCGGCAACGTGGCGGTGATGCGCCAGGCGGTGGAGGCGGTGCGCATGGGGTGGGGTCTCTGCACCGTCTGCGGAGTGGCCGGCAGGGGCGAGACCCTCGACATCGTGCCGCGCCTCTTGATCACCGGCAGGCGCGTGTGTGGCTCCTCCTTCGGAGGCCTGAAGGGCCGCGAGGACGTGCCCGAGCTGATCCGCCGCTACATGGGCGGCGAGATCGACGTCGACCCGTTCATCTCGCACCGCATCTCACTCGATGAGGTCAACCGCGGCTTTGAGCTGATGGAGGCCCAGGACGGCATCCGCAGCGTGATCGAGCTGTAGCGCTCAGGCGGCTGCGCGCACGGCCTGGGGCGCGCCGTCGGTGAGGCACACACGGTTGCGTCCGCCCCGCTTGGCGCGGTAGAGCGCGGCGTCGGCCTCGGCGAAGATGGTGGCGTAGTCGAAGCGCTCGTCGCGCGTGGAGGCGGCGACACCGAAGCTCATCGTGATCTGCACGCCACCGCTCAGGCTCTCCGCGCAGACGCCTTCGCGCAGCCGCTCGGCCAGCTCGCCGGCGTGCTCGAGGTCTGAGCCGGGCACGAGGATCAAGAACTCCTCACCCCCGAGCCGGTAGGCGAGATCGAAGGCGCGCAGGTGCTTTCGCAGCAGGTAGGCGACCTCCTTGAGCACCGCATCGCCAACGCTGTGGCCGAGGGTGTCGTTGATGTTCTTGAAGTGGTCGAGGTCGGCGACGATCACGCCGACGGGCTCGCCGGTGATCTCCGACTGCTGGCCGAGCTCGACTACGCGCACGCCGAGCGCCTTGCGGTTGAGCATGCCCGTCAGCTGGTCGATGACGGCGTCGTTGCGATGCTGGATGTCGGATGCCATCAACGGCGTCGAGAGCACGGCAACGCAAAGGATCAGCGCGAGCGGGGCGATCACGAGCTCGGGAGAGCTCAGCACCGCGTGCGTGTCCACGCCGAAGGCGACGATCAGCAGCAGCGCGATCGCGAATATCACGCCGGCGACGACGCCGCGCATCGAGAAACGCGAGCTCAGCGTGATGATCGGAATCGCAAGCCAGGAGAGCGTCGCCACACGCGGGCCCCCGTCGAGTGAGACAGCGCCCGCGATCGTGAGCTCGCTGCCGATCCAGGCGGCGAACATCAGGTTCTCCGGGCGTGCGACCTTCGGCATCAGCGCGTCGGCGAGCGCGAAGAAGACGCTCGCCGGAATCAGGAAGAGCAGCGGCCACCAGCCGATCCAAGGCGCGGCGATTGCGATCGCGACGGCGAGGATCGCAAAGGCGCGCAGTCTCACCGGCCGCACGCGCTCCTCCATGTCGAGCATGCGCTCCCGATCGAAGTCGTCGTGACACAGCCAAGAGGACTGCACGAGGCTTCCCTGCGTGGGTTTGCGAGCTCTTCCCATGCATGGTTATTCGCTCACGCGAGGACGATCTATTACGAGCAGACAGTGAGGTGGACGGACGTTGATAGGTGTTTGTCCGCACGTTTTTTACGCCATCGCACGCCCCAGCCCACTCCGCCAAGAGATTCCGCATGTTCGACGCGGTCGCGTATGCCCTCGAAGCCGGCAGCCAGCATATGCCCGCGAGTATCCGGTTTTGGGCTCTGGTCGTCTTGCGTACGTCGAGAGCCTATGCGAACATGTGTTCGTGCGCTGGCAAAATCTGCAGATCGATGGTGGGGAGCAGCAGCCTGCCGGGATATCGCGATCCTGCATCCGTGCGCCGCTTCAAAGCGCCGGAGGCACTCGATGTCCGCTTCTACGAGGTTCAGGCCAAATCGGTGCTCAACCGCGTGCCCGAGGCGTCGCGAATGCCGTTCCGCTGGACGGTCAATCCCTACAGGGGCTGCACGCACGCCTGCTCCTACTGCTTCGCGCGCCCGACGCACACCTACCTCGACTTCGATGCCGGCCGCGACTTCGAGCGCGAGATCGTGGTCAAGGTCAACGCGCCCGAGGTGCTGCGCGCCGAGCTCGGCCGTCGCTCGTGGAGGGGCGAGCACGTGGCGCTCGGCACGAACACAGACCCCTACCAATGGGTCGAGAGCCGCTATCGCCTCACCCCTGATCGCACCGCTGATGCCGGGGATCAACGACGCACCGCAGCAGGTCGAGCGGCTGCTCGAGCTGGCGCAGGAGGCGGGCGCGACGAGCATCGGTGGTGTCGCGCTGCATCTGCGCAAGGGTGTGCGAGAGGTGTTCATGGCATGGCTCCAGGCGGCTCGCCCGGATCTCGTGCCGCGCTACCGCGAGCTGTATCGCCGCGGCGCATATGCCACGCG
>JACDGG010000080.1 GCA_013815355.1 Solirubrobacterales bacterium
GCCCGAGGAGGACGGCGGGAGCGATGCCTCCCTGGAGGGCGTCGTGGACGTGCACGCCTTCTCCCCACGGGAGCTGTCGAGGATCGCCCGCGGAGCGGGCTTCAGCGATGTGCGCCTGAGCGGCGAGGAGCTCGTCGCGAACTGGTTCGGCTGGACCAACCGCACGCTCGAGGCCACGGCCGTGGCGGAGGACGTGCCGTGGGCATGGCGCCTGTATGCCTACCGCGGCTACCTGCTTCTGCAGGAGCTCGACCGGCGGCTGCTCGAGTCGCGCCTGCCGCCGGCGATCTTCTACAACCTGATGCTCTCGGCGCACAAGCCCGCAGCCGGTTAGACGCCCGGCGGCCTGCGCGCGATCCACCCGCGGAGGGTTCCTAGACTCAAGCGATGAGCGAGGCGCCCTCCAGCGACTTTCCGTTGTTTCCACTCGGCATCGTCGCGCTGCCGCACGAGAGCATTCCGCTGCACATTTTCGAGGACCGCTACCGGCGCATGATCGAGCGCTGCCTGGCGGCCGAGCAGGGCGCGCTCGAGCAGGAGTTCGGGATCGTGTGGCTCTCGCAGGAGGAGCTCAAGCCGATCGGCTGCGCCTGCACGATCGAGGAGGTGCTCGAGCGCCTCGAGGACGGCCGCCTGAACATCCTCGTGCGTGGCACCCGGCCGTTTCGCCTGCTCCAGCGCCAGGACGAGCTGCCCTTTCCCGCCGGCGTCGTTGAGTTCCTCCACGACGAGCGGCCCGAGGAGCTCGACCGCGAGGCGGCCGGGGCGGCCCGCGAGCTCTACCGCGAGCTGGTCCGCGAGGCAACCGACCGCGAGCTCGAGGCGCCGGAGCTCGAGCGCCTGGACTCCTACAGCATGGCCGCCACCGTCGAGTTCGCTGTGGAGGCCAAGCAGGAGCTGCTCGAGCTTCGCTCGGAGAACGCCCGCCTGCGACTGCTCGCAGAGCTCCTGCAGAGCGCATTGGAGCGCCTGGACCTGGTCGAGCGCGCCCAGGCACGGGCGCTATCCAACGGCAAGGTCAGGTTCGGCTGAGAGCCGCTCCTAGGAGATGTGACAGACCTGCTGTGCCACCTGCAGGACGAACAGCTGCAGGTTGCGCAGGACGCGGGGCTGTTTGAGCGAGTTATCGGCGAAGCGCACGCTGCCGTCAGGGTCGCGCAGCGAATAGCTGAAGACCGACCCGGCGCGCGCAGCCAGCGCGAGGTGGCTGTTCGCGAGGTCGTGCAGGTCTTCTTGGATCGCGCGCGCCTGCACGAGCTGGCGGTCGCTCACCCTAAGCGTCGGGCCGCCGTTGCAGCGCACCCCCCCTTCTTCGTTGACGAGCATCGTCAGCCGCGTCTGCGGCGTCGAGCCCGTGCGCGTGAGGATGAACAGGTCGCCCGGCTTCACACCGCCGCAGGAGAGCAGCATCAACGCGCCGAGCGTCGCGCACAGTGCGCCGAGCGTCTTCACAGGCTCACCGCGACCCCGCCGCGGCGGGGATCGCCGCCGCCGCTCAGCGCCCCCTCGCGTCTCAGCGCGGCCTGCACGCCGCCGAAGAACAGATTGATCTCGCCAAAGCGAACGACGCTCACGTCCTCATCGAGCGCCTGCAGGTCGATCCCAGGCTCGGCGAACACGACGCCGTCCTCGTAGTGCACGCGCGGCGCATCGACGGCCCGCTGGGCGGACATGCCGTGGTCGACAACCGCCACGACCGTCTGCAGCAGCGCCGAGCGGATGCGGTTCGAGCCCGCGCTGCCGAGCACGAGCTCGACCTCGCCTTCGCGCATCACGATCGAGGGCGCCATCATGCTCGGCATCCGCCGCCCGGCCGGATGCAGGTGGAATCCCAGCGGGTTCAGGTCCTCCTCGCCCATCACGTTGTTGAGGTGCAGGCCGGTCCCCGGCACGACCACGCCGGAGCCCTCCCCGTTCGTGCAGGTCGTGCTGCAGGCCATCCCCTCCGCGTCGATCACCGAGATGTGCGTCGTGGAGCCAAGGCGGCTCGAGAGGAAGCGCTCGAGGAAGTACTCCTCCGCGAGGCCATCGACGAAGTCCGCGGTGCGCTCGGACTGCGCTGCGACCATCGCCGCGACGATGCCCTGGAGCGTCGGCGGTGTGGGACCGCGGTCGAGCAGGCCGAGCGCGTAGGCGAGCAAGGTGCCACCCGCCGAGGGGGGCGGGTTGGTGAGGATCTCGCGGTCGCGATAGCCGATCCTGACCGGCTCGCGCGCGATCGCCTCATAGCCGACGAGGTCCTCGCGCGCGAGCGATCCGCCCCGCTCGCTCAGCCAGTCGCCGACGGCACCGGCGATGTCGCCGCGGTAGAACGGCTCGGCGCCCTCGTGCGCCAGGCGCAGAAGCGAATCGGCGAGCTCGGGGTTGACGAGCCGCTCTCCCTCGCGCAGGATGCGCCCCGCGGGCGCCCACAGCGCAGCGCACTCCGGCGTCGAGGTCAAGAGCGTGGTGAGGATCTCAGCGATGTATGCCTGCCCGGCGTTGAGCAGAACCCCCTCGCGCGCGAGGCGCGCGGCCGGCTCGGCGAGGTCCGCCAGCGGCACGCTTCCCCAGCGCCGCACCGCCTCGCACACACCCGCGGGAGTCCCGTACACGCCGCAGGAAGCGGGGCCGATGTGAAACACCTGGGCGGCGTCGCCGAAGGACACATCGACCGCGTGCAGCTCCGCCTCCGATCCGTCGCCGAGGCGTGTGGGCGCCTGCACGAAGAAGTCGAGCAGCATCGGCTCGGCGCCGGCGCCCGCCACGAGCATGTAGCCGCCCGCGCCCAGCCCCGTCAGCAGCGACTCGGTGACGAACGAGGTGAGCATCGCGGCCACCGCCGCGTCGACCGCGTTGCCGCCTTCGCGCAGCACCTCTGCACCCGCCTGAGCGGTCAGCGGATGACCGGCCGCCACGACGCCGTTGTTAGCTTCGCCCATTGCAGAGCGATACCACAGGCGAAGCGCCGGCGCGCGTCAGACTAGAAGTTCGGCAGGAACTCGGGTACTTCCAGCTCATCGAGCGATGAGCCGCCGCGACGCGAGGAGCTGGGACGCGGGGGCGCGGCGCGCTGCACCCGCACCTCGCCGCTCGCCGCGGGCTCCTGGATGCGGCCGAGGCTTTTGCGCCTGCCCACATCGCCGTAGCCGGTGGCGACGACGGTGACCCACACCTGATCGTCGAGCGTCTCGTCGACCATCGCCCCGAAGATGATGTTCGCGTCCGGATGGGCCGCGGCGGAAACCGCCTTCGCCGCCTCGTTGACCTCCCACAGCGACAGGTTCACGCCACCGGTGATCGACAGCAGGATCGAGCGCGCACCCTCCATCGACGTTTCCAGCAGTGGCGAGGAGACGGCCTGTTCGGCGGCCTCCGTCGCGCGCTGCTCGCCGATGCCCATGCCGATGCCGAGCAGTGCGTTGCCCGCCTCGCTCATGATCGTGCGCACGTCGGCGAAGTCGAGATTGATCAGGCCCGGCAGCGTGACCAGATCGGAGATGCCCTGCACGCCCTGGCGCAGCACGTCATCGGCGACGCGGAAGGCCTCGACCATCGCCGTCTGCTTGTCGAGCACCCCGAGCAGTCGGTCGTTGGGAACCACGATCAGGGTGTCGACCTCCTCGGCGAGCGCCTGCACGCCGCGCTCTGCCTGCTCGCCGCGGCGAGTGCCCTCGAAGCCGAACGGCTTGGTCACGATCGCCACGGTCAGCGCGCCGATTTCGCGGGAGATCCGAGCGACGATCGGGGCGGCCCCGGTGCCGGTGCCGCCGCCGGCTCCAGCCGCGATGAAGATCATGTCTGACCCCTTCAGGAGCGACTTCATGCGGTCGTAGTCCTCCATCGCCGCCTGGCGCCCGATGTTCGCGTCCGAGCCCGAGCCGAGCCCACGCGTGAGCTCGGCGCCGATGTGCAGGGTGAGGTCGGCCGTGGACTGCTGCAACGACTGCAGATCAGTGTTGACGGCGAGGAACTCGATGCCGTGGACCTCCGCCTCGACCATGCGGTTGACAGCGTTGACACCGGCTCCGCCGACGCCGACGACGCGGATTATCGGCTGCCCGACGGTCTCCGGTGCGCTGAACGCGGTGTGGCGCTCGCGAGGATGGTCATCGAGCGCTGGGCGGGGGGCGGGGCGCTCGAGCACGTTCTCGGGGATCTCCGAAGAGAACGCATGACGCAGGCGCTCCTGCGGAGAAGCTACGCGCACCTCGTGCGCGGGCTCCACGGGCGTCGCGCTGAGCGCGGGGTGCGGCAGGCCGCTCTCGCGCGGGTGCACGGGCGCGGTGGGCTGTGAGGGCCGCTGCTCGGCGCGCGCGACGGAGGGCTCGCCGGAGTCCTCGAGGGCGGGCCCGCCGTCGAGACCTTCGGTCTTGCGGAAGAGAGCCGCGAGCGGCCCTTCGCGCATGCTGGCGCGCTTAGCGTTGGCCATGAGTGAGAACCTCCTGCGCGAGTTGCCGGTAGGACTGGGCCGCAACGCCATCCGGCTCGTACTTGAGGACCGACATGCCCTTCACGGGAGCCTCAGCGAAGCGGACCGTCTTGCGGATACGCGAGGCGAACACGCGGTCGCCGAAGTTTTCCTCGAGGATCTCGATGGCCTCCTTGGCGTGGATCGTGCGCGAATCCACCAACGTCGGAAGGATACCCTCGATGTCGACGTCGGGGTTGAGATTCTCGCGGATCATCGCGAGCGTGTTCTGCAGCTGGATGAGCCCGCGCATCGACAGATACTCGCACTGCACGGGGACGATCACCTTGTTGGCGGCGGTCAGC
Organism: Solirubrobacterales bacterium; assembly: GCA_013815355.1. Taxonomy (GTDB): domain Bacteria; phylum Actinomycetota; class Thermoleophilia; order Solirubrobacterales; family Solirubrobacteraceae; genus Palsa-744. The sequence continues at coordinate 4,756 of JACDGG010000080.1, forward strand.
GCGTTGATCGTGAGCAGCCCGAGGCTCGGCGGAGTGTCGATGCAGATGAAGTCGTAGTCCTCGAGGATCGGCTCGAAGGCCTTCTGCAGCGAGCGCTCGCGGCCGATCATCGTCGACATCGCGATCTCGGCGCCGGCGAGGTCGATCGATGCGCAGGCGATGTCGATCTCGCGCTTGCGGATCACCTCGCGGATCGAGACTTTGTGCACCAGCACGTCGTACATCGATTTCTCGAGCGTGTCCGGGTCGATGCCCTGAGACATCGTGAGGTTTCCCTGCGGGTCCATGTCCACGCACAGAACGCGGTGGCCCTCCTCCGCGAAAGCGGCGGCGAGATTCAGTGTGGTCGTCGTCTTCGCCACACCACCCTTCTGGTTGGCGAACGCGATGACCTTGGCCTTTCCATCCACGGGGGCTCCGATAGTCGATTGCGGGGAAGCCGTCCGCTCGGTATTCGCATGACGAGCTCCGATTCCTGCATGGGAACTACGATCCCGAGATGCCCGCGCTCAGCGATCACGGCCTGCAGGCGCGACTGCGAGGCAAGCGCGTGCTCGTCTGCGTCGGCGCCGGCGGCGTCGGCAAGACGACCACGTCCGCGGCGCTGGCCCTGGGCCTGGCGATGCGCGGTCAGAAGGTGGCGGTCGTGACGATCGATCCCGCCAAGCGGCTGGCGAGCGCGCTCGGCCTGGAGGAGCTCTCTGGGGAGCCGCGCCGCGTCGAAGCGGGGCGTGAGGCCGGCGTGAAGATCGAGGGCGAGCTGTGGGCGATGATGCTCGACGTCAAGCGCACCTTCGACGACATCGTCGCGCGCCTGGCCTCTACCGAGCAGGCACGCGATGAGATCCTCGCCAACCCCGTCTACCGCGAGCTCTCCACCGCGGTCGCCGGATCGCAGGAGCTGAGCGCGGTGGCCAAGCTCTACGAGCTTTATGAGGAGCACGACTTCGACGTGATCGTGCTCGACACGCCGCCCTCGCGCAACGCGCTGGACTTCCTCAACGCGCCCAACCGTCTGATCGGCTTCCTCGACGGCCGCGCCCTGCAGGTGTTCCTTGCGCCGGGCGGGCTGACCGCGCGCCTGTTCGGCCGCGGCACGGCGCTGATCTTCTCGATCTTCGCGCGCGTCACGGGCGTCGACATGCTGAGCGAGCTGTCGAGCTTCTTTCGCTCGCTCGGCAGCGTGATCGACGGCTTCGGCGAGCGCACGCGCGCCGTCTCGGCGCTGCTGCGCTCGCCCGAGGCCGCCTTCCTGATCGTGACCTCGCCCGAGGCCGAGCCTTCGCGCGAGGCCGGCTACCTCGCCGAGCGCCTCGTCGAGGCGGGCATGGCGCGCGCCGAGCTGGTCGTCAATCGCGTGCACAGCGACGGCCTCGACGGACAGTCGGAGGAGGCCGTGGAGGAGCTGCTCGTGGAGCAGCTGGGAGCCTCGCTCGGCGCCCGCGTGAGCAGCAACCTCGCCGACTACGACGTGCTCGCGCGGCGCGATGAGGCGACGATCGAGCGTCTCTCGCGCACGCTCGGCGGACACGACGCGATCGTCGTGCCGCACCTAGATGAAGACGTCCAGGACCTCCTGGGCCTCGCCGGAATCGCCGAATATCTCTTCGGATAGCTCCTGCGCCGCGACGGCGCGGACCGCCGCGCCTGCGTGACCGATGGCGAGCTCCGGGGAGAGCTCGGGCGGCTGCTCTGACTCGCGCAGGATCTCCTCCGCAAGCGCCACGAGGTCGCCGTCGAGATGCCCGCAGATCACATCTCGAAGCAGCGCCCGCAGATGATCGGCCACGTCGCGTGCGAGCGCCTCTGCGCCGGCATGGGCCATCGCGGTACCTGCCATCACGGCGTGCTCGAGTGCGAGCGCCTGCGATATCCGCTCGTCCAGATCCAGGCGGCCCTCGGGTGTCGCGCAAAGCGCCGCAAGACGCCTGGCCAGCAGCGCGCTCGTCGGCCCCTCGGGCTCGAGCAGCGCGCGCAGCGCCAGCAGGTTGTCGCTCAGGGCCTCGTAGGGGTCCTGACGCTCACAGCCGAGCTCGAAGCGGCGCAGCGCCCAGGCAAGCTCGTTGCCGTCGGGTGCGCGGCGCGAGACGAGGTTGCAGAAGGCCCGCAGCTCGTCCTCCTGCTCGGGCGTCACGAGCAGCATCCCGTGCGGGCGCCCGCCCGTCCCGAGCGCGAACGGGCTCCAGGGCCCCTCGCCGATCCGCGCCCATGCGAGCACGCCGAGCGTGACCCGCCCGTCGCCGAACAGGCGCAGCGCGCGCAGCAGCTCATGGAGGATCTCTCCTCCGCGTGCGAGCGCGTCGCGCGGCTCGTCCTCCTCGGCGGCGAGCACCACGACCAGGTGACCGCCCGCGCCCGCGTCGAGCGTGCTCGCGGCGCCCGCAGGCAGACCGGCAAGCGCGTGCGGCTGCGCAATCGTGAGACCCTTCGTGAGCGCAAGCTCGGGCGAGGTGATCGTCAGCCCCTCGAGTGTCGCCACGAGCGTCACCTCGCTGGTGCTCGACAGAGCGGCGCTCTCGAGACGGTCGAGCGCCGCGCTGAGGCGGGCGGGAACGAGCTCGAAGTCGCTCTGCTCGGCGAACACGTCGCACAGCAGCGCAAGGACCGCCGCCGCAGCCTCGGCGCGGGGCGTGGCGCGGGGGAGCTCCCTGCCCCTCGCCGCCAGGTAGCGCCCGAGTCCGTCGAAGCTCGCCAACAGCTCAGACGCCTCGGTGTAGCCGGCCAGGCCTCCCAGCGCCGGCATCCGCTCCGCGATGAACTCCTCTGTCAGCGGGCGGTAGCAGTACAGCGACGGTCCGCTCGAGCGCCGGCGTCGGCTGTGCTGCTCAATCTCGAAGGGCACCTCTGCGCCACCGGCGACCTCGGCGTGAAGATGGCTCGCCGCGAGCTCCAGGTAATCGCTGAGCGCAGCCTGCAGCTGTAGAGAGCGCATACAGGCTCACTTCGGGGCGCTGCCTCGCGCTCCTGCCCGGCGCAGGCCCGCTTGCAGCCGTGGCGGCGCTCAGGCGATCAGCAGATCGGCGGTGAGACCGGAGCGCTCGGCGCACTCGGCGCCCAGCCAGTCTTCGCCGTAGGCGCGCATGTCATCGATGATCGGCAGCAGCGCGCGCCCCTTCTCCGTCAGCGCGTACTCGACCCGCGGGGGCACCTCGGGGAACGTCTGGCGCTCCACGATCCCCTCCTCCTCCAATGCCCGCAGCCGCAACGACAGCGTGCGCGGGCTGATGCCGGCGAGCGAGCGTTCGAGCTCGCAGAAGCGCGAGCAGCCCTCGGCCAGGTCGCGGATGAGCAGAAGCGTCCACTTGCCGCACACGATCTCAGCGGTGAGGCAGACGGGACATGTCTCATCGACGGCCATAACAGCCTTTACTTTACCAACTGAAGTAAGGAAGGAAGCCTCAGGCAGCGCTGAGCGAGCTGCTCGGGCTGGGCTCGCGATTGGCCTCGGCGGAGGCGACGTCGTCCATCGTGGTGCCGACGCGGCCATCAGCCTGCATCAGCAGCTTGAAGTCGTGGGGGCTGGAGGCGACGCGCATCGCGTCCTCGAAGGTGACGCGGCCGGCCTTGACGTGGCCGAACAGCGCCTGGTCGAAGGTCTGCATGCCGTAGTAACCACCGCTGGTGATCACCTCGACGAGTTTGCCCGTCTGCGCGGGGTCCATGATCATGTCGCGCACGCGTCCGGTCATGCGCATGATCTCGCAGACCGCGACCCGTCCGCCGTCCGCGCCGGGCACGAGCCGCTGGGAGATGACGCCCCGCACGGTGCCGGCGATCATGCTGCGCGCCTGGCCGTGCTGGTGGGGGGGGAAGAAGTCGAGCATGCGGTTGATCGACTCGGTCGCGTCGACCGTGTGGATCGTTGAGAGCACGAGGTGCCCCGTCTCCGCCGCCGAGAGCGCCGTCTGAACGGTCTCCTCGTCGCGCATCTCCCCCACGAGGATCACATCGGGGTCCTGGCGCAGCACGCGCCGCAGGGCACGCTTGAAGGATGCGGTATCCATGCCGACTTCACGCTGGTTGATGGCTGAGCGCTTGTCGGTGTGCACGAACTCGATCGGGTCCTCGATTGTGACGATGTGCTTGCTCATCGTGTGGTTCATGTGGTCGATCATCGCCGCGAGCGTCGTGGACTTGCCTGAGCCCGTCGTGCCGGTCAAGAGGACGATGCCACGCTCCTCCTCGGCCAGCTCGCGCACCACGCTGGGGAGCGAGAGCTCCTCGATCGAGCTGATGCGGTGAGGAATCGCACGGCAAACCAGCGAGACGAGGCCGCGCTGGCGGAAGGCGTTGATGCGAAAGCGCGCCGTGTCGGGGATTTCAAAGGAGAAGTCGACCTCGTGCTCGTGCGCGAACTCCTCCAGCTTGAGCTCGTCGCTGAGCAGCGTGCGCAGCGCGCCCTCGGTGTCCTCGGGGCTCAGCGGCTCGACGCTCGCGTGGAGCGTCAGATCGCCGTTGACGCGGAACAGCGGCGCAGAGCCGCCCTTGAGATGAAGGTCGGAGCCCCCGCGATCGACAAGCTCCTGCAGAGCGGCCATGACATCGAACATGCGAGCTGATCGGCAGCGGAGGCGAAAGCCTTGAATGGCGCCGCCGACCGTGGACGGACCAGGCGCTTTCGCGCGTGGACTGCCGAATGTCGAGGCGCGCCTCAGGCGACGTCGCGGAGCTTTTGTGCCTCTGCGAGCGACTGCAGCTTCTTCAGCGACTGGTTCTCGATCTGACGGATGCGCTCGCGCGTGACGTTGAACGTGCGACCCACCTCGTCGAGCGTGCGTGGGTGCTCGCCGCCGAGCCCGTAGCGCAGCTCGAGCACGCGGCGTTCGCGGTAGGAGAGGTTCTCCAGCGCCTCGCGCAGAGCCTCCTTTGTGAGGATCTCTGCGGCGCGCTCGTAGGGGGACTCGGCGCGCTCATCGGCAATGAACTGGCCGAACTCCGACTCCTCCTCATCGCCCACCGGCTTCTCGAGGGACACGGGCGCCTGCGCGGAGCGCTTGATCGAGTCGACCTCCTCGGGGTCGATGCCCGTGACCTCGGCGATCTCATCCGCGGTGGGCTCGCGGCCCAGCTCGGTGACGAGCTTGCGCTCGGCGCGCCCGATCTTGTTGAGCTTCTCGACCACGTGCACAGGGATGCGGATCGTGCGCGCCTTGTCGGCGAGCGCGCGGGCGATCGCCTGACGAATCCACCACGTCGCGTAGGTCGAGAACTTGAAACCCTTGCGGTAGTCGAACTTCTCCGCGGCGCGCACCAGGCCGAGCGTGCCCTCCTGGATCAGGTCGAGGAACGGGAGCCCTTGGTTGCGGTAGTTCTTGGCGATCGAGACGACCAGGCGCAGGTTGGACTCGACCATCTTCTGCTTCGCGTCGAGGTCGCCGCGCTCGATGCGCTTTGCGAGATCGACCTCCTCCTGGGCGGTGAGCAGACGCACCTTGCCGATGTCCTTGAGGAACAGCTGCAGCGAGTCGGTCGTCATGTCCGGCTTCAGATCCAGCGCCGTTTTGGCTTTGCGCCGGCCGCGTTTGTCGGGCGCGCGCTCGACCTGTGAGGCCGCGGCGATCGCCGGGTCGATCTCCTCGACGAGCTCGATCTCGGATTTCTCGAAGAACCCGTGGAGCTCCTCTACGTCGGACTCGTCCAGGTCGAGCTCGGAGACGGCCTTGGTGATCTCCGCATAGGAGAGCACGCCGACCTGCTGGCCCTTCGCAACCAGGCCCTTGACCTCATCCAACTCCTGAAGCTCGACTACTGACATACGTGTTTCCATTTCTCGGTCGTCGGGTCCCGGTGGCGAGCGCCTGGGCCCCGCAAGATTATTGCCGCACTGTCTCTCGCCGGACATAGGCCGCAGGCCCGCCGACGTTACATCGAAAAAGAGAGTCTCAGAGGTCCCATGCTAACGCGTCCGCAGCGCAATCTGAGCGAATGCCGCTCCGCTTGCAGGTGCCGCGTTAAGCAATGATGTGCCGATGAGCAGCGCCAGCGAGAACAACGGCCGCCCGAGTGATCCTCAGGCCGAGGCGGGCGTGCTCGCGAATCTGCCGCGTACGCGGCCACAGCGCTCCAGCGCCCGGCGAGCGGCCGCTCGCAAAGCCGACTCCCCGGCGGCCACGCGCGAGACCGCGAAAGCATTGGGTGGCGCACCCCCGGCGCGAGCTGCCGCGAACGGCTCGAAGGCGGCCGCAGCCAAGCCAAAAGTCAAGCCCGCCAAAGCTCAGAGCAAGCCGAAAGCGAAGCCCGCACCGAAGATCAAGGCGGCCGCGGCGAAAGCCGTGGCCCCGCCGAAAGCCACGGCTACCCCGCAGGCCAAAGCCACATCAAAAGCTACAGCCACGCCGCGGGCAAGAGCCACGCCGAAAACCCAGGCGACGCCCAAGGCCAACGTCACGCCGAACGCCCGGGCCACCACGAAAGCGAAGGCCGCACCGAAAGCGCGGGCCCAAGCGCCGCGCTCGCCCCGTCCCGCCGCGACCCGCGGGTCCGCCCGCTCAGCCCCCGACCCTGTTCGCCGTCCCGGCGGCGCGCGCGTCGATGACGGCGTTCCGCGCCAGGGGTTCGAGTCCGAAATGGATCGCGCCACCGGCCCGGTTCAACCTCCCGGTGGCGCCGAGCTCGTGTCCTCAGCTGCCGAGATCTTCAACGAGCTGGCCCGCGCGGGCCTGTCCACCGGTGAGCGTCTGGTCAAGGACGTGCTCGCCCGCCTGCCTCTCTGAGGCCTTCACCGCGGCCTGTATACTGCGGCCCACGCCGAGCTGCTGCGACCAAGGTCGCGGCAGGCGGGGGACCCAATGCGGCTCGAACTCTGAGCCGCTGGGGCGAATCGGCCCATCAGGGGCCGTAGCGCCGCAGAAGCATGCCGCGCGAGCCCGTCAGCTCACCCCGTAGGCGACGAACACGATGCGTATGCCCAAGACAGCCACGATCATGCTCGCCCTGATGGCCGCCATCGGCGCTTTTGCGATTCCCGCAGACAGCGCCCTCGCTAGCGGCTCGACCGGTGGCGCGAGCGCTCCGGGAACAGGCTCGACCCCCGCGCCGGCCAAGCCCAAGGTGCGCCCGAGCGGTGTCGCGACATGGTTCGGTCCGGGCTTCTACGGCCAGAAGACCGCGTGCGGGCAGATGCTCACGCCGGGCGTCGTCGGCGTCGCCAACCGCACGCTCCCCTGCGGGACGCTCGTGAAGGTCACCTACGCGACCCACTCCCTCACCGTTCCCGTGCTCGACCGCGGCCCCTACAGCCACATCGCCGACTGGGATCTGACCGCGGGCGCCGCTGCAGCGCTCGGCATCACCGAGACGGTGCGCATCCGCACCCGCGTCGTCGGGCATACAGCGAACACCCCGGACCTCGGCGTGCCGCCGACGGCGCCGACGGCCGTGCTCGCCGGCGGCGCAAGCGCCGGCTGAGCGCCCGACGGCGCTCGCTAGTCCTCGCGCAGTGCGGTGC
>JACDGG010000279.1 GCA_013815355.1 Solirubrobacterales bacterium
CCATCACGGCGCCCCAGTCGCCGTCCTCGATCAGGCCCGGGCGGGTAGCGGTGAGGAACTCCCGCAGCAGCGCGGAGAGGCCCGCGGGATCTTCCAAGTGGGGGAAGTGCGCCGCCTCGGGGAGCGTGCGGAAGAAGCTGTGGGCGATCGCCTCGTGCGCGCGGCGCCCGTGCTCGATCGGGATCGTGCGGTCGCGCTGGCCCCACACGATCAGCGTCGGGATCGACTCAAGCAGGCCGAGGCGGTCGGTGGCACTGACGCGCTGGCCGTGCCTGTCGATCACGGCGCGCAGCGTCTGCAGGAAGGCCTCGCGCGCGTCGGCGTTCTCCAGCGGGCGAAGGGCCCGTGCGAGCCCCTGCAGGTAGACGCCCGCACCGATGCCCCGCTCGCGCAGGCGCGTGCCGCCGCCGCGCAGCGCACCGAGCAGGCGCGGGTGGATCGTCACCGACAAAAGCGCCGACATCCCTGGCAGCGCGGCGGTGCGCAGCATCGGGCTGACCTCGCGGCCGAGGCCTCCACTGGAGATCAGCGCGAGACGCTCGACGCGCTGGGGGAACTGGTAGAAGAACTGCATCGCCACGCCGCCGCCGAGCGAGTGCCCGACGATGCTCGCGCGCTCGACGCCGATCGCCGCCAGCAGGTCGCGGATGCTCGCGGCGTGCGCTCCGAGCGAGTAGTCGCCGCGCGGCGCGGCGGAGTCGCCGTGGCCGATCAAATCTGGCGCGATCACGGTGTGGTCAACCGCAAGCTCCTCGGCGACCGCCTGCCAGTGGCTCGAGGAGTTGAGCATGCCGTGGATCAGCACCACCGGCGGCCCGCTCCCGGCGATCCGGTAGATCACGCGGCGCCCGTGCAGCTCGATCTGCCACTCCTCGAACTGGGGCGCGATCGCGCTGAGCGCCACCGGCTCGGAGACACGTCGGGACCGCTCGTCGTGCTCGGATCTGCCCTGCCTGGAAGTCAGCGCGCCACCTCGCACACGACCCTAGCAAAGGGGTCATACTCGCCTGAGAGTGCTCCGTCTGATCACGATCCCGATCAGTCACTACTGTGAGAAGGCGCGCTGGGCGCTCGAGCGCGCGGGGCTCGACTACCGCGAGGAGCGCCACGTCCAGGGCGTGCATCAGCTCGCCGCGAGGCGCGCCGGCGGCGGCGTCACGGTGCCGGTGCTCGTCACGCCCGAGCGCGTCGTGGCGGAGTCGGCGGAGATCCTCGAATGGGTCGACGAGCGCCTCGAGCGCGAGCAACGCCTGTTCCCCGCCGAGGCAACCGAGCGCCACGGCGTACAGGCGCTCTGCCGGCGCCTGGACGAGCAGCTCGGGCCCTGCGGGCGGCGGCTGATGTACGTGAACATGTTTCCCGAGCGCCAGCTGATGCTGAGCTTCAACAACCAGGGCGTGCCCGCGTGGGAGGATCGCGCGATTCGCTGGGGCTGGCCCGTCATCAAGCGCTTCGCCGCGCGCGTGCTCGCGATCTCGCCCGGGGTGGAGGTCGAAGACGAGCGGATCGTGTGGCGCGAGCTCGACAACGTCGCCGCGCTGCTGCAGGACGGTCGCCCGTATCTCTGCGGTGAGCGCTTCGGCGCGGCGGACCTGACGTTCGCCGCGCTCGCCGCGTCGGTGATCGTGCCCGAGGACTACGGTACGCCGCTGCCCCAGCCGCAGAGCCTTCCCCCGCAGATCGCCGCGCTCGTCGAACGCGCGCGTGCCCATCCCGCCGGGCAGTTCGCGCTGCGCGTGATCGCAGAGCAGCGCCGCGCCGAGCACGTCGTGACGCCCGCGCCAGCCTGAGCGGCGCTGCAACCGAGTTCGGCTGTGCAGTCAACTGTCTGTCGACATTTGCGCTGCATGCCAGCAGTCTGGCGCCCGTGGCGCGCAGGGATCCCTACTACGCCGAGATGGCCGACTTCAGGCGCCGCTTCGCCGAGCGCTTCGCGCCGCTGAGGCGTGCCCGCTTCCCCTCTCAGGAAGCTTTCAGCGAGCACGCGCGCCTGCACCGCACCACGATCGGCGGCCTCGAGCAGGGCAAGACCGATCCACGACTCTCGACGCTCCTGATCCTCGCCGACAGCCTCGACGTCTCGCTCGCGGACCTCGTGCGCGACCTGCCGGTGCCGCGCGAGCGCAAACCTCCGCCGCCTCCGCGCCGTCGTCGTCGCTCGTAGTCGCCGCACCAGCGCACTCAGCGGCCCTCCCGCCAGAGGCGGATGTTGCGCCGCCCGGCGCGCCTGGTCTGCCGGCGGTGAAGCGTTGCGGCATCGAGGCCCACCGTGCTCGCGCCCGGCGGCTCGTCGTGGGTGTCGATGTCGGCGTGCGCGTCGTCGGGCTCGGCCCACTCGTGGAGGCAGTGCGTGGCGGAGGCGAGCAGCCAGCAGTCGCGCTGCAGGCGCTCGCCGAGCTCGAGCCACGCGTCGGAGTCGGCCGGCTCTGAGGCGCCCAGCAGCGATCGCGCTTCAGCCAGGCACGCGCGCAGGCGCCCGCGGAAGCGCTCGATCTCCTGTCC
>JACDGG010000280.1 GCA_013815355.1 Solirubrobacterales bacterium
GGCCACCTGCGGCCCGGCGGCCGCGCGCACGGCGGCGACGCGGCCGGCGTCCTCGGCGAGGCCGACCTTGATCTTCAGGCACTGAAAGCCCTGTGCGACGGCGCGTGCGGCCTGCTCGGCGCAGCCGGCGCGATCGACTGCGGTGAGCGTCGCGTTGACGGGCACCTCAGCGGCGGGATCGTCGCTGAGCAGCGCCGCCACAGACTTGCCGGCGCGGCGCCCTGCCCGGTCCCACAGCGCCATGTCGATTGCGGCCAGCGCGACCGGGAGCTGATCGGCGCGGCGACAGGCTTCCATGATCTGCGCTCCGTTGAAGCCGTCGGCGCCAGCGATCACGGGCGCATAGGCGTCCAGGGCGCCCTGCGCGCGCTCGATCGCGATGCCGTCGTAGGGCTCGAGCGGCGCCGCTTCGCCGTAGCCGTGCGCCCCGTCCTCGTCGCAGAGCCTGACGAGGATCAGCTCGCGCTCGGCCACCGTCCCGTAGGAGCTCTCGAGCGGCTGTGCGAGCCTGAGCGTGCGCCGCTCGCACTCGAGCCTCATGGGCCGATGCCGCCGGCGGCGAGGATGCCGGCGGCGAACAGCAGGCAGAAGACGAGCTGCAGCGCACCGGTGCCGGCCAGCGCGCCGTTCAGCGCCGGTCCATCGGTGCGCGAGCGCACGACCCTCGCCAGACGCAGCGCAAGCGGCGCCGCCGCCCACGGCGCCAACAGCCACCCGTCCAGCGACCCGAACGCCCACGGCAGCGGCGCCACGATGAACGCGCCGACGAGCATCGCGCCGTACAGCATGCGCGTGCGCTCGCGCCCCAGGCGCACCGCCAGCGTGCGCTTGCCCGCGCGGCGATCGGTCTCGAGGTCACGCACGTTGTTGACCACGAGAATCGCGCTCGCCAGCAGCCCGACGGGCACCGCGCACACGAATGCCTCCCAGGGCAGGCGCTGGACCTGCACGAAGTAGGAGCCGGCCACGGCCACGATCCCGAAGAACAGGAACACGAAGACCTCGCCGAGTCCCTCATAGCCGTAGGGGCGCGGACCTCCGGTGTACAGCACGCCAGCGAGAATCGAGGCGGCGCCGACGGCGATCAGCTCAGGCCCCGCCACCGCGACCAGATAGGCGCCGCAGCCGACCGCCAGGGCGAAGCTCACATAGGTGGCGATCAGGACCTGGCTGGGGGGGAGGAGACCGCCGGCGGTCACGCGCACCGGCCCTAGCCGGTCCTCGGTGTCCGCGCCGCGCCGCGCGTCGGAGTAGTCGTTTGAGAGGTTCGTGCCCACCTGGATCAGCACGGCGCCGAGCAGCGCGGCGATGAAGGCGAGCGCCCGGAAGTGGCCGGCGCCGAGGGCCAGCGAGGTGCCCACGAGCACCGGTGCGATCGCCGCGGGCAGCGTGCGCACACGGGCGGCCATCACCCAGATGCGCACCGCGCCCACGCTCTATGCCCGCTTGGGGAAGCGCGAGAAGTCCGGTTTGCGCTTCTCGCGATAGGCGTCGCGGCCCTCCTGGGCCTCCTCGCTGCCGTAGAAGAGCAGGTTCGCATCGTGGGCCAGCTGCTGGATTCCCGACAGGCCGTCTTCCGCGGCGTTGAAGCTGGCCTTCAGGAGGCGCAGCGAGAACGGCGAGAGCACGAGCATCTCCCGGCACCAGGCGACCGTCTCCTCCTCCAGGCGCTCGAGCGGCACAACCGTGTTGACCATGCCCATCTCGCGTGCCTCCTCGGCCGAGTACTGCCGGCACAGGAACCAGATCTCCTTGGCCTTCTTCGGCCCGACGAGGTTCGCGAGCAGGCCGGCGCCGAAGCCGCCGTCGAAGGAGCCGACCTTCGGTCCGACCTGGCCGAAGCGGGCGTTATCGGCAGCGATCGTCAGATCGCAGACGAGGTGGAGCACGTGTCCGCCGCCGATCGCATAGCCGGCGACCATCGCCACGACGGGCTTGGGCATGCGCCGGATCTGGATGTGCAGGTCGGTGACGTGGAAGCGACCGACACCCGCGTGGGCGGGTGGGGCCTTCATACTCTCGTCGTCGAGGTAGCCGGAGTCGCCGCGCACGCGCTGATCGCCTCCCGAGCAGAACGCATCCGGTCCCTCGCCGGTCAGCACGATCACTCCGATCTCCGTGTCCTCGCGGGCATCCTCGAGCGCCTGGGAGATCTCGATGATCGTGCGCGGGCGAAACGCGTTGCGAACCTCCGGGCGCGCGATCGTGATCTTGGCGATGCCGGCGTCGGCGCCCGCGGACTTCTCGTAGCGGATGTCGGCGTAGGCCTCGCCGTGCGAGGGGTCGACAGGGTTCCAGGAGGTGCTCACGCAGGCGAAGGCTAGCCTGTGGGCGATGTTGGTCGATGGATGGCTCACTCGCGCCGCCCGGACGCGCCCGGCGCACACGGCGCTGCAGACGTCCGCCGGCAGCTGCACCTATGCACAGCTCATCGACGCCGCGCGCAGCGGCGCCGGGCACCTCCGGGCGCGGGGAGCCGGCGAGGGGACGCGCGT
>JACDGG010000081.1 GCA_013815355.1 Solirubrobacterales bacterium
CGCCGGCGAGCACCGTCCAGCCCTTGCCCGCGAGCCGCAGCGCGGTCGCGCGGCCGATGCCCGTCGAGGCGCCGGTGATCAGCACGGATGCCATCCCCCGCGACGTTACCTCACGCCCGCTGTGGGAGGAGTCTCAGCACGGCGTTAGCCGATCCTTAGGATGCTCGGAGATGCTTCGCTCCGTGCAGATGCCCGCGCTCCCCGGCGGCGGAGCCCTCCTCGCGCGCATCGCGGCCGCGCTCGCCGCCGTCCTGCTGCTCGCCGGCTGCGGCTCGGCGGCGAAGCGGGCGAGCGCCGAAGGGCCGCCAAAAAGCTGTGAGGCGACCGTGCTCGACACGCTCGGGCGCGTGCTGCAGCGGATCTATCGCGAGGGGGTCTCAAGCGAACGCACCGCCTCCGCCCGGCATCTGATCGAGGCCTCGCTGCCCCTGCGCCAAGCGCTCGAAGCGAACAGCGCGGCACAGGCGCGCGCGGCGGCTGGGGAACTGCTCGCGACCGGGCACATGACGAACCTGCGCGTGACGCGCGGGACGCACACGCTCGCCGAGCTGGGCGGCCCCGCACTCACGCCCCTGCGCGGCACGATCAAGGACGCACAGGGCAGGACGATCGGCAGCTACCTCACGAGCGTGTGGTCGGACGCGGGCTTCATCGCCGAGGGCAACGGCGTCGCCGAGGGCCTCGTGGCGCTGCGCTCGGGCACTACTCAGATCGGCGGCTCGCTCACGCTGCCCGCAGGCCCGCTCGGCCGGGAAGGCACCGTCGCGATCGGCGGGGTTCGGTACCAGTACGCCTCCTTCCCGGGCGAGGCCTACCCGCAGGGCGCGATCAGCGTCTACCTGCTGCGAGCAGCCAGCTCCACGACCGCGCTGTGCGGATCGAATGGGCTCGAGACGACCGCCAACACGCTGGGGAAAATCGCCACCCTGATCTATGAAGGCGAGCACGGTCACCGCACGCTCGCTCAGATCCAGCGCGTACAGCGCGATGAGCCGCTGCTCGCGGCGGTGGCGCGCCACGACCCCGTGGCCGCACGCACGGCGGTCGAAGCGCTGCTGCACAAACACCTCGTGCGCCTGCGCGTGCTCGCCGTCGATGGCAGCCTGCTCGTCGATGACGGCGGCCCCTACGTGCTCGCGCCGGTCACCGCCCCGCTGCGCCTGCAGGGACGCAGGATCGGCAGCATCGTGCTCTCGATCCAGGACGACGAGGGCTACAAGCGCCTCGTCGGGCGGCTGGTCGGTTTGAAGGCGCTGATGTACATGAGCGGCCGGCTCGTCAAGAACAGCCTCGGCCCGAACCCCGGGAAGGTCCCCTCGAGCGGAGACTACACCTACCGCGGCTCGAACTACCGCGTCTTCACAGTGCACGCCGAGGCCTTTCCCTCGGGACCGCTGAGCATCCGCGTGCTGATCCCGATCCCCTACCGCTGAGCGATCTCAGGCGGGCGCGAGCGCCTTGCGCTTGCCCTCGAGCACGCCCATCAGCTCGTCGAAGGAGTCGGCGAATTTTTCGACGCCCTCGCGCTCGAGCGTGTCGGTGAGATCGTCGTAGTCGACGCCCGCAGCGCGCAGCTCCTCGAGCAGATCCCGCGCCTGCAGCATGCCGCTGCGCAGCCGTGGCTCGGGGCTGCCGTGATCCTTGAAGGCCTTGATCGTCTCCTCGGGCATCGTGTTCACCGTGTCCGGGCCGATCAGCTCCTCGACGTACATCGTGTCCTTGTAGTCAGGGTTCTTCGTCGAGGTCGAGGCCCACAGCACGCGCTGGGGCGTTGCGCCCTTGCCGGCGAGGTACTCCCAGCGCGGCCCGGCGAACGCCTCGAGGTAGTGGTCGTAGGCCAGGCGCGCGTTTGCGATCGCAAGGTGCCCCTTGAGCGTCTCGACGCCGCCGATCAGATCGAGGCGTTTGTCGCCCTCGGTGTCGATGCGCGACACGAAGAAGCTCGCGACCGAAGCGACCGTGCTCGGGTCCCCGCCCTCGGCGACGAGCCGCTCCAGGCCGCGGATGTAGGACTCGGCGACCTCCGCGTAGCGGCGCAGCGAGAAGATCAGCGTGACGTTGATCGAGCGTCCCTTCGCGATCACGTCCTCGATCGCCGCGAGCCCGGGGCGCGTGGCGGGGATCTTGACCATCAGGTTCGGCCGGTCGACCTCGTTGTGGATGCGCATCGCCTCGCGGTAGGTCTCAAGCGTGTCGTAGGCCAGGCGCGGGTCGACCTCGAGCGAGACGTAGCCGTCGCGGCCCTGCCCACCGTCCCAGACCGAGCGAAACACGTCGCAGGCCTCGGCGATGTCCTGCTGGGCAAGCGCCCAGAACGTCTCCGCGACGTCCTTGCCATCGCCGGCGAGCTCGTTGATCTGCTCGTCGTAGACCTCGCCCGAGCCCATCGCCTTCTGGAAGATCGTCGGGTTGGAGGTGGCGCCGACAACCGAGTAGTCATCGATCAGCTCCTGCAGGTGCCCGCCGCGGATCGACTCGCGCGAGAGGAAGTCAACCCAGACGCTCTGCCCGAGCGCTGAGAGGCGTTGCAGGGGCGAGTTGGCGTCTGCCATCGGGACTCCTCAGGTCGTTGACTGGAGCAGCGCTCGCGCGCGGGCGAGGATGTTCTCGGTGCTGAAGCCAAGCTTCTCCAGCACCGTGGTACCCGGCGCGGAGGCGCCGAAACGATCGAGGCCGAGCACGTCGCCGTCGCTGCCGACCCAGCGCCACCAGCTCTGCCTGGCGCCCGGCTCGACCGCCAGGCGCGCGCGCACCGCGCGCGGCAGCACCTGCTCGCGGTACTCGGGCGACTGGGCTTCGAAGAGCTCCATGCAGGGCATCGAGACGACGCGAACGCGCGTGCCCTCGCCGGCCAGCTCGCGGGCCGCCGCGAGCGTCTGCTCGACCTCGCTGCCGGTCGCGATCAGAATCGCCGCGGGCGCTCCCTCGCCGCCGCCCTCCCAGAGCGTGTAGCCGCCGCGCTCCAGGCCATCGGCGCCGGCCACCTCGGAGCGATCGAGCACGGGAATACTCTGGCGTGAGAGCAACAGCGCCACCGGTCCGTCCTCGCGTTCCAGCGCCACGCGCCATGCCACGCTCGTCTCGTTCGCATCGCCCGGGCGGATGACCCACAGCTCGGGGATCGCGCGCAGCGCCGCGAAGTGCTCGACGGGCTGGTGCGTCGGCCCGTCCTCGCCGAGCGCGACCGAATCGTGTGTCCAGACCCACACCACCGGCAGGCCCATCAGCGCCGAGAGGCGCACCGCGCCGCGCATGTAATCGGAGAAGATCAGGAACGTCGAGCCGTAGGGCTTGACGATCCCGCCGTGGGCCGCGGCGCCGTTGACGAGCGCACCCATCGCGTGCTCGCGAATCCCGAACGGCACGTTGCGCCCGGCGTGCACGCGCGAGAACTCACCGCCGCCCTCGAACAGCGTCTTGGTCGACTCGACCAGGTCCGCGGCGCCGCCGATCATCGTCGGCGCGAACTCGCCGAAGGCCGCCATCACCTTCTGCCCGGCGGCGCGCGTAGCGATCTTCTCGCCCGCCTCGAACTCCGGGAGCGACTCGCGCCAACCCTCGCGCAGCTTGCCGGAGAACGCGCGGTCCCAGTCCTCGGCCATCTCCGGGAAATCCTCACGCCAGCCGTCGAAGCGCTCCTGCCAGCGGGCCTGGTGGGCGGCCCCGCGCTCGTGCAGCGACATGTGCTCGTACACGCGCTCATCGACCCAGAAGCTCTGCTCGGGGTCAAAGCCCATCACGCGCTTGGTCGCCGCCACCTCCTCCTCGCCGAGCGCCGCCCCGTGGGACTTGGCGGTGTCGACGGCGTTCGGCGCGGGGTATGCGATGTGCGAGCGGATCGCGATGAACGACGGCCGCTCGGTTTCATCGCGCGCCGCCGCGATCGCCGCCTCCAGGGCCTCCACGTCCTCGGAGTCGGCAACCCGCTGCACATGCCAGCCGTCGGCTTCGAAGCGCGCAGTGTGGTTCTCGCCATCGAAGGAGATCGAGGTCGTGCCGTCGATCGTGATGCGATTGTCGTCGTAGCAGACGATCAGCTTGCCGAGCGCGAAGTGCCCCGCGATCGAGGCCGCTTCCTGACTGATGCCCTCCATCATGTCGCCGTCGGAGCAGATCGCATAGACGTTGTGGTCGATCAGCTCGCGCCCCGGCCGGTTGAAGCGGTCGGCGAGGAAGCGCTCGGCCATCGCCATACCGACCGCGTTTGCCACGCCTTGCCCGAGCGGCCCCGTCGTCACCTCGATGCCCGGCGTGTGCCCGCGCTCGGGGTGCCCAGGGCAGCGCGAGCCCCATTGGCGGAACTGCTTGAGGTCATCGAGCTTCACGTCCCAGCCGCACAGGTGCAGCAGCGAGTACTGCAGCACACAGGCGTGTCCGGAGCTCAGCACGAAGCGGTCGCGGTCGGCCCACGCGGTTTCGCGCGGGTTGACGCGCAGGAAGCGCTGGAAGAGCACGTAGGCCAGCGGCGCGAGCGCCATCGCGGTGCCGGGGTGTCCGGCATTGGCCTTCTGCACGGCGTCCATCGAGAGACCGCGGATCGTGTCGATCGACAGGCGCCTGAGCTTCTCCTCCTCCGGTGCGAGCGGGGCGAGGTCGGGTGCGCTCGTGGCCATGGTCTCGATCCTAGCGACGTGGGCCGCTAGCATCGCTCCATCGTGTCCGAGCAGTTCTGCGACGTCGGCCGGGGGATCACCCTCTGCTACGAGACCTTCGGCGAGCGCTCGCATCCGACCGCGCTGCTGGTGATGGGGCTCGGCACGCAGATGCTCGCCTGGCAGGAGGACTTCTGCACCGAGCTGGCCGCGCGCGATCTGCATGTCGTGCGCTTCGACAACCGCGACATCGGTCACTCCACCCACCTGACCGGGCGCCCGCCGAACGTCCGCCAGCTGCTGCTGCGCTCAAAGCGCGCCGCCGTCTACACGCTCGCCGACATGGCCGAGGACGCCTCTGAGCTGCTGGTGCGGCTCGAGCTCGCACCGGCCCACATGATCGGCGCCTCGATGGGCGGCATGATCGCCCAGACGCTTGCCGCACGCCATCCCGGGCAGGTTCGCTCGCTGGTGTCGATCATGTCCAACACCGGCAACCGCTTCAGCGGCCAGCCCTCCGTGCGCGTCTACAGTGCCCTGCTGCGGCGCGCCCCGCGCGAGCGCGCGGCGTTTGTCACCCACATGGAGGGCGTCTTCGCAGCGATCGGCTCGCGCGGCCTACCCCGCGACCAGGATGAGATTCGCGAGCTCGCCGGGCGCAGCTACGATCGCGACCACGACCCCAACGGACCGGGCCGTCAGCTGGCCGCGATCATCGCCTCCGGCGATCGCACCGCCGAGCTCCGCGGCATTCGTGCGCCCACCCTCGTAATCCACGGTACGGCCGACCCGCTTGTCGCGTCCTCCGGCGGCCGCGCCACGGCGCGCGCGATCCCCGGAGCGCGGATGATGGACGTCGAGAAGATGGGCCACGACCTCCCGCGCGCGGTCTGGCCACAGCTGATCGACGCGATCGCCGAGCACGCCCATCGCGCCGAGCACGCCCCGCAGAATGACCTATCCCCGCAGCCCCCCCCGGTATCGATCCCGGGCCTGCGGGGATAGATTCCCCTCGCCTCGATCCCCCTCGAGCTCTAAGGACGCCGGCTGTAGGCGCGCAGGCCCGCCAGCGAGTGGTTGCGTGCGCTGGCGCACAGGCATGGCCCGCGCTGCACGCGCACGAGCCAGTGAAGGTCATGCCGGCAGTGCGAGCGGCGGTACGGCCAGCGGCCGTGCATACCGCGCAGCATTCGCTGCTCGTGGCATGCGAACACCCTCATCTCCATTGGACCTCCATCCTTTCCCGTGCCGCCCGCCGCGTCTATCCGCAGATGCATGGAGGCGATTGCTCTCTTCGGACATATAAATCACGTTTTACGCAGAATGTCAACTTAACCCGATTGGATGACATCCCTCAAAAAGGGCCCGTAAATCGGGCCTCATGTGCAAAAGGACGGCTCAGCAGGCCTTAAGGGCCCGCCAGCACGGGGCCGCACGCGCGAAGCGGCGCGGCGGGGTGGGCACGGCGCGCGCTCGGACCCGCCCGAGGGGCCGAGTGAGAAACTCTCGACCTTCGAGAAAAGTGCGCCCGGCGGGAATCGAACCCGCGGCCTGCGGCTTGAAAGACCGCTGCTCTTTGGCTCCCCGAAGAGAACCGTTGACCACTGAGCTACGGGCGCGCGATATGGACGCCATGCGACTGGCGCTTTGACTGCCAGCCTATTCTAAGCACGCTTCGATCGCGAGCGGCGCCGTGCGCACCCAGGGCTTGCCCATGCACCATCGGCTCGCGTGCGTCTCTCACTACAGCGGCCGGCTGCGGCGCCCTCAGCCGCCGGGCGCCGGCAGCGAGAACACGCGGCGCGTGTTCTCGTGAAGGTAGAGCTCGCGGGCCTCATCGTCGAGGCCGAGGCGATCGAGGTCCGCGAGCGCGTGCTCGGGGAAGATCATCGGGTAGTTGCTGCCGAACAGCACCTTGCGGCGTCCGCCGCGCGATTGCATGTAGGCGACGAGCTCGCCCGGCAGGCGCTTGCTCGTGTAGGCCGAGGTGTCGATGTAGACGTTCTCGTGCTTGCGTGCGACCGCGATCATCTCCTCGGTCCACGGGTAGCCGACGTGCCCGCCGACGATCACGAGCTCGGGGAAGTCCAGCGCGATCTGGTCGATGTAGGGGATCGGGCGGCCCGGCTCCGACGGGCGCAGCGGACCGGTGTGGCCGACCTGCGTGCAGAACGGCACGCCGAGCTCGACGCAGGCAGCATAAAGCGGGTAGAAGCGGCGATCGGTCGGCGGCGTCTCCCACAGCCAGGGCAGCATCCGCAGCCCGACCATGCCCAGCTCTAGGACGCAGCGGCGCAGCTCGCGCACCCCCTCCATCGGCTTCTCCAGCGCCACCGCGGCGACGCCGGCGAAGCGATCCGGGTGCGCGCGCACCCAGGCGGCGACCTCGTCGTTTGCGATCAGCGCTCCCTCCTTCGGCGCGTACCAGGCGGTCAACAGGCCGAAGTCCACGCCGGCCGCGTCCATCTCGGCGAGACTCGCGGAGATCGGTATCTCCCCCGGCGCCAGCTCCGCCTGCTCGCCCGTCCAGCGCCGCAGCGAGGCGAACATGTCGTTCTCCAGGAAGCGCCGCGTCGGGTGCTGCATCCAGGCGTCGAGGATCACGCCGACAGCCTACGGCGCACGCTGCAGGATCGCGTTGCGCGGCAGCTTTCGGCGCGGGATGCCGATGCCTTCGCAGAGGCGGATGCAGGGCTCATACACCGGGCGGAAGCCGAGCAGCTCGTTGATCGTCACGATCTCATAGCCGCGTGCGCGCAGCGCCGTGATGATCCTCGGGTAGGCGGCGAGCGTCTGCCCACGCGGGCCGCCGCCGTCGTGGGAGATGATGATCGAGCCGGGGCGCACCTGAGCGAGCACGCGCTGCTCGATCGCACCCACGCCAGGCTGGGAGTAGTCGCTCGGGTCGACGTTCCACAGGACCGTCGCCATGCCCAGCGAGCGCGCGCTCTGCACGACCGCGCCGTCATAGGCGCCGTAGGGCGGGCGAAACACGCAGGGCGTATAGCCGCTCACGGCGCGGATCGCGCCGAGCGTGCGCTCGAGCTGCGAGCCGGTGTCGCCCGTCAGCGTGAGGTTGGGATGGCTGTAGGTGTGATCCCCGAGCACGTCGCCGTCGCGCAGCTCGCGCAGCAGCGTCGTCTTGAAAGTCGAGCTCACCTGGCGCCCGATCAGGAAGAACGTGGCTGTGGCGTGGTTGCGCTCGAGCATCGAGAGGAACGCGGGCGTGTCGGCCGCGGGGCCGTCGTCGAAGCCGATCGCCACCGCGCGCCGGGCCGGGCCGCCCCGGTACGGGCCGCCGCGGCTGCGACAGCCGACGATGCGGTACTGCGGCGCTCCCACCGGCCTGGAGGCGGGGACGCGTGGAGCGCTGAGCCGCGGTGGCGAGGCAGCGCGCGGGCTGCTCACGCTCAAGAGCGCTGCGATCGCCACGAGCATCGCGACCGTCGTGCCCGCCAGCGGAGCCGAGCGCATCGCCGAGAAGAAACGGCGGGCGCCTTCGAGCCAAGGTAGGAGCCGCACGCGGCCCCACCATACACCCGGCAAACAGCACAACAGCCACTTGATAGGAGATAGCCTGTGGACGAGCGGATCATCAAGCCGCACTGCGCGGGCACGATGCCGCGAGAGGGAGTCCGCCACGCCGAATGTGGCGGTGAAGCCGGTAAGGAGGGGAGTGGGGATGAGGTTGCGCGCTGCATCGATCGGGCTGCTCGCCGCGGGACTCATGGCCACGCTCGCCACCGCCCCGGCCTCGGCGATCCTCGCCCGGCTCGCGGGCGGGCGCACGCTCAGCTTCGAGGGCGTGCCGGGCGCGCGCACACCGGGCCCCTTCGATCTGATGTTCACGAACCTCGACTACGACGGCGGCCCGGTGATGAGCTCGAACTCCAACTACACCGTCTACTGGGACCCCTCCGGCGGGGGCGCCTACCCCGGCGACTACGCCGCCGGCGTCGATCGCTACTTCGAAGACCTCGCCGCCGACAGTGGGGGGCACGAGAACGTGGACTCGGTCGCCACGCAGTACAACGACACGGGTGCGGCGATCGCCTACGACTCCCATTTCGCCGGCGCGATCATCGACAGCGACCCCTATCCGCCCAGCGGCTGCGGCGAAGGCGCGCTCTGCCTCACAGACGCGCAGATCCGCGCCGAGCTCGGCGCCTACCTCACCGCCCACGGCCTGCCCGCGGACCTGGCGCACGAGTACTTCCTGATGACCCCTCCCGGCGTCCAGAGCTGCTTTGAAGGCAGCTGCTCGCCCGGCAGCGCCCGTCCCGGCTTCTGCGCCTACCACGCCGCCACCGCGCTCGGCTCCGGTGAGCTGATCTACGCCGACATCCCGTTCCTGGCGGGCGGCGTGTGCGACGACGGCAACCATCCGAACGGCACGAGCGCAGACGCATCAATCTCGACGCTCAGTCACGAGCACAACGAGTCCGTCACCGACCCCGAGCCCAACAGCGCCTGGACGGACTGGGCGACGGGCGAAACCACCGGCTATGAGAGCGCAGACAAGTGTCGCGTCTTTGAAGCCGCACGCGAATTCGGGGCGCCGCTCGGCACCGCGCCCGACGGCGCCCTCTACAACCAGCTGATCAACGGCCACGAGTACTGGACCCAGCAGGAGTGGAGCAACCAGGGCCATAGCTGCATGCAGCGCTTCACGCCCAGCGGCGTGGCGCCGACCGCGAGCTTCACGAGCAGCTCTCTCACCGGCTCGCAGATCGCCTTCGACGCGAGCGCCTCGAGCGCGGCCGGCGGAGTGGTTGCATATGACTGGCAGTTCAACGACGGGCTCGGCGCGGGGCAACCGGTCGAGACGGCGAGCCCCACGCTCACGCACGAATTCCCCGGCAACGGCGTCTGGAACGTCGCGCTGAGCGTTTACGCCGCCGACGGCGCGAGCCGTGGCAGCGCGCACAGCGTTGTGGTGGGGCCGGCGACGCTGCCGAGCGTTACGAAGCTCTCCCCCAGCAAAGGCCCCGCCAGCGGCGCCACGAGCGTGACGATCAGCGGACGCCATCTCGGGGAAGCGAGCGCCGTTCGCTTCGGCGCGCTCAGCGCCGCCTCCTTCAAATCGATCTCTTCGACCAAGCTCCTCGCCGTCACGGCGGCCGCGACCGCTGGCAAGCTCGACGTCACCGTCACCACACCGCAGGGCACGAGCCAGGCCACGCTCGCCGACCGCTTCAAGCTCGGCCCTCCCACGGTCACGAGGTTGAAACCGGCCGGCGGACCCCTGGCAGGAGGAACGCTCGTGACCGTCACCGGCAGCGGCTTCGCGCTCGGGGCCGGGGCCACCCACTTCAAGTTCGGGCGTGTGCGCGCCGGGGAAGTCAACTGCGCATCGATCACGAGCTGCACCGTGCGCGCGCCGAAGGGCAGGGCGGCGGCGAGCGTCGACGTCGTGGCCGCCGTGGGCACCTCGGCCGGCAAGCCGAGCGCCCCGGAAGATGAATTCACCTACCGCTAAGGCCGCCCGCGGCGGCGCTCAGGCGTAGGGTGCGCGCATGGCCAACTACATAGCGGCAATCGACCAGGGCACGACCAGCACGCGCCTGATCCTGTTCGGCGCCGACGGTCAGATCGCGGCCGTCGACCAACGCGAGCACGAGCAGATCCACCCGCGCGCGGGCTGGGTCGAGCACGACGCCGCGGAAATCTGGCGGCGCACGCGCGAGGTGATCGGCGGCGCGCTCGCGAGCTCCGGCGCCGAGGCCGGCGAGATCGCCGCGATCGGCATCGCCAACCAGCGCGAGACGACCGTCGTGTGGGACCGCGAGAGCGGCGAGCCGATCTCAAACGCGCTCGTCTGGCAGGACACGCGCACGGCCGAGCTCGTGCGCGAGCTGGCGGGCGGCGCCGGCATCGATCGCCTGCGCGAGCGCGTCGGGCTGCCGCTGTCGACGTACTTCGCCGGCCCCAAGCTCGCCTGGATGCTCGAGCACGTGCCGGGCGCGCGCGTACGGGCCGAGGCGGGCGAGCTGGCCTTCGGCACGATCGACAGCTGGCTGTTGTGGAACCTCACCGGCGGCCCCCACGGCGGCGTACACGCGACCGATGTGACGAACGCCAGCCGCACGATGCTGATGGACCTGCGCACGCTCGACTGGCACGAGGAGAGCCTCGAGCTGATGGGCATCCCGCGCGCGATGCTCCCCGCGATCCGCTCCTCGAGCGAGGTCTACGGCGAGGCGGTGGGCACCGCGCTCGGCGGGCGGCCCGTCGCCGGCATCCTCGGCGACCAGCAGGCGGCCCTGT
The DNA here is from genome assembly GCA_013815355.1 of Solirubrobacterales bacterium. Classification (GTDB taxonomy): domain Bacteria; phylum Actinomycetota; class Thermoleophilia; order Solirubrobacterales; family Solirubrobacteraceae; genus Palsa-744. Next base: position 10,860 of record JACDGG010000081.1, read on the forward strand.
TCGGGCAGAGCTGCTTCGAGCGCGGCGAGGCCAAGAACACCTACGGCACGGGCTCCTTCCTGCTCGTCAACACGGGCGAGCAGATCGTGCACTGCCCGCAACTGTTGACGAGCGTTGCCGCCAAGATCGGCGCCGCGCCGACGCGCTATGTGCTGGAGGGCTCGATCGCGGTCACCGGCGCGGCCGTGCAGTGGCTGCGCGACCAGCTCGGGCTGATCGACTCGGCCGCCGAGGTCGAGGCGCTGGCCAGCACCGTGCAGGACAACGGCGGCGTGTACTTCGTGCCCGCCTTCTCGGGCCTGTTCGCCCCCTACTGGCGCGATGACGCGCGCGGTGTGATCGTCGGGCTGACCGCCTACGCTCGCGCCGGGCACATCGCGCGCGCGGTGCTCGAGGCGACCGCCTGGCAGACGCGCGAGGTGCTCGACGCGGTCGACGCGGTCGCGGAGGTGCCCTTCGCCGAGCTGCGCGTCGACGGCGGCATGACCGCCGATGAGCTGTTGATGCAGTTCCAGGCCGACGTGCTCGGCGTGCCTGTGATCCGCCCCAAGGTGACCGAGACGACCGCGCTCGGAGCAGCGTTTGCGGCGGGCCTCGCGGTCGGCTTCTGGGCCGATCAGGCCGAGCTGCGCGCGCGCTGGCAGGAGGACCGCCGCTGGGAGCCGCAGATGGGCTCCGCGCAGCGCGAGCGCGAGTACGCGCAGTGGAAGAAGGCGGTCACGCGCTCCTTCGACTGGGCCTAGCCATGCGCCGGCTGATCGCGCTGATCTCGGCGTTCATGTTCCTCGAGCTGTTCTTCTTCGCCGTGCTCTCGCCGCTCTTGCCCGGGCTGAAGCACGAGCTGGAGCTCTCGACCTCGCAGGCCGGCGTGCTCGTGGCGATGTACGCGCTCGGCGCGCTGCTCGGCGCGGTGCCCGCCACGCTCGCGGCGCTGCGCGTGGGCGTGCGCAGAACCGCGATCGCGAGCCTCGCGATGTTCGCCGCGATGAGCGTTGCCTTCGGCCTGGCGCACAGCTATGACGCACTGCTCGCGGCGCGCTTCGCGCAGGGCGTCGCGGGCGCCGCGCTGTGGACGGCGGCGATGGTGTGGCTGCTTGAGATCGCCCCGGAGAGCCGGCGCGGTGAGATGCTCGGCTTCGCCTTCGGCGTCAGCGAGGCGGGCGCGATCGCGGGCCCCGCGG
>JACDGG010000082.1 GCA_013815355.1 Solirubrobacterales bacterium
CCGCGCCAGTCACCTCGCCAGCCGTCACCGCAGACAGCTCGCCGTCACCTGGAAGCCCGGCCAGGAAACGGCGAGCGTAAGTCGCATACGCCATCGCCGTTTCCGCCGCAAGCCCACGCTCAAAAAGGGCGCTTCTGCTCTTCCCGTGGGTGAGGTGAACGCCTGAAGGAGCGCGCATGCCGCTCTGCGCCTACGTTTCTGGGTTCTTGAGATCCGGAATCGAGGGGAGCAGGAACGGCATGCGCAAGACAAGGGTATGGGCAGGGCTGCTCGGGCTGGGCGCCGCGGTGGTTGAGAACGTCTACTTCAGCGATCAGGGGGAGGTCGTCGTGGCGGCTCGGCCGCGGTGGTCAGATCGCGACCTGTGCGGGGTTTGTGGGCAGCGTTGCCCGGGCTTCGATCTCGGTGAAGGTCGTCGTCGCTGGCGAGCATTGGACCTCGGAGAGGTCAAGGCGTTCGTGGAGGCTCAGGCTCCGAGGGTGAGCTGTCCCGAGCATGGTGTCGTCGTGTGCGCGGTGCCGTGGGCGCGCCACCAGTCGCGCTTCACGCGCTCGTTTGAGGATCAGGTGGCGTGGTTGGCGGTGCACTGCTCCAAGAGCGCCACGGCCGAGCTGATGCGCGTGGCGTGGAGGACGGTCGGGCGGATCATCGAGCGTGTCGTGGCCGACACCGGACGGCGGGCCGATCTGCTCGCGGACCTCCAGCGGATCGGGATCGACGAGATCTCTCACCGCAAGGGACAGCGCTACATCACCGTGGTCATCGATCACGACTCAGGCAGGCTGGTGTGGGCTGCCCGGGGCCGGGACCGCAAGACCGTCTTTGCCTTCTTCGATCAGCTTGGCGAGGCTCGCTGTCAGGAGATCCGTCTGGTCTCCGCGGACATGGCTGCCTGGATCTCTGGCCCAGTGGCCGAGCGCTGCCCGAACGCTGTGCTGTGCATCGACGCCTTTCACGTCGTGCAAGGAGCCACCGAAGCGCTGGATCAGGTACGCCGCGATGTCTGGAATGAGGCCCGCAGAGCCGGGCAGGACCAACTCGCCCATCGGGTCAAGGGAGCGCGCTTTGCGCTGTGGAAGAACCCCGAGAACCTGACCGTCCGCCAGGCCGGGAAGCTCTCAGAGATCCAGCACACCAACCGTCGTCTCTACCGCGCATACCTCCTGAAGGAGCAGCTGCGCCAGATCTACCGGCTACCAGCCGAGGCGGCGATCGCGCTGCTGGACCGCTGGATCTCCTGGGCCAGGCGATGTCGCCTACCATCCTTCGTCCGCCTGGCCAAGACAATCACCGCTCAGCGGCCAGGAATCATCGCCGCCATCGAGCACGGCCTCTCAAACGCCCGCGTCGAGGCCGCCAACACCACCATCCGCCTGATTGCCCGCCGCGCGTTCGGTTTCCACTCCGCCGAGGCGCTCATCGCACTGGCCAAGCTCACCCTCTCCGGGCTCTGCCCGCCCCTCCCCGGCCGTGTCACCTAACCCACGGAAACGACAGGAGAGTCCGAAAACTCCGGGGTCTCCACGGGCATCACGGGTTGTGACCATCTCAGCTTCACCCCGACGATCACCGTCGCGCCGGACACCACCCAGGCCGAAACACCCGCTGGGCTGACCGTGGAAGTCAAGACGCCGCAGGAAGGGTTGACGGCTGTCGAGGGGTTGGCCTCCTCGGACATCAAGGACACGACTGTCACGTTGCCTGAAGGCGTGGCGATCAACCCGGGCCAGGCCAGGGGTCTTGCGACCTGCTCACAGGCCCAATCGGCTGTGGGCACCGAAGCGGAACCGTCCTGTCCGAGCGCCTCGAAGGTCGGCACCGATGAGATCGAAACGCCGCTGCTGACCCACTCGCTGAAGGGCGATGTCTATGTCCTTGACTCGAACCCGCCGAATCTGAAGCTGCTCGTCGCGGCCTCCGGGGAAGGTGTGAACCTGAAGCTGCTCGGCGATGTGCACCTCGATGACGCTACTGGCCGTCTGACGACGACGTTCAAGGAAACCCCGGAGCTGCCGTTCACGAACTTCAAGCTGTCCTTTAGTGGTGGGGCGCAGGCGGCGCTCTACACCCCGCCGAAGTGCGGTAGCTACAAGACCACCTCGGACTTCACCCCGTGGAGCACGCCGTCGGTCGCCGATGCCTTCCCGGGCAGCGCATTCGTGATCAACAGTGGCCCAGGCGGCAGCGCGTGTGGTGCGCAGCCATTCGCGCCAACGCTGACGGCGGGCGCGACGACTGACCAGGCGGGCGGCTTTACAAATTTCACGATGTTGTTGACGCGCCCCGACGGTCAGCAGCGGATCTCGACGTTGCAGTTCAAGACACCGAAGGGCCTGTTGGGGATAATCTCGAAGGTCCAGCTCTGTCAGGAACCCCAAGCGGCGGTCGGCACCTGCTCGGCCGCGTCGCAGATCGGCCACACGACCGTCGAGGCCGGCCCGGGCCCGGCGCCGCTGGTGATCCCTGAACCAGGCCAGGCCCCTGCCCCGATCTACCTGACCGGAGGCTACAAGGGCGCCCCCTACGGCCTCTCGATCGCCGTGCCGGTGCTGGCCGGCCCGTTCAACCTCGGCACGGTCGTGGTCAGGGCCTCCATCGCCGTGGACCCCCACACCGCGCAGTTGACGATCACCACTGACCCGTTGCCCTCGATCCTCGACGGCGTGCCCACCGATCTGCGTGCGATCAATGCCGTGGTCGATCGGCCGGGCTTCATGTTCAATCCGACCAACTGCGAATCGCAATCCTTCGCCGGCACAGCGACGAGCACCGAGGGCGCCTCGGCTGCGATCTCGAGTCATTTCCAGGTCGGGTCGTGCCGGAGTCTGACGTTCAAGCCCGACTTCAAAGTCTCAACCGCCGGACAGATCTCCAAAGCAAACGGAGCGAGCCTCGACGCCAAGATCCTCTACCCGACCATGCCTGCGGGCTCAAACCAGGCGAGCTCACAGGCCAACGTCCAGAGCGTCAAGGTCGACCTGCCGATCCAGCTGCCCTCCCGCCTGACGACGCTGCAGAAGGCCTGTCTGGCGAAGGTCTTTGAAGAAAACCCCGCCAGATGCCCCAAAGAGTCGCTGGTCGGAAAGGCTACGGCGATCACCCCGGTGCTGCCAGTTCCCTTCACCGGCCCCGCCTACTTCGTCTCCCACGGCGGCGAAGCGTTCCCCAGCCTGATCGTCGTGCTGCAGGGCTATGGCGTGACCGTCGATTTGATCGGCACGACCTTCATCAGCAAAGCCGGGATCACCTCCAGCACCTTCAAGCAGGTCCCCGACGTGCCGATCACAAGCTTCGAGCTGCTTCTCCCCCAAGGACCTTTCTCGGCACTCGGCGCCAACCTCCCGCACGAAAAGTTCAACTTTTGCGGCCAGAAACTCGTGATGCCGACCCTCTTCAAAGCCCAGAATGGCCTGGAAATCCACCAGAACACGCCGATCGGCGTCACGGGGTGCCGCAAAGCTCTGACCAGCAAGCAGAAGCTAGCCGCCGCCCTGAAGGCCTGCCACAAGACTCACGGCAAGAAACGAGCTTCGTGCGAACGCACCGCCCACAGGAAGTACGGCGCGAAAAAGACCAGCAGGAAAAAGCACAAGTAGACGCCTGAGCGGAAGGACGCCGCCGGCGTGTGTGGGCCAGCGATTGCTGGCTCGTGTGGGTTGCACATCGCCTCGTCCAGCAGTTGATAGGACGGTCGCGCAGTGAGCCCCGCCGCCGCGCGGCACTTCAACGTCTTATCTCTCGCCACGGCACGTGTTGACGCGAACGAGGGTTCGTTCACTTTGATAGACCTCCAGCAATCCCACGGGAGTGGGTCTGGTAATTGCCGCAGCCTTCGCTGTCTTGGAGCGGAGGTCCACGAGCCATGAGCGGGGCGTTGCTCAAGAAGAGATCTCCCGCCTCGCGGGTACCGCGCTTCCGTTCACCCCCTGGACGTTCGTGGTCCCCGGCGTCTTCGTCGTGATGCTCCACGCGCGCTTCGCTCAGCAGCGTACTCCGTGACTGAACGAGCCGCGCAATAACGCGCTGCTTGACCTAGCGGGCTCCAGTCCAGGCGCGTCAGCGTGCTGCGCTGCGCGGCACCAGGGAAACCGAGCACACTGTGACCGCTCCAGTTTTACCTGTCGGACGATTGTCGCAGGCGGGACCGCTTAGCGGTGCGGTGACGGTCGGTGGCCGTTACACGTGTCTGGTCGCGGCAGTCGCCGAGCCAAGGCCCTCGCCTCACCCCGGCAGCGCCACCGTCTTGACCTGCCGCGCCCCCTTGCTCGGGGCGAAGCTCACCTTCAGCCTGGTCTTGAAGTGGCCCTTGCGCTTCAGCTTGAGCTTGATCGTGACTTCTTCGCGGCCCTTGAAGGTCCTCGAGGCGCTTTGCAGGCCCTTGCCCGAGAGCTTCAGCCTGCCGGCCGCGGGGGCGTAGACCGACAGCACGACGGCGCCTTTGCGCAGGGAGTGCCGCAGCGAGAGCTTGGTCGAGCATCCGAGCACCGAGATCGGCGTGTTTTGGTGGATGACCGCCCCGTTTTGCGCGGTGAATGCTGTCGGCGTCACAAGGCGCTGCCCGCAGAAGCTGCCTTTGGCCGATGCGGGCAGGTTGGCCCCGAGCGCTGAGAAACGCCCCTGGGGCAGGTTGAGATCGAAGCTTGTGATCGGCACATCGGGCACCTGATTGAAGGTGCTGGAGGTGATCCCCGCTTTGCTGATGAAGGTCGTGCCGATCAAGTCGACGGTCACGCCGGAGCCCTGCAGCACGACGATCAGGCTGGGAAACGCTTCGCCGCCATGGGAGACGAAGTAAGCGGGGCCTGTGAGCGGGACGGGCAGCACCGGCGTGATCGCGGTGGCCTTGCCGACGAGCGATTCGGCGGGGCACTTGGCGGGGTTTTCTTCAAAGACCTTTGCCAGGCAGGCCTTCTGCAGCGTCGTCAGGCGCGAGGATAGCTGGATCGGCAGGTCGACCTTGACGGTCTGAATGTTCGCCTGGGAGCTTGCCTGGTTGGCGCCCAGTGGGGTGCTCGGGTAGACGACCTTCGCGTCCAAGCTCGCACCATTTGCTTTGCTGCTCTGCGCGACGGTTGAGACTTTGAAGTCGGGCTTGAACTTGAGGCTCTGACACGAGCCGACCTGGAAGTGGCTTGCGATCGGCGCTGTGGCGCCTTCGGTGCTCGTCGCAATGCCGGCGAAGGACTGCGGGTCGCAGTTGGTCGGGTTGAACATGAAGCCCGGGCGATCTACCACCGCGTTGATCGCACGCAGGTCGGTGGGCACGCCGTCGAGGATCGAGGGAAGCGGATCGGTGGTGATCGTCAGCTGCGCCGTGTGGGGGTCCACGGCGATCGAGGCGCGCACGACGACCGTTCCGAGGTTGAACGGGCCGGCCAGCACCGGGACGGCGATGCTCAAGCCATAGGGGGCGCCCTTGTAGCCGGCTGTCAGATATATCGGGGCGGGGGCCTGGCCCGGTTCGGGGATCACCAGCGGTGCGGGCCCTGGACCAGCCTCGACGGTCGTGTGCCCGATCTGCGAGGCCGCCGAGCAGGTGCCGGTCGCCGCTTGTGGTTCTTGACAGAGCGGGACCTTTGAGATCATGCCCAAGAGGCCCTGCGGTGTCTTGAACTGAAGAGCGGAGACGCGCTGCTGGCCGTCGGGGCGCGTGAGCAGCAGCGAGAAGTTCGTGTAGCCGCCTGCCTGATCTGTCGTCGAGCCCGCCGTGAGGGTGGGCGCGAAAGACTGCGGCGCGCAGGAGGTCCCGCCCGGACCGCTGCTGATCACGAATTCGCTGCCGGGGAACGCATCTTGCACCGACGGGGTGCTCCACGGGGTGAAGTCAGAGGTGGTCTTGTAGCTGCCGCAATTGGGCGGGGTGTAGAGCGCAGCCTGCGCGCCACCCGAGAACGACAGCTTGAACACCGTGAACGGAAGCTCCGGGGTTTCCTTGAAGGTCGTCGTCAGACGCCCGGTGGCTTCGTCCAGGTGCACATCGCCGAGCAGCTTCAGGTTGACCCCGTCGCCGGAGGATGCGATCAGCAGCTTCAGATTCGGCGGATTTGAGTCCAGCACATAGACATTGCCCTTCAAAGAGTGGGTGAGCAGCGGGGTTTCGATCTCATCGGTGCCGACCTTCGAGGCGCTGGGGCAGGATGGTTCGCCTTCAGTGCCGACGGCCGACTGCGCCGCCGAGCAGGTCGCAAGGCCCCTGGCCTGACCCGGGTTGATCGCCACTCCTTCAGGTAGCACGACGGTGGTGTCCTTGATGCTGGAAGCCGCGAGACCTTCCACGGCCGTCAAGCCCTCTTGAGGCGCTTTCACTTCCACCGTGTATCCGGCGGGGGTTTCCGCCTGGCTGGTGTCAGGCGCAACGTTCACCGTCGGTTTGAAGTCGAGATGATCGCATCCCGTCATGCCGGTCGGCACACCCGTGCTTTCGTGGGAGAGGAAGCTGACTTCGTTGCTGGCGGCGGCGATGCCACCAGCAGCCCACGGTTCGGCGTTTACGGAGAACGTCAGTGGACCTTCGCAGGCCGTGGGCAGCGTCAGCAGCGGCACGTGTGTGATGCCGGCCGAGAGCCCGCAGCGCGAGGCGAAGACCGAGGTTTCGTAGATACCACAGCGCTGATAGTCGTGGCTCAGGTCGCCGGGCACCCCCCAGATCGTGATCGTATTGAAGGTGATCTGGGATTGCAGGATGTTTTCGATCGACTCCGAGATGCCATAGTCGCTGCCGCTGCGCACGCCCGCGTTCAGGCGCGTGCCGAGGCCGTTGAAGGCGAACGCGAACTGCGCCGGCACACCGGGTGGCGGCACCATGTTGTAGACGGGAAACTGCGGCGCGAACATGAAGTTCTGTGAGAGTTCTTCGATCGTCGGGATTTCGCCTTCGGCGAAGTCGAACGGCGAGGGGCCTTCAAGCGCCGCCCGGTCGAATCCGACCTGGCTGTCGGGAGGGCACTGCTGGGAATTCAGCTGCACGGATGTGCATCGCGGCAGCGCCGTCGGGTTGCCGATGAGCCCACGCGGGAGGTTGAACTTTATGTTGCGGGCTTCGTCGGCCGGGAAGCGGCCGTTGTTTTCCAGGACGAGCGATGCTGTCAGCGAGTAGGGGTGAGAGCCAGCCTGGGTGTCGAGCGTGCCGTCTGCGTTGGAGAACCAGCTATCGACGTGCTGGAATCCGAATTTTGCGGGCGTCGTGTTGAAGTCGATCGACGCGGAGGCATTGGCCGGGGTCAGTGCACCCCCGCCCGTGACAGCGACCTGGTTGGTTCCCGTCCCGGAGGCCGCACTGGGCACGTCCACCGCGATCGCCAGGAACTCCATTTCAGCGGGTGGGATCGCCGGCAGCCCGGCCGAGTCGCTTGTGCATGTGACGACGTTGCCGAGGCTGCAATCCCACTGTTTACCGTAGTGACTTTCGCCGATTTCCCCTTCTGTGGCGAAGGCGGCGCCGTTGTAGCCCGCTTCGGTGGCGACCACTCCGGCGGGCAGCTGGTCGGTCACTGTGACGGGGCTGGTGGTGCTGGCCCCACCGACGTTATAGACCTCGAGCACGATGTAGCCTTTGCCGCCCGGAGGCAGGTGGGAAGGATAGACCGACGTGTTCACTTCCCAGCCCGGGGCGGGGATCGTGGCCGCCGCAGCGCTCGTGCCGGACAGGGCGAGCATCGCGGCGGCGCAGAGCGCGAGGGTTCCCCAGAGCGCGGTCCTGCGCAGCGCCCGCCAAGGGCTCGAGATCCTCATCGTAGGCCACTTCCTTCCTTGGCTCGCCGCGCATGCTTGGCGGGTCTGAACTTGCAGGGGATCACCTTGGACTTGGCCTGCTTCGCAGACTTCCTGCCCTTGGCCTTCTTCTTCTTCGCCACCGCGCACTTCTTGTGCGACTTTTTCTTGGGCTTGCTGACCGGCTTCGGCGGCGGCGGGAAGTTGCCGACGCCGGCGAACGTCGCACTCGCCGGTGTGGCGAACACCGGCGGCGCAGCTGCGATGCCCTGGCAGCCCGTGCCCGTGCACTGTGGTGGCGAGGTGGGTGCTACGACGCCCACACGGGCGTCGTAGATGTCGTTGTATTCGTTGCGATCGGTGCTCAGCAGCTGCGATCGCGTCATCAGGAACACGTCGTCCCCGCTCGCGCTCGCGTCCACGAGATAGGACGGTGTCGTGCTCGAGCCGTTCGAGAGCAGCGAGATGCATCCGTTGGCGTGCCGGCAGCTGCCCGCTCCGTCGCGCTCCCACTCATAGACGTTGACCTTGCCGTCGTTGGCCTGAGGGATCAGCGACTGGGTGGTCTCGAAGAAAGCCTCGTTACCGCTGTCTGAGATCAGGTGCAGCTGATAGGTGAAGTGCTGGCTGACCGGCAGGAAGGCGCCGTAGGGCGAGAGGCCCCTGTTGACGCTGGTCGGAGGCTCCCCGGAGGGGTTGCACGACGCGCAGGAGAGTTCTCCGCTACTTGCGTCGTAGACGTACACCTCCTGCTCGCGGTTGTTGTTTTCCGCCCGGTTGCGGTTGTCATAGCCGGTCAGGCTCGCCTTCGTCTGAAACACGAGCCCCTGTCCCGACGGCGTCACCACAGCCGAGCGGAGGCCGAGGTCGGGCTGCCAGGGATTGACTCCGCTCGTGATGAAGGTGGTGGTTTCTTCGCCTTCCAGCGTTGCGATGAGCTCCGGCACGCCGCCGTGCAGCAGATACAGGTTCGGGCGGCCTGCACTCGCACCGGCGGCGAGGGCGCCGTCGGCGACGAAGTAGACGTATTCGAGGTCCTCGCTCGCCCCCATCAGCCCCAGCACTTCCCCACCTGGCGTGAGGTCGCGCGGTCCGCCCGCTCCTGGCTGGCTCTCGTACAGATCACCGGCCTTCGTGTAAAGGACGCGCGAGCCGTCGGCCGACGCCGTCAGGTAGGTGGCGCCTTCCGCGATCAGGACAGTTGGTTTTCCGTCCTCGTGCATGTACAGCGAGCCGTTTTCGAGATCGGTCCAGAAGACGCGGGAGCCATCTGCGGAGATCACGTGGCTGTAGTTCACCCCGCGTTCATCGGAGGACCCGAAGGTCGCGTTCGGCGCAGCGCTCCCGTCGGGTAGGACGTTAATCGCCTGCAGCTGACCGTCGACGGACTCATACAGGTCGTTCGCAGCCGCCCCAGGGTCGAGAGAGCCAGGTGTGAGCGCGTCGTTGGCCGCGAACAGAAGGTGGGTGTAGTCCGCCGAGGCGCCCGCATAGTAGGTTCCGAGGCTCGCTTCAGAGACGAAGCCGTCGTGCGCGGCGCCGAATTCCTGCGGAGCCCGGTTGGGGGGCGTCACGGAGAACAGCGCGTGGTAGCTGCCGTCACTGGTATCGCGCATGTAGAGATGCTGCGCCCTGCCCGTGACTTCCGGCGTCACCGGTTCGCTGGAGCTGAGGATGCCCTCCAATAGATCGCTCGAGAAGGCCGAGTAGATGGGGCTGCGATAGCCGGATGGCTGAACGTCGCTCTGCATCCAGCCGCCTCCCGGGTTGCGTGTGGCGAGGAACTGGTTGCCCCCGCCGTTGCCCTCGTTGCCGTCGCCTGTGGAGGTGGGGGCGCCGGCGTAGGCGACCGCTTCACCGTTGGCCGCCGCGGCCGATACGTAGGCGGAGGAGATCGTCGTTTCGTCTTCCCTTCCCGAGCCGGTGGGGGAATATGGTTCGGCGCCCTGGTTGTCGGTCGGCGTGACCATTTCATAGCCGCGGCCGTCGGGCAGGGCGATGGCGCTGAAGGGGTGGGTCGTGAGCGCGAGATCGGATCCCGTCCCCACGCCGCCGCTGCTCGTGGACACGAAGCGGAAGTGATAGGTCGTGTCTGGCTGCAATGCGTCGAGCCGCACGATCACGGGGACGGCCGTTTCGCCGGCGCCGATACTGACCGGCTGGGTGCTCAAGCCGTACGCGGTGGTTGTCCCGTATTCGACGTGATAAGTGGTTGCTTCGCCTCCCGGGTCGATTTCGGCACTCAGCGCGGCGGTGGTCGTGCCGACGTTCGAGAATGACTCATTCGTCACGATTCCCGAAGTCGCGAATTCCTCGTCGCCGCCCGTCGCGCTCGCGGCTCCGTTAGTAGCCACGAAGCGGAAGTGATAAGTCGTGTTCGCCAGCAGCCCGCCGATGTGGACCGCGATGGGGACCGGTGCTTCGCCCGCTTCCAGTTCGACGGGTGCCGTCGTCGAACCATAGGCAGAAGTCGGGCCGTATTCGACGTGGTAGGTGGTTACTTCGCTCGCGGGGTTGATTTCGGCGTGCAGCAGCGCACTTGCGGTATGTATTTCGCTTGCGAACTCGTTCGAGATCCTCGGTCCAGTCGTGCTGAACGAATCTTCCGTTCCGCTCACAGCGCCGCTCGCGCCGGTCGCGACTATCCGATAGCTGTACCTAGTCCCGGGATTCAGGCCGTTCAGGTGCGCGGAGGCCGCAACAGGCGTGCTTCCCGTATACGGCGTCGCCGGTTCACACGGCGTGCTTTGGCTCAGCGCGCCTGCTTCTGTGCCGTATTCAAAGACACAGCCGGTCACTTCGGTGCCCGCCGGTTCGACGGTCCCGTGCAGCGTCGCTTCTGAGCTGGTGAGGCCCGTAGCGGCTTCGGTGCTCGCAGCGGCGACGACGACGCCGGGGCCGAAGATCTCGACGGTTTCGCCGTTGGCCGCGTACACCTCGTCGCTCGTGTGGTCGACGCCGACGCCGAAGGAGGCACTGAGTCCTCCGGCGCCCGAGCTGCCGGAAACGCCGAGCCTTGTCGGCGGTTCGGCCGAGCCTTCGTACTGCGCGACCTGGTTTACCTCGTCGATGAACACATCGCCGCTTGTCGGGTCGACCGCCAGCGTCCGGCCAGCACCGTCGACGAGTTCTCCGCTGGCCGCCAGCGAGCCGAATTGCAGCGCGTCATACTTGTTCACGCCACCGCTGTAGGTCGCGGCATAGACGGCGCCGCCGGCGTCGACGGCTATGTTGCAGACTCCCGAGAGTCCTCGCATCGATTCTGTTTCGTCGGCGTTGGTGACGGTGTTGCTGGTTGGCGTGTAGCGCCTGACCGTTTCGGGATAGATGCCGACATAAACCTTGCCGGAAGGGTCGACCGCGACGCCGCACATCTCACCACCACTCAGTTCGCCGAGGAAGGCGCCGCTCGCGGCGTAGATACGCACGACGCTGTTGTTGGCGACGTAGATGTCTCCGGCGGCCGGACCGCCCGAGCTGTCGACGGCGATCTCCTCTTCTGAGCCATTCGAGCTGCCGACGCCAGCGATCCCGTTGGTGCCCGAAGCGGAGAAGTTGACCGGTTCGCCGGCGGCGTTGAACTTGTAGACGAGACCACCTGCGCCGGCGTCGAGAACGAACACGTCGCCGCTGCTCTGCTCGACAGTGACTCCAATGGCATTGCCGAAGCTCGTCCCGACGCCGCTTGACCCGAAGGAGGTGCCCGTGTAGGGATGCGTGATCGCTGCCTGGGCGGGAGCGCCGGCGCAAAGGGCGAGGACCGCCACAAGCCCAGCCATAACCGCCAGCCGAACTGCCGGCCTACGGCGCGGTTTTCCAAACCGCGACGGGGCGGGAGTGGGCACAACGGCGGGGGAAGCCACGGTGTACGTCGTCTCGCGAGTGGGCGCCTTCGCGCCTTGTCCCTGTGCCTGCATTCCCTACCCCACTCCTCCGCTGCGATTCGCACTGCTTGCTCGAAGCGCGGGGTCCCGAAGGACGTGCGCGGCGAGGGCGGTGCCTGAATAAACGTTGGTGATCACCCTACACGAGCCCGAAGTCGAGTGTCAAGGGGGAACCGGATCGATAGTGGCTCGCAACGTCCGAATTCGGCCTGATGATGCGGGAAAGGAGGGAGTAGACTGCGTAAGGTCTGTTGCAGGACAGGGTCAGTACGTGCGCGAAGACGGTGAGAATGTAAACAGCGCCGTGCTCCACCGATGCGTCGGGGCGCATCGGCGCGTATTGAGCCTCGTGGGCGACCCAAACGGCCGCGATCGGATGCGTGTCTCGCGGCGCGCTAGGG
>JACDGG010000281.1 GCA_013815355.1 Solirubrobacterales bacterium
CTGCATAGGGCCAGTGCGCGCACGCTGCGCCCTCGCCGGCCTGCAGTGCGTCGGCGGCGGTGAACGGCGCGAAGTCGCCGGGCGGGAGCGCACGCGCCGCGGCCGTGAGCTGGGCCAGGCGCGCACGTGGACTGCTCGCGCGGTTCCATGGAAACGGCTCGTCTTCGCAGGTGGCCGCGAGGAACAGCGGCGCGTCGAAGTCTTCGCGTTCGCCGCCGCCGCGCGCGGCGCCGCCGAACAGCCGCGCCAGCGGTGCGGAGTCTCCGTGCACGGCTGCGCTCGCGGCGCTCACCAGTTCTGCGCGCAGCGCCGCGGAGAAGTCGCCCGCGATCAGCGCTGCGATTAGATCGGAGGCCGACACCGAGACCTTGCGCGACCGTCCGCTGGGCGCGATCGCCCGGCCTCGAAGCGGAGCACGGTGCATGCGCGTCACGAGCCGGGCCATGTCGGCCACCGGGTTGGCCGTGACGTGGGCGCACGCCCGCGCTGCGCAGATCTGGCGCAGGATGCGCGGGATCGCTTCGAAGGAGGCGCGCTCGAACGGCTCGGGTCCGCCCGGCGGCACGACGGAGTCGAGCACGAGGCCTTCGACGTGACTCGGGTAGCGCTGGGCATAGCGCTCGGCGACCTTGGTTCCATAGCTGGTGCCGTACAGGACGAGCTTGTCGTAGCCGCCGGCCTGCCTGATCGACTCGATGTCGGCCACGGTGTCCTCGCTCGAGTGCAACGAACGGCCCGGCCCGAGCTGAGCCGCGCAGCTTTCGACATAGCGCCCGATGGAGCTGAACAGGTCGGGGCGTTCGGAGGCGTGGCAGGAGAGCGGGTCTGAGTAGCCGATCCCGCGCTGGTCGAAGACGATCAGATCGCGGGTGGCGGCGAGCGGCCCGAGCACCGCCATGAAGTCTTCGGTGAAGGGGATCGCCGGCTGGCCCGGGCCTCCGGCGAGCGCGACGATCGCGCTCGAGCCTTCGCCGACCGGCGCGCGGTGGCGGCGCAGCGCGAGCGTCACGGTGCCCGCGACGGCGCCGCTGCGATCGAGCGGCACGCTGAGATGGCCGCAGGCGAATTCGTTGCTCTGCCCGCAGGTGGAGAACGCGATCTGCCCCTCCGCGGTGGCTGCGGACCCGGCGCCCGTTGCGCACAGCGCCAGCACGGCCAGAAGGATGCGGCGCAGAGATCGCACGATCGGAACTTACAGCCTCGGGCGGGAGGGCTGCCGGGCGCCGCCTCTCGGCGGCTTCGCTAGGGTCCTGGCATGGCCGACCGCGAGATAATCCAAGCCGCCGGCGCGCCCCCCGCGATCGGCCCTTACAGCCACGCCGTGCGCTCGGGCGAGCTGCTCTTCTGCTCCGGGCAGATACCGCTTGACGCGCAGAGCGGCGAGCTCGTCGGCGGCGATGCGCCTGCGCAGGCCCGCCGCTGTCTGGAGAACCTCCAAGCCGTGTGCGCGGAGGCCGGGAGCTCACTTTCGCGCGCGCTGCGGCTCACGATCTACATGACTGACCTCGGCGAGTTCGCCGCCGTCAACGAGGTCTACGCCTCGTTCTTCGCGCAGGAGCCGCCGGCACGCGTCACCGTGGGAGTGGCACAGCTGCCGAAGGGCGCCTACGTGGAGATAGACGCGATCGTCGCGCTGTAGGCGGCGTCGCCCTCGACAGGCTCGACGCTGCGCAGCGCGCGCGAGAGCAGCTGGCGCAGTGTCTTGCGCTCGGCCGGGTCGAGCGCCTGCAGGACCTGATCCTCGATCGCGCGCTGGGCGCGCTCGCTCTCCGCGAGAGCGGTGCGGCCGTCGCTCGTCAGCTGCACGACGTGACGGCGGCGGTCCTCGGGATCGCGCACCCGCGTCGCGTAGCCCATCTCCTCGAGCTCGTTGAGCAGCAGCACGACGTTGTTGGCGTCCATGCAGAACGCGTCTGCGAGGTCCTGCTGCGGGCAGCCGTCGTGATCGCGTACGTAGGCGAGCGCGACCAGATGACGCAGGTGCATCCCGAGCAGCTGCTCGTCGCTGCGTCTGTAGAACTGCTTTGCCAGGCGCGACATCAGCACCATCGAACCGGGCGCACAACCGCTCTCCTGTCCCATTTCATCGACTATACCTGTCATTGCATCACCTGTCATCAGGATAACAGCGATCATAATTTTTAGATAGATCGTCCTTTGATCAGGGATGATCCATGATATGGTGCTCCTACGCAATCTGGAGGAGCCATATGAGCACCACGATCACAACCCGCAGGACCGGAACACTGGGCGGGATCGCCCGCCGCGAGGGCCGCGCATCCGCGCAGCGAACAGCCCCCGACGGGGTGCACCTCGCCGAGCAGGCCTACGCTTCCGAGCTCGTGCACGCTGAGCGCGCCCGCACCTCCGCGCAGCAGTCCGCAGGCGCAGCGCCGCCGCGTGAGAGGGGGCTCTCCGCACGATGCGCGCGATCCGCGCCCGCCGCGGCCCAGCCGCAGACGTCCTCGCCGACGCCG
>JACDGG010000083.1 GCA_013815355.1 Solirubrobacterales bacterium
TTGCCGAGCGGCGCGGTCGTGAAGGCCGCCGGGCAGCTCCCGCTGAACACCGTTTCGGTGCTCGCCTGCCCGGAGCCGCTCGGCGCGTTGACCGTGTTGGTGAGCTTCAGCGTCGGCGGCGGGGGCGGCGGCGGTGAGCCGGCTTCGACTTTCACGTTTGAGACCTGGTGGTTGTCGGTCAGCGAGCCGTTGGCGCCGCTGAAGCCGAGCAGCACGGTGGGTGACAGCGCGATCGCCCTGGAGAGGGCCTGCGTGCCGTCGATCGAGACGGTGAGGGTGCCACTCAGCGCAGAGACGACGATGTGGTGCGTGCCGACCCGCAGCGGTCCGATCGCCGTCGAGGTCACCGCCCAGGCGCTGGGAATGCTCTTGGTGCTGTCGGCGATACCGACGAAGTTGCTGGACGGGCCCATCGAGGTCTTGTAGGTGTCAAAGCCCACGGCGCCTCCGCGGATTCCGTAGAAGCCAAGGCCGGCTCCGCCCGAGCCCAGCGATGCGGGCGTCGCGAAGGCGGGGTCGGCGAGCACGACCGCCATGCCGTCCGCGCCGGTGCCGCCGCCGATCGTCTGGTCGTAGGCGACCGTCAGGTGCGCCGATTCCAGGGGCGTCTTGTAGAAGCTCGACCCGACCGTGTTGGCGGTCGTGCCGGTGAGCTTCAGCACGCCCGCGGCGATCGTCGCCGAGCCGTTCAGCGACCAGGTTGGGGTCGCGGGCGGGGGGATCGTCGCGGCGACGCCGGTGCCCGCGAAGTTGACGTTGTGAAGCCCCGTGGAGTCATCGCCGTTGATCGTCCACGTCGCGCTCGCGGGTCCGGCGACGGTGGGGGCGAAGGTGACGCTCTCGGTCACGCTTGCGCCCGGCGCGATCGTGCTGCCCTCGGCCAGCGCCGTGGTGGCGGTGAAGGCGCCACCGAGCGGAGGCTTGGACTTCGTGATCGTGACGGTCGTGCCGCCCGTGTTGGCGACCGTGAAGGTCTTCGCCGCGCTCGCGCCGAGTGAGACCTGACCGTAGTCGGTCGTTTCGCTCGTGATCTTCAGGACGCCGGGTTCCCCGGCGCTACCCGACAGGCCGACCGCGACGTTTCCGCCCGTCGTTTCCAGTTCGACCTGATCGCTGAAGGTTCCCGTGGCGGTCGGGTCGAAGCTGAGCGTGATGGTGACCGCGCCTCCCGGTGCGATCGTGGCGCCTGCGGTGGGCGCGCCGCTGAGAGCGAACGGCGCCGAGGGAGCGTGCACCGCGTTGACCGTCAACGGGGAGGCGCCGACGTTGCGGAACGTGGCGCTCCCGGAAAGGTGCCCGCCGACGGTCGTGCCGCCGAAGGTCACGAGCGGAGGCGTGGCTTCGAGCTTGGCGGCGGCCGCCTGGCCGCTGCCGGTGAGCGCGAACGTCGCGGTCTTGCCGGTGCTCGTCGTGGCGGTGAGCGTCGCTCCGAGCGGGCCGGTGGCCGTCGGTGAGAACGTCACGGGAACCTGGATCGTCTGTCCGGCGGGAAGCGTCGCCGGCAGCGCCGGGGAGGGGGTGCCGAGCGTGAACTGCGCAGAGCTGGAGGTCAGGCTCGTCAGCGTGAGTGCTTCGGTGGCGGTGAGCGTCACGGTCTTCAGTGTGGAGCTGCCGAGGGTCGTCGTTCCGAACGCGGTGGCCGAGCCGCTGAGCACCGGCGTGACCGGTGAGCCGAAGCCGAGCACGTGTCCGTCTCGCGTCCCGACGTAAAGGCGCCCGGCGCCGACGCCTGGGATCGCGAACTTCGAGGAGGTGCCGACGGGGCCGCTCCAGCGCAGCACCGGATGCCCTGAGACCGGCACCGGGTCATAGGCGCGCAGTTGCGCGCCCGTGCCGGTGGCGTTTGGCGCCCACACGGTCCACACGAGCGCCGAGCCCGAGGTCGTGGCGTCGGAGGTGATCACCGGCGCGCTCGAGGAGAAGCCGAACGCGTCGGTTGAGGTTCCCTGCAGCGAGAGCGTCGGAGACCCCGTCCCCGACAGGCCGTACTGGTAGGCGCGCAGGTTGCCGGAGGAGCCGGAGGCGCTCGTCCCGCCCGAGGCCGTCGGGATGTAGACCCAACCGCCGTCTCCGGGCCACACGCCCGGCCGCGACCACACGCCGCCGTAGGGGCCGATGCGCTGCACGACCTTGTCCGAGCCCGAGGCGCCCTGCGCGATCCCGCCGAGGGAGTCGCGGTTGAGCAGGTAGACGTAGCCCTGCTTGCCGACGGCGACCGCGAGGCGGGGGGCGGAGAGCGAGCCGAAATAGGCTTCCGGCAGCCCCGTCACGCCGCCGGAGGCGAAGTCGGCGTCCCAGCTGTCAAGCGAAGCTGCGTCGAAGGGCGCGAAGAAGTCGGTCGCCTTCAGCGAGCCGTCGGACTGGACGCGCAGGCGCACCACGGACTCGCCGAGCCCTTTCGGCGGGCTCGCCCCGGGCGCGGGAGCCGCCGGGGCGCCCCCGTTGCCGGTGCTCAGCAGGATGCTGCCCGCCTGATCGGAGGTGAGCCCCGCTCCCGACTGCCAGATTCCCGCGCCGCTGCCGCTTGCGACAGAGACCCAGCGCGCCTTGATCTGCCCTGCGCTCGAGACGCCGAAGACCCAGCCCTGCCACGGCGCGATGTCGCAGTCCGAGCCGAAGGCCGCGTAGATCACGCCTTCCATCAACAGCAGACCGGGGCGCTGCAGCTGTGTCGTCGGCTGGAAGGTCTGTCCGGTCGCGTTCTGGGCACTGCCGCTGAGCGCCACAGGGAACCCGGCCTTCTCAGCGCCGCTGCTCATGTCCACGGCGTCGAGATACCAGCGCGCCGCACCGGAGCTCCCCGAGGCGTAGGTCTTGTGCGTGAGATATGCGGTGTTCGTGGCGGAATCGATCACCGGAGTGGCGGTCACGCCGATCGTTGGAGCGAGATCGCCGCAGCCGATGTCGGCCGCCTTCCACGGTGTGCCGAGATTCAGTGGTTTGGCCCATTTCGATGCTCCCGTCGCCGGTCCAGGCCATAGAGGAGGTTGTTCTCGGTGGCGAGGAGCAGTGTGCCGCCCGAGAGCAGCGGCTGTGCGTATACCTGGCCGCTGACGGCCGTCGACCACAGTTGGCCGAAGGTCCCGCCGCTCACGAGCTGGGGAGTGAGTGTGGGCTGGTTCGGATACCAGCCGGTGCGCAGGTCATCGCCGGAGTTGGTGACCCCCGAGGCCAGTGCCTGTCCGGCGAGTGCCAGCAGCAGCACGGTGAATATCGATGACAACGCGCGAATCCGGCGCAAGATCCATTCCCCCTCCATGGGCGCTCCGTATACCGGTGCGCGGAACTTTGATCGGGGGAGAGTACCGGCAAACCGTCGAAAAGGCGAGGCGAGCCGCCGCGAGCGGCCCGGCGGCAATAGGCTCTCGCCATCGAGCGCGAGGAGATCACTTTCGCCTCCGGGGAGGCACACTGCGCGGCGTGGCTCTACATCGGTGACGCTCCCGGGCTGATCGCGGCTGAGCAGATCGACTTCCTGAGCCGCCAGGGGCTGCTCGCGGAGTCCCAGGGTGGTGTCGAGCATGCCTGAGCGGCGCATCGCCGCCAACGGGATCGAGCTGCAGCTCTGGGATGAGGGCGAGGGGCCGCTCGTCGTCCTCTGCCACGGCTTCCCCGAGCTCGCCTACTCCTGGCGCGCGCAGATACCGGTCCTGGCCGGCGCGGGCTACCGGGTGATCGCGCCCGACATGCGCGGCTACGGCGCCAGCTCGGCGCCGCAGGCGCTGGATGCCTACGACGTGCTCACGCTGTGTGGCGATCTGTGCGGCGTGCTCGACGACGTGGGTGAAGAGAGCGCGATCTTCATCGGTCACGACTGGGGCGCGAACGTGACCTGGCACCTCGCGCTGACGCAGCCGGAGCGGGTGCGCGCGGTTGCGGGGCTGAGTGTGCCGTTCGTGTCTCGCGCACCCGCGGCGCCGATTCCGATCATGCGCAAGCACCTCGGCGAGGACTTCTACATCGTCTGGTTCCAGCAGCCCGGCGTGGCAGACGCCGCGCTCAGCGCTGATGTGCGGCGCACGCTGACCACCTCGCGCCAGTGGACCGCCCAGTGGGCTCTGCAGGACGGCGCGGAGCTCAAACGCCCGCCGTGGCTCTCAGAGGAGGAGCTCGCCGTCTACGTGGAGGCCTTCGAGCGATCTGGCTTCACAGGCGGATTGAACTGGTACCGCAACATCGACCGCAACTGGGAGCTGATGGAGCCGTTCGCAGAGCGGCGGATCGAGCAGCCCGCGATGTACCTGACGGGCGAGCTCGATCCGGTGCGAAGGTTCATGCCGGTCGAGGCGATGCACGGCTGGGTCACCGACCTGCGCGCCGAGATCGTCGTGCCCGGAGCGGGGCACTGGGTGCAGCAGCAGGCCCCGGACGCGGTCAACGCCGCGCTGCTCGATTTTCTCGCCGGGCTTTGAGCCGGCGCCTGCGTCGTTAGACGCTCTAGGCCGGTTCGATCGGCCGTGGACAAACGGCCGAGCCCGAAGCGCTCGCTGGACGGGTCGCGCGGCACCCGTGCGTCGCGCTCAGAGCAGACGAATGACTGTTCCAATTCTCGCATTTTGGGGATGAATGACCACGCAGGACGCTCACCGGGCGCCTGAGCAGAGCACCGCCGATCGATCCCTAAGGGCGCCTGCGGACATCTACGGGCTCACATGTCCCAGCAAATCTCGATGGGTGAGGCATGCCAAACAAACCCACATCCAACGGCGGGGATCGCCGCTGGCTCGCCGTCCTCCCGGACATGCCTGCTCGCCGCCCATCCCTGCGCTGCTTCTCTCTCTGTGGAGCTCTCGCGACGAGTCTGTTGATCTCGTTGTCCTCCGCAGCCTCTGCATCAACCGCATCGATCACCGACAGGCTCGCGACAGATAAGAGCGCTGTCGAAACGGTCGCTATGCCCACCGGCACCAAGCTCGTGACGGTCGCGGTCATGAAGACCATGACGGGTGAAGGCATCATCTACAAAACCATCGCCGTATCGCAGGTCCGCTACGTGCCGCCGGCCGGCTATCCCGTCGTCGACCTCCAGGCCGCGACCAGCACGGGCACGCCGATCGGCGGCTGGGCGGGGCGGCGTCTCACCTCAGCCGCGGAAACCAAACAGCAGATCGAAGCACGCGAACTGAAAGAACGTGAAGCCCGCGAAAAGGTCGAACGCGAAGCCAGGGAAGCGGCTGAACGTGAAGCGCGCGAACGCGAAGCACGCGAACATGTGAACTCCAGAATGCGGGTCGGCCTGGACGCCGGCGGCTGGGACTGGGCATCGGCAGTGAAGGACGTCGGCGGTGCTGTCAGGTACGTGCGCGCGAGCTACGGCTATTACAACAGCGACTCTCAGATGCAACTGCTCGCGAGCAACAGCGTCACGTTGATGCCGCTGTTCACCGGCGGCTCCTCGATCGGCTCGATCAATCGCTCCACATTCGCCGGCAACGTCGTCAACTGGTTCAAACGCTACGGCCACGGCGGCACGTTCTGGGCCGGCAAGACCGACCTCGGCGCCACGACCGCAGAGATCCTCAACGAGCCGGGGAACCCCTACTTCTGGAGCGACCCTGGCAACTACGGCGCATACGCGGCGCTCGCCACGAGCGTGCATGATGCACTGCAGGCACTCCCTGCGCCGGACCGCCCCGCGCTACTGCTCTCATACGACGGCGGCTACGGTGGCGACAGCTACGGCCGCGCGCTCGTCAAAGCCGATCCGGCGATCACGATGATCGTCGGTGGCTGGACGGTGCACCCCAACGGCGGTCACGGCTCCTCGAGCGCCCAGGCCAACCGCCCGCGCGTCACCGAAGCCTATGCCGACACGCATCAGCCGGTGTATGTGACCGAGGTCGGCTGGCCGACGGCCACCGGCAAGGAAGCGACCGGCGACTCGCTGCAGTGGAGCGAATCACAGCAGGCAGCGAACATCAAAGGCTTCGTGCTGTGGGCACGCAGCCTCGGATACGTCGATGCGGTGATCGATTTCAACTACGCCGACTATGGGAGGAACAACTGGTACGGCGTCGTGGACACGAGCGGCACCAAACACAAGCTCGCCTACGCGACGTTGCGCGGTCTCACCGCCGAAGGCTGAGCTCCTAAGAGCCTATCCGGATATCCCCATGACTCCCATTTGTTGCCAGGTGATCAGGGCGAGGGAGAACTTTAGTAGCGCGTCGTGGTTTTCGTCCTTCTTTGACCAGCGGATTAGCAAGCCGCGGTAGCGGTTGATCCAGGAGTGGATTCTCTCTACAACCCAGCGTCTGGCGCGATGCCCGAGATCCTCACGTAGTTCTTTGGCCTCCTCACCCCGGCTGCGGATATGGGGTGTGAAGTCCAGATCTTTGAGTAGGTCACGAATGAATTCGTGGTCGTAAGCCTTGTCCAGACAGACCCCTTGGGGATGCTCCGCGGTTGGTTGGGGACGCTTCACCGGGACGCTCTGAATCGTCGCCTCGGCCAGCTTGCAGTCGTTGCGATTCGCGCCTTCGGTGGCCAGCCCGACAGGGATGCCAGCGGCCTCGCACATCACGCTGCGCTTGGAGCCGAGCTTGCCGCGATCGGTCGGGTTCGGACCCGTCTTGCCGCCTCCCAACGGGCTTTTCCCATCGATCCATCGATCGAGAGCCAGCTCCAGTCGATTCCCACCTCCTCCTCGTAGTCGCGCAGCGCCTGCTCCCATAGCGCATCAAAGAACCCCGCCCGCTCCCACTCCTGAAAGCGGTCGTGAGCTGTCGAGCCGCTACAGATCCCAGTCCCGTCAAGCGCGCGCCACTGACAGCCCGTACGCAGCACGAAGAAAATCCCGTCCATCACCCGGCGATCCGGCACCCGTGGACGCCCCCCACCAAACCGATGCGTGTTCACATGCTCAGGGACCAAAGGCTCGATCCGCTCCCACATCTCATCAGGAATCGAGAAGATCCCCGCCATCGTCCGATGCTCCGTGCCCCGCACGGGCACACCATCAGTGACTCGAACCGTATCTCGTTGATTGCTCATAAAAGCCCGATACAACACCGCGTCCGGAAAACCTCCCAAACAGGTTATCCGGACAGGCCCTAAGAGCAACGCAAACAGCGGCCTCGGCTCCCTCGCGGAGTCGGGGCCGCTGAGCGCTGGAGGCCGGGCTCCAGAGGAGGGTGGGGACGTGTCTTTTCAACCAATCGCTGCGGCAGAGACGCAGGAGCTCTGCGTCTTGGGACCCGATGGCCGTCCAGGTGACGATGCCGCCTCGATCCGCAAGCCGTGCCAGAGAGCCGACGTCCGGGATCGAACCGGAAACCTTCGCTTTACAAGGCGCTCGCTCCCGGGCGCTCGATTGTGCGGCGGAGCGCCAAATCCGTGTCCTAGCCTGAGGTCCTGCCGTGTCCGTCCGCCGGACAAGCGCGGCCATATCCGGACAAAGGGCTATCGAGCTGCGGCGACGTTGCGACTAAGAATGAGAGCCGACGTCCGGCCTCGAACCGGAAACCTCCGGTTTACAAAACCGGTGCTCTGCCAATTGAGCTACGTCGGCCTGCTCAGGGAATCGTACCGCCCGCGGCGCATGAGTCATCCGACGGCCGCCATCAGCTCTTGACTACTCGTTCGCGTGAGGTCGTTTCGCTTTCAGCTCAGGCATGTCGTCCTCGCGAAGCCCGGCAGCACGAAGCCGACGTTTGACCTCGGCCACGAATCCGTCGTGGCCGCTGAGATCGACCCTGCCCGCTCGCGCGTCTTTGTGGAGCTGGGACATGATCTGCTTGATGGGGTTGCGTTTTTCTCTCATCAGCCGCGTCGCATGAGCCTTCCGACGGCGGCCATCAGCTCGGCGGCGCGCTCATCTTGAAGCTCGGGCTCGGCGCCGAGGACACAGGTGCGGGCGTGCCCGTCGAGCAGCCCGAGCGCAACCTTGTCGAGCGCGGCCTGGACGGCGTTGATCTGTGTAAGAACGTCGATGCAGTAGCGGTCGTCCTCAACCATCCGCTCGATCCCGCCTACCTGGCCCTTGATGCGGGCCATGCGGCCGAGCAGCTGGTCCTTGGTCGCTTCATAGCCCTTGCCTGTCGGTGGTCGCGTCATTGTAGCCATACTCGACATTATACCACTACCGGGGAGGGGTATAGGCACTATATAGGCGTACTGACTCGATCACAGTTGACTACAAGCTGTTCACCAACTGTTCACCAACATCCTTGAGCTCGCGATCTTCGCCGGCATGTTCGCGCTGACTTCGGCCGCGGTGTCACCGACCCCGTATGCGGAATGAAGGTCGATAAGGCGAGCGCTCGGCGCCAACCGCGGCGAAGGTCGCTCACGGCCACCGCTGAACGCTACGCTACCGGTGGCCGGTGTCTAGTCGTGGTGTGGGTGTCCGCGTACGGTGCGCCAGCTCTCGCGGGTAATGCGCAGGATCACGAGGGTCATTCCGAGGCCAATGAGGGGGTCGAGGATCGGAGCGCCCGCGGCGATTGCGATGGCGCTCGCGATGACGCCGAGCGAGACGTAAGCGTCGACGCGGGCATGGTCGCCGTCTGCGATCAGCGCAGGACTGTCCAGCTGATGCCCGGCGCGGGTGCGCACCAAGGCGGCGAGCCAGTTGCCGACGAAGCCGATCGCTCCGGCGAGCGCGAGGATGAGCAGGTGGCCGGGTGTGGATGGGTGGATGAGGCGCAGGATCGACTCGTACGCGGCGACGCAGGCGGAGATGAAGATCGCCGCCACGACGGCTAGGCCGGCTAGGCGCTCGGCGCGGGGGGAGCGCAGGGCGAACGCGATGCCGAGGGGGATCGCGGTCAGTGCGTCCCCGCCGTTGTGGATCAGATCGGCGAGCAGCGCAAGGCTGCCGCTGAGCGCGAACACGAGCGCCTGTACCGCGGCGGTCGTCCCGAGGATGGCGAGCGCGAGCGTGACGGCTCGGACGCCCTCGCGCGAGCGCTTGATGCTCTCGTCCACGAGGCCGTGAGAGTGCCCGTGCGCGTACTCGCCATGATCGGCGTGCTCGTGCTCGTGCTCGTGCTCGTGCTCGTGCTCGTGGGCGGCGTTAGCGTGGTGTTCGTGCGGCCCGGTGTGTGGGTGCGCGTGGCGCAGCGCGCCGTGACGGTGCAAATCGCCTTTGACAGATTCATAGGTGGTGGCAGTCATGGTCCTTCAAGTTAGGTCGTGGTCGGTGAGCGCGCTGCTGTGATGCACTGTGCAGCTCGTAGGGCGTTAGTGAGCCACGTGTCTCTGGGCCATGTGTCTCGCACGGGGTGGTGCGCCGTAGACCGTCTTCGGCCGGGCCGAAGGGCAGGTGAGGCCGCAATCGTGGCGGCCGGCTGCGCGGCGTCGATGTCGTGCCTGTTGTGAGCAGTTGGTGAGCCGAGGAAGAGCTCACGGCGCACAGCGCCCTCGGAGTCAACCCCGCCCGGTCGTGCGTCGCTGTATGCCCGGCTGATGGCGCTGACGCGCGCAAGCACGAAGCAAGGCAGAGGCTTCATTCGTAGCTGTAGCCGAGTGTGTTGACGCTGAGCACGTCGCTCACCGTGCCGCTGATGATCGGCCCCGTCGGCTGGAGATCATCCGTTGCGTGCGGTGGGTTGCTGTTCTGTGGGCTGTCCTCCCACGTTGCCCATAGGCGGTCGATGTTGGCGTGGTGGAGGAAGAACAGGGGGTCGTTGGGTGAGCGGGCTGTCCCCATGTCGCCGCCAACGGCGTTGTGGACGGGGTTATGGAGCGCCTCGAGGTGGCCTTGAAACGCCACGAACGGGGTGAGCTTGAGCACCTCATCCACGAGGCCCTGCGTCGGCAGCAGCGTCGCATCGAACGTCCCGCGCGTCACGCTCCAGCGCTGGAGGGTCGCCGGATCTGTAAGTGGCGCGGGGATCTCGCGGGCATTCACCCAGTCCCAGTACGGGATCCTCACCTCGGGGTGCACCTGCTGCAGCCGTAGTTCAAGCGAACGTAGATAGCGGCGGTGCCAGGCGAGGAACTTGTGGCCGACCATTCCCATGCCTTGCATCGTGTGCACTTCCCAGCTCATCCCGACTGCGGTCGTCATGGCGTCCACGTGCAGAGCGACGAACGCCCGGTACGCGGGAGCGACCGCGTCTACGCCATGAGTCTGGTCGACCGCATCGATCAGCTGACTCCACTCCTGCGGACTGAGCTTTGACTGGTCCTTACGAACATTGCTCATCTCGACCCCTCCTTGAATGGGACGCGAGCTGGCGCGCTGGGGCAAATCTTGCCTCCGTTGATGCCGGGTGTTGCTCTGCGGCGTGGCTGCGGAGACTAAACGATGGGCTGCATGGCCAAGCCGGCTGTTGAAGCTCAGCGGCGAGCTCGGGGCAACCCGCGCGAACTGCGCGAAGCCCAGGCCTCACCCTGCCGCCAGCTCCGCCATCCACTGAAATGCCTCCAGCGGGTTCAGGGGCGCGCTCGCGCCGGAGAGCTCTGCGTAGATCGAGGCGATGTTGACCACGAGCCGCTCGCTCTCGCTCCAGTCGGCCCAGCGGTCGAGTGACATCGAGCGGGCTGCCTGCAGCGCGCTCATGCCCTCGGCGTGGCGCGCACGGGCCTGCTCGTAGAGGTACTCGAAGTAGGCCTTCAGCTCGCGCACGGCACCCTTCTCGGCGAGCGGACCGTGCCCCGGCACGATCACCTCGATGTCCATCGCGAGGATGCGCTCGCAGGCGGCGATCCAGTTCGAGACGGGCCCGGCCCATGCGATCGGGTGCGCTTCGTTGAAGAGGATGTCGCCGCTGAACAGCACGCGCTCGCGCTCCAGCAGCGCGAGCGTGTCGCCGCGCGTGTGCGCGGGGCCGACCTCGATCAGGCGCACCTCACGGCTGCCCACGCGCAGGGTCAGCTCGCCGGAGAAGGTCTCATCGGGCAGCGCGAGCTCGATGCCCTCGAAGTCGAAGGCGCCGAAGCAGCTGAGGAAGAACGCGCCGAGCGCGCCCATCTCGGGCGCCTGCTTGACGAGGGCGGCCATCGCCGCCGGCGGAAGCTCTGGCATCTCCGCGGCGGTGCGCTCGGAGGCGACGATGCGCGCGCCCTGCACGAGGCTGTTTCCGTAGCAGTGATCGCCGTTGGCGTGGGTGTTCAGAAGCGTGTCGATTCGTGCCGCGGCCGGCACCGCGAGGCGCATCTCGCCGAGCATCTGCTCGGTCAGCTTGAGGTCGTAGAGCGTGTCCACGAGCAGCGTGCTCTCGCCATCGACGATCAGCCCGGAGTTGCTCCAGCCCCAGCCGCCGTCGGGCTGCAGGTAGGCGTAGAGGCCGTCGCCGATCTCCTGCAGGCCCCTGCTGTAGTCGCGTGGCACCGCTTGACTCTCCTTTGTCTCCGACCTTGGGGCCGGGGTGCGAGTCTTATCGCAGTCAAGCGCTCCGCGCGAGCCTGTAACGAGGCGCCCGGCCGCGGTGTACTGGCAGTATGGAGACCCGCCCCAACCGACCCACCCCTGTGGCGGACGATGTGAGCGAGGACGCCGGGGTCGATCTGAGGAGCTTCCGCGAGCGGGCGCTGCGCAAGGGTGTCAACCCGATCCTCTACCGCGTGCTGCGCACGCTGCTCGTGCCGTTCTTCCGGATCTACCTCCGCATGGATCGCATCGGGCGCGAGCACCTGCCCCGCACCGGGCCACTGCTGTTGGCGTCGAACCACCGCAGCTTCCTCGACCCGTTCGTGATCGGCACGATGGCGCGGCGCCCCGTGTACTACATGGCCAAGCGCGAGCTGTTCGAAAAGCGCTGGCAGGCATGGGTGCTCAACGCTCTCGGCGCCTTCCCGGTCGACCGCGGCAGCGGTGATAGCAGTGCCATGGACACCGCCCGCGCGATCCTCGAACGCGGCGACTGCGTGGTGCTCTTCCCCGAGGGCACGCGCGTGCGCCGCGGGCCGCTGGGCGAGCCGCGCCGCGGCGTCGGTCGCCTGTCGCTCGAAACCGGCGCCCCGGTCGTGCCGATCGCGATCTACGGCTCCTCGAAGGTGCGC
>JACDGG010000084.1 GCA_013815355.1 Solirubrobacterales bacterium
GCTCGACCGCGCGCTGCCCTCCGGTCCGCTGGCCGACCTCGCCGCCGTGCACAGGGTCGTGGCGCAGCTGCGCCGCCGCCTGGCCACGCAGGGCATGCAGAACCGCGGGCACCGCCGCCACGCCCATGTGGACGTGCGCCGCACGATGCGCGCGTCGCTTCAGACCGGCGGCGTGCCGGTCGTGCTGAAGTTCCGCCCGCGCCGCCCCAAACGGCCCGAGATCTACGTGCTCTGCGACGTCTCCACGAGCGTCACCTCGGCCTCGGTCTTCTTCCTCTCGGTGCTGCACGCACTGCACGACACGTTCCGCAAGATGCGCTCCTTCGTGTTCATCGAGCGCATCTCCGAGGTGACCGACGTCTTCGAGCACGAGCGCAACTTCAAGACCGTCAGCGAACGCATCTCAAGCGATGCGGGCGTGGCGGACATCTCGGGCTACACCGACTACGGGCGCGTGTGGTCGGAGTTCCTCGTGCAGGTGGAGGACGACCTGCACCCGCGCGCCACGGTGATCGTGCTGGGTGACGCGCGCACGAACGGGCGCGACCCGCGCGCGGACATCTTCGCTCAGATCGCGGCCCGCGCCGGGCGCACTTTCTGGCTGAACCCCGAGCCCCGGCTGTACTGGAACTACGGCGACTCGGTGATCGCCGCCTATGAGGAGCACTGCACCGCGTTTGAGTGCTGGACGACCGCGCAGCTCGAGGACTTCGTGCGCGCGCTGACCCGTCCCGTGATCGCCGCCGCGCGCTAGCATCGGGCGCAGAGCACAGACACCAGGGGGGCTGGCGGGAAGGCCGGCTGAGATGGCGTCCGGGAAGTGATTCCCCCGGCGCCGACCCTTCGAACCTGTGGGGTAATGCCCGCGGAGGGAGCGAAGTGCCCACCGAACTGCAATCTCGCGCACAGCGGTCCCCGATGCCGGGGGCACCCGAGCAGCTGCTCTCACTGCAGAGCGTCGGCTTCGCGCACCCCGCCCGCCGTGGCGCACCTGTGCAGGCGCTCAGCGAGGTCTCGCTGCACGCGCGCACCGGCGAGCTGCTCGCGGTCGTCGGGCCGAGCGGCTGCGGCAAGAGCACGCTGCTCGAGTTGATCTGCGCCCTGCACACGCCCGATCAGGGCACGATCACGGCTCCCCCGGCTGTGCTGATGCCCCAGCGCGACCTGCTGCTCGCCTGGCTGAGCGCGCTCGACAACGTCGCGCTGCCCCTGCGCATCGCGGGGCTCGGTCGAGCGCAGGCGCGCGCACGGGCGCGAGAGCTATTCGGCGAGGTCGGCCTCGACGGCTTCCAGCAGGCTCATCCGGCCGAGCTCTCGGGCGGGATGCGCCAGCGCGTCGCGTTCCTGCGCACGCTGCTCTGCGGCAAGCCGCTGCTGTGCCTCGATGAGCCCTTCGGCGCGCTCGACGCGATCACTCGCGCAGAGATGCAGGAGTGGCTCGCGGCGACGCTCGCGCGCGAGCGCCGCACGGTCGTGCTCGTCACTCATGACGTGGAGGAGGCGATCCTGCTGGCCGACCGTGTGGCGGTGCTCTCGCCGCGACCGGGACGCGTGGTCGCGAGCGTCGAGGTGGAGCTCGAGCGCCCGCGCAACCGCACCGATGCGGCCCTCAGCGCACTGCGCGAGCACGCGCTCGGGCTGCTGGCGAGCGAGGGCCAAGCGTGAGCGCCCGGTTGCGCGCCGGGCTCCCGGCAATCGCCCTGGCGCTTGGGCTGCTCGCGGCCTGGGAGCTCTATGTCGATCTCGCGGGCATCGGCGAGCAACTGCTGCCCGCGCCGCACGCCGTCGCACAGGCCCTGTGGGACAGCGCCGGGCTGCTGTGGCACAACTTCACGGTCACCGCCGGCGAGGTGCTGCTCGGCCTGGCTCTGGCGCTCAGCGCGGGCCTCGCGCTGGCCGTCGCGATCCACCTCTCCCCCCTGCTGCGCCGCGCGCTCTACCCGCTCGCCGTCGGATCGCAGGCGGTGCCGATCCCTGTCGTCGGAGTGCTGCTCGTGTTCTGGTGGGGCTTCGGGATCTTTCCCAAGCTCGTCGTGATCGCGCTGATCTGCTTCTTCCCCGTCGTCGTCGCCACCGTCGATGGGCTTGCCGCCGTCGACCCCGAGCAGCCAAAGCTCTTGCGCACACTGGATGCTTCGCGCTGGCAGGCCTTCCGCTTCGCCGAGCTGCCCGCTGCGCTCCCGGCCGCGATCAGCGGCGCACGGATCGCCCTGACGATCGGCGTGATCGGGGCCTTCATCGCCGAGACGACGACTCCCACCTCCGGCCCCTACCCGGGCCTCGGACGCGAGATCCTGAGCGACGTCAACTTCCAGACCGCGCGCGCCTACGCCGGCAGCGCGATCCTGATCGTCTTCGCAATCGCCTGCTTCTACGCGCTGTCCGGCGCGGAGCGCAAGCTGGCGCCATGGCACACCCGAGCACGAGGAGAGACCCCTTGACCGATCCACACGCGCCGCGCATCGCCAGAGGGCTGCTCGCCGGTGCCTGCCTGCTCTGTCTCCTCATCGCCCTCGCCGGGTGCGGCGCCAAGCACGATGCGCTCTCGGCGCCGAGTGCGAAGCGCTTTGCGGTGATGCTCGACTTCTTCCCCAACGCCGATCACGCCGCGCTCTACGCGGCGATCGCTCACGGCGACTTCCGCGCGGTCGGGCTGAACGTCGCGCCCGAGACGCCCGCCGACCCCTCAGAACCGCTGAAGCTGCTCGCGGCCGGTCGCGTCGACATGGCGATCTCCTACGAGCCGGAGCTGCTGCTCGCGCGCGATCGAGGCCTGAAGCTGGTCTCTGTCGGCGCGCTCCTACAGCGGCCGCTGACCTCGATCATCGCCCTGCCCGGGCACCACATCGCGCAGGTGAGCGATCTCGCCGGCAAGCGCGTCGGCACGGCCGGCATCGCCTACCAGGCCGCCGAGCTGCAGAGCGCCCTCGCCCACGCCGGCGTCAAGGCGGCGACGGTCAAGGAAGCCAACGTCGGCTTCAACCTGATTCCCGCAATGCTCTCCGGCCAGGTCGATGCCACGCTCGGCGGCTTCTGGAATTACGAGGCGATTCAGCTGCGCCTCGCGCACAAGCATCCGATCGTGATCCCGGTCGACCAGGCGGGCGTTCCTACCTACGACGAGCTGGTGCTCGTCGTCCGCGAGGACGAGGCGCACAGGCGCGGGCAGGACCTGCGCGCCTTCCTGCAGGCGTTGACTCAGGGAGAGCGCGAGGTGCGCGCCGATCCCGCCGCCGCCTCCGGGGCGCTCGTGAAGGCCAACCCCTCACTCGACGCCAAGCTGCAGCTCGAATCGATCAAGCAGACGCTTCCTGCCGCCCAGCCTGCGGGCAATAAGCCCTTCGGCTGGCAGGCGCCCGGGGCGTGGGCGGAGTTCAGCATGTGGATGCTCTCAAACCGGCTCCTGAAGCACGACCCGAATGCGGCCCTGCCGCCGTTCACAAACGAGTTCCTCTCCGGACAGGGGATCTGATCCCGGCCAAGGAAGCCGGTCGCGGCGTGCCGGCGCTCGCCGCGGACATCAGTAGTTCTCCTTGGCCGATACGCCGGCTCCTCCGCAACCCGTCGCGGCCGCGAGGCGCTACCGTGCCGTTGATGGCGAGCACCGACCTCCGAGGGCACCTCGCCGCCAGGCACCCGGCGCTGCGCGCGCACGCGCGCTAGGGCGATGGCGAGGATCGGACTGCTCACCGGCGGTGGCGACTGCCCCGGGCTGAATGCCGTGATCCGGGCTGTCGTGCGCAGCGGCCTGGCCGCCGGGGAGCACAGCTTCCTCGGCTTCCGCTACGGCTGGGCGGGCGTGCTGGAGAACGAGGCCGACGAGCTGACGCTGGGGAGCACCGCCGGCATCCTGCCGCGCGGCGGCACGATCCTCGGCACCTCGCGCACCAATCCCTACGCCGGCGGCGCCGGCGGCAGCGCCGCTGTGAGGGCGACGCTCGAAGAGCGTGCGGTGGACGTGCTGATCCCGATCGGTGGTGAGGACACGCTGGGCGTGGCCCTGCGGCTGCATCGCGAAGGGGTGCCGGTCGTGGGCGTACCCAAGACGATCGACAACGACCTCGGCGGCACCGATGTGACGTTCGGCTTCCAGACGGCCGTGCAGATCGTCACAGACGCGATCGACCGCCTGCACACGACAGCCGAGTCGCACAACCGGGTGATGGTGCTCGAGGTGATGGGCCGTCACGCGGGCTGGATCGCCACGCACGCCGGGATCGCCGGCGGCGCCGATGCGATCCTCGTGCCGGAGCGCCCGTTCGACATCGACGAGGTGGTGGCGCACCTCGCTCGCCGCCACGCGCGCGGTCGCAGCTTCTCGATCGTCGTCGTCGCCGAGGGCGCCACGCCGCGCGAGGGCACGCTCCAGACGCGCCTTGGGACCGCGACCGATGCTTTTGGCCATGCCCGCCTCGGCGGGATCGGCGTCACGCTCGAGGGTGAGATCGAGCGCCGGACCGGCTATGAGACGCGCGTCACGATCCTCGGCCACGTGCAGCGGGGCGGCACGCCGGTGGCATTCGACCGCGTGCTCGCCACGCGCTTCGGCGTGGCCGCGATGAGCGCCGCCGCTGCGGGACGCTTCGGCACGATGGTCGCGTTGCACGGCACCGAGATCGTCGAGGTCTCACTCGAGGAGGCACTGCGCGAGCCGAAGCTGCTCGACCCGAGCCTGTACGCGACAGCGGAGCTGTTCTTCGGCTGAGCAGCGCGTGGGGCTTGAGCAAATGCCTCAGAGTGGCCAGTAGCGTGAGAGCAGCTCCACAGCCCGGTCGGTGATCGGGTCAGACGGTGGAGGCTGCGAGACGATTGGAGTTGGCGGTGCCTCGACCGCGCCGGCCAGCACGGGCAGCACGGCGCACACGCACTCGGCCAGCACACGGCGGTCATAGCCGCCCTCGAGCACCACGCCGAGCGGCACGCCGCAGGCGCGCGCCAGCTCGCGCACCCGCTCTGCCATCGCCACGAACGAGTCCGTCTGCAGGCGGCAGTCCGCAAGCGGGTCCTCGGCGTGGGCGTCAAAGCCTGCCGAGACGAGCAGGAGCTCGGGCTCGAAGGCTCTCGCCGCGGGGAGCACGACGCGGTCCATCAGCGCCAGCCACAGCGGCTCCTGCGATCCGGGCGGAACGGGCAGGTTGAGCGTGTAGCCCTCGCCCGCTCCGGAGCCGCAGTCCTCGAGCGGCCCGGTGCCGGGAAACAGCTGTGTCTGATGGATGCTCGCGAACAGCACATCCTCGCGCGCATGGAAGATCTCGGCGGTGCCGTTGCCGTGGTGGACGTCCCAATCGAGCACGAACACCCGCTCGAGGCCGAGCTCCGCGATCGCCACGGCGGCTGCCACGGCGACGTTGTTGAACAGGCAGAAGCCCATCGCGCGTCGCGTCTCGGCGTGATGGCCGGACGGCCGCACGCCACAGAAGCCGACCTCGGCCTCGCCCGCCAGCAGCGCGCGCGTCATCTCGCATGCGCCGCCCGCCGCGTGCAGCGCCGCGCGGTAGGAGGACTCTCCGACGAACGTGTCCTGGTCGATCGCGCCGCCGCCCGCGGCGCACAGCTCGCGGACCGAGCGGACATGCACTGCGGAATGCACCAGCTCCAGTTGCTCCTCGCTCGCGCCAGGGGCCGAGCGCACCTCCCAGCCGAGCCACTCGCGCTCGGCGAGCGCCCGCTCGAGCGTGATCAGGCGCTCAGGGGTGTCGGGGTGCGCCGGCGAGTGCACGCTGGGGTCGTGCTCCAGGCAGGCCGGATGGTGGAAATACAGCCCGCCCTTCATCGCGCCTGCCGATCGTGGTTCACCGCCTCAATATGGCGCACCCGGCAGGGGAAGGCATGATGCGCGCGATCGAGGAGGATTTCCGCGCCGAGCGCTTCACCGGGGCCGGCGTGATCGCGCTCTAAACGCAAGCGTCTCCTCAAATCAACCCATACCCGGCCGAAACACCCTGCTATCAGACGACAGGATGTCGGAATCATTCGTCAAACACCGTGTTGGTGATGTATCGTCCACCACGCCAACTCGGTGAGACGGGAAATAGATGGCGAGCGTAAGCCCAGAGAAGACGAGATGGATGCGTGGGCCCTCCACGCCACTGCGGGGAGCGCTGCTCGGCCTGCTGCTTGAGCGCCCCGGGCACGGCGGTGATTTGGCCAACCGACTCGCGGCGCGCCTCGGCGAGACCTGGCGCGTGGACACCAACGACGTCTATCGGCTGCTGGAGCAGCTCGAGAAGACCGGGCTCGTGGTCTCGCGCGACGAGCCCAAGCGCAGCAACAACCGCCGTACGCACCTCGTCTACTACCCCACCGAGGAGACCCCCGAGGCGCTGACGTTGTGGATGGAGACGCTGCTGCCCCGCGAGCCCGTGCGCCTCGGCCTGCAGGCCAAGCTGTCCGTCGCCCGCCAGCAGGACGCGCCCCGCCTCTTGATCGCGCTGCGCGCCTACGAGCGCGAGTGCCTCCTGCTCGCCCACCTCGTCTCCCCCAGCGAGGGGGAAGCCCGCTCGTGGGCAGCGCTGTGCATGGAGTGCACGCGCGAAGCCGTCTACGCGCAGCTGCAGACCGAGGTCGATTGGGCGGCGCGTACGCGCCGACGCATCAACGAGTTCCTGGAACGCAGCGACTAGCCTCGCCGTCGCGATGACGCCGCTGCTGTCATTCCTGAATGTGAGCAAGCGCTGTCTTGACGGCGGGCGCGAGGTGCTCGTGCTGGACCGCGTCTCGCTCGAGATCGACCGCGGCGCCTCGGTCGGCGTCTACGGCGCGCGGCGCTCGGGGAAGTCGACGCTCTTGCGCATGGCCGCCGGCATCGCGCTGCCAGATTCGGGCACCGTTCGCTTCGAAGGCAGGGATCTGGCGCAAATGAGCGCCGGCGAGCGCGGACGGCTGCTGCGCGAGGCGATCGCCTTCATGTCGGTCAACGACTGGAGCGCGAACCCCGGCGAGACCGTCGTCGACCACGTCGCGACCGCGCTCGGCAGCGAGGGGCTGACTATGCGCGAGGCCCGGCGCCGAGCGCTCGGCGTCCTCGACCAGGTCGGCGTCGGCGCCTCCGGCGCGCAGGAAACGACGACTTCGCTGTCGATGACCGAGCGCACGCGGGTAATGCTCGCGCGGGCGCTCGCGCGAGAGCCACGGCTGCTGGTGCTCGACGAACCGGCGCAGATGCCGAGCCTCGGCGACCGCGACCGCTTCTACAAGCTGCTGCGCTCGGCCACCGAGCAGCGCAGCATGGCGCTGCTCGTCGCCTCCGAAGAGATGTCGGCGCTGCAGGGCTTCTCGGTGCTGATGTCGATCGCCGACGGCGAGCTGTGTTCGACGATGGAGCAGGGCTCGGTGGTCTCGTTGCCCAACCTGCGCCGGGCGCGGGCGGAGCGCTTGGGATAGTGGGCACGCTCGAACTGCGCGAAGTCAGCAAGCACTACCGAAGCGCGAGCGAGACGGTGCGCGCAGTCGATGAGGTGACGCTGACGGTCTCCGGCGGCGAGTTCGTGGCCCTCTACGGGCCCAGCGGATCGGGCAAGACGACGCTGCTGATGCTCGCCGCCGGACTGATCGGGCCGGACAGCGGCAGCGTGTCCTTCGAGGAGCGCGACATCAGCGCGTTCTCCGAACGCGACAGCGCCCGCTACCGCATGAGCGACGTCGGCTTCGTATTTCAGTCCTTTCACCTGATGCCGCACACCTCCGCGCTCGACAACGCCACGATCAAGCTCACCGGCGCCGGGCACACGTTGCGCGAGGCGCGGCGGCTGGCCCAGCCGTGGCTCGAGCGCGTCGGCCTCGGCGATCGCCTGGAGCAGACGCCGGAGGAGCTTTCGATGGGAGAGCGCCAGCGCGTCGCGATCGCGCGCGCGCTGGCCAACGAGCCGCGGTTGCTGCTCGCCGACGAGCCGACGGGCAACCTCGACTCCAAGCGCAGCCGCGAGATCCTCCTGCTGATGCGCGACATCTGCCATGAACGCGACATCCCGGGCCTGCTCGTCACGCACGATCCGGACGCGATCCGGATGGTCGATCGCGTGCACACCCTGCGCGACGGACATCTTCTCGACGGCCTGGACCCAGAGCTCGCCGCGCTGTCGTGAGCTCCCTCGCCAACCCCCGCGTCGCGGGGGTCCGGTTGAGCATGCTGGTGCACCTGTATCGGCTGCGACTGCGCGCGCACGCGATTCAGGAGCTTCTTGCCGGCAGCGGAATCGCCGTCGGCGTCGCGCTCGTGCTCGGCGTGCTCGTCGCGAACACGAGCCTGACCGGCTCGGCCGGGGAGCTGATCCATCAGGTCATCGGCACCGCGCGGCTGCAACTGAGCGCCCGCTCGGCTGACGGCTTCGACCAGTCGCTCCTCCGCAAGGCCTCACGTTCGCCGGGCGTGAGCGCCGCGGCGGGCATCCTGCGCCAGAACGTGACGGTGCTCGGGCCGCACGGGCGCGAGGCGATCCAGCTGCTCGGCGTGAGCCCCACCGTGACGGTGCTGGGCGGCATCGGGACGCGCGACTTCGGCCCAGGCGGCTTTCGCTTCGCGGGCGGGCTCGTGCTGCCGCAGGAGGTAGCCGCCGCGACCGGGGCGATCCAGGGCCAGCGGGTGACGATCCTCGCTCGCGGCCGGGCCCAGCAGATACAGGTGGGCGCGATCCTCGGCAGCGCGACGTTCGGCGCGCTCGCCTCGAGCCCCGTGGCCGTGACGTTGCTCGCCCCGGCCCAGCGTCTGGCGGGGCTGGGACGGCGCGTCAACCAAGTGCTCGTGCGCCCGCGCGCAGGCGCCGAGCGCCAGGTGGCCAGAGAGCTCGCGCGTATTGCGTCCGGCAAGCTCAACCTCAGCGCCGCCGACCACGAGCTGGCGTTGCTCGACGAGGCGGCCAAGCCTAACGACCAGTCGAGCACGCTGTTCGCCGCGATCAGCGTGATGGTCGGCTTCCTGCTCGCGCTGAACGCGATGCTGCTGACCGTGCCCGAGCGCCGGCGCTTCGTTGCCGACCTGCGCATGCAGGGCTATGACCGGCGCCAGATCCTCGTGATGCTCGGCTTTCAAGCGCTCGTGCTCGGCCTGCTCGCCTCAGGCGCGGGCGTGCTGCTGGGAGCATTGATCTCGAGCGCGTTCCTGCACCGCGTGCCCACCTATCTGATCACCGCCTTCCCCGTCGGCACGCAGGAGATCCTGCACACGAGCACGATCCTCCTCGCACTCGGATGCGGCGTGCTCGCCACGATGCTCGCCTCGCTCTCACCGATCCTCGACCTGCGCCCGAACCGTCCCACCGACGCCGTGCTGCGCGACGGCGCGGGGGGCGCCAGCGAGGTGCTGACGCGCCGTACGGTGCACCGCCTGGCGCTCGCGAGTGTGCTCGCGACGGCGCTCGTGAGCGTGGCCGTGCTGCTCGAGCCGGGCCTCACGATTCTCGGCGGCGTCGCGCTCGCGCTCACCATGCTCGGAGCGATCCCGGCGGTGTTCGCCGGCGTCGCGCACGCCCTGCGCTGGATCGGCGAACGCGTCCGCAGCAGCGCCCTGATCGTGGTCGTCTCCGAGCTGCGCGCGGTGACCACGCGCTCGGTGGCGCTCGCCGGCGTCGCGGGCCTCGCCGTCTACGGCAGCGTGGCGATCGGCGGCGCGCGCCTT
Organism: Solirubrobacterales bacterium; assembly: GCA_013815355.1. Lineage (GTDB taxonomy): Bacteria > Actinomycetota > Thermoleophilia > Solirubrobacterales > Solirubrobacteraceae > Palsa-744. The sequence continues at coordinate 9,614 of JACDGG010000084.1, forward strand.
GATCTGCTGCACGGCCTCGACGCCAACTTCGGCGAATACCTCAGCACCGCGGATGTGTGGGTGACGACCGGCGGCAACGATCTCACGACCAATCCGTTCGCGGATGGCGCGACGACCGCCCAGATCGCGCGCGCGAGCGGCGTGCGCTCGGTGCGCGCCTACCAGGGTGGCTTCCTCGACGTCGGTCCGCGCCGGCTGTGGATCATCGCGCGCCCGCCCGGCGACGCGCGCGTGATCCCAGCAAGCCAACTGCTGCACGGCGATCTCGCACGGGCGAGCGCGCTCGTGCGCGGCGGCGGCTGGGCGACGGTCTCCGACGGCTTCGCCGGCGAACACCACCTGCACGTCGGCGCCCACTTCGCGCTGCCGACCCCGAGCGGGCAGCTCCGCTTCGGCGTCGCGGCGATCACCACCAACCTCGGCTGGTCCCCGGGCGCGGTGATCATGAGCGCAGCGGATTACCGGACCGCCTGGAAGAGCGCCGAACCGACGGCGCTGGAGGTGAGCCTCGCACCCGGCGTCTCGGAGGCGGCCGGACGGCGCGCGGTGCTGCGTGCGATCGGCTCGCGTCCGGGGCTCGGCGTCCAGAGTCTGCAGGAACGGCGAGCGCAGTATGCCGCCGACTCGCGCCAGGGTCTGCGTGCGCTCAGCGAGATCGCCACGTTGCTGCTGATCGCCGCGGCACTCGCCGTCGCCTCGGCGCTCAGCGCCGCCATTTGGCAGCGCCGCGCACGACTGGCGTCGCTGAAGATCCAGGGATACGGCACGGGCCAGCTGTGGCGCGCGCTGCTGCTCGAGAGCACGATCGTGCTCAGCGTCGGCTGCGCGATCGGAGCGATCGCGGGCATCGTCGGCCATGCGCTGGCCAGCCGCTGGCTGCGGCTGAGCACCGGGTTCCCGGCCCCGTTCTCGGTGGACGTGAGCCGAGTGCTGCTCACGCTCGGCCTGCTGGCGGTCATCTCGCTCGCGGTGATCGCCCTACCAGGGCTGGCCGCGGCGCGCGCTCCGGCGCGCGCGAGCCTTCAGGAATGACTATGAGTTACTTGTTGACTCTACGAAACTGTTCGAGTGGCTGCGCGTGGCCGAAGCCGACTCGAGTTGGCGCAGGCGTTCGCGGGAGCGGCCGGGCGCTACTGGCTCGGCGTCTTCCCCCAGGTCGGCCACGAGCTGCGTCACTGGCAACGGCGCGCACAGCAGATCCCCGATCCGGCGCTCCGCCGAGCGGCGCTTTCGACACTGCGCTGCGAGCGCGGCAACCTCGAAGGCGCCGCCGCTTTCGCGGTGCTCGCGCCGCGTTCGATGCGGGCCAGGGTGGTGCGCGCCGCGGTCGCCTTCCAGGCGACGTATGACTACGTCGACTCGCTCGCCGAGCAGCCCTGCGATGACCCCGCTGCCAACGGCGAGCAGCTGCACCTCGCGCTGCTGAGCGCCGTCCAGCCGCGGACGGCGCATCCCGACTACTACCGATGCAACCCGGCCAGCCAGGACAACGGCTACATCCGGCAGCTGATCGACACCTGCCGCGGCGCGCTCGCCGCGTTACCCTCCTACGCGATCGTCGCCGAGGGCGTCCTGCGCGCGGTGCGACGCATGAGTTGCTACCAGGCGCTCCACCACTCCTCTGCGCGGGGGCCCCTTGCGCTCTGGGCCGCCGGCGTGACACCGCTGGGCAGCGGGCTGCACTGGTGGGAGACGGGTGCCGGCACGGCCTCCTCGCTCGGCGTCTTTGCGCTGTTCGCCGCGGCCGGGCGCCCGCTGCTCGCTCCCGCCGAGGCGCACGCGCTCGAAGCCGCCTACTTCCCGTGGATCGGAACGCTGCACGTGCTCCTCGACAGCCTCATCGACCGCAGCGGCGACATCGAGTCCGGACAGCACAGCCTCGTCGGGCACTACCGCTCCGTCGAGGAGGGCGCCGCCCGCCTCAGCGAGATCGCCGGGCGTGCGGTACAGGCCACCGAGCAGCTCTCACAGAGCGTGCAGCACGCGATGATCCTGGCCGCGATGACGAGCTTCTATCTGTCATCGCCGGAGGCGTCGACCCCGCCCGTCGAGCTCGTCACCGCCCGCGTGCTCGAGACGATGGGGACGCTGTCCACGCCGACGATGCTGGTGCTGCGCACACGCCGCACTGCAGCGCGTCTCGGGGACGCCGCGGGCCGCGCGCGCAGCGCCGGGAGGACTCGAAACTCAAGTATTGGACTTTCCACTTGTCGGCGTGCCGGTGCGCGGAGATGATCGGCAGCGCGTGGATCAGAAACGTTGGGCGCTTCTCGCGTCCACGGATGGAATCCCGCTTTCGTCTCGCCAGTGAGCGGGCCGGGCGCTTCGG
>JACDGG010000282.1 GCA_013815355.1 Solirubrobacterales bacterium
TCGGCCCGGGCACCCCAGCCGCCGCGACCTCGTCGCCCGCAGGCGGCCGGCCACGCCTCGGGACTCGACCAGCACACGCTGATGGTGCGCCGGCGGGTCGCGGCGGGCGCGGCGGTCGTGTTCCTGATCATCATCGTGCTCGTGATCAACGGCTGCCTGAAAAGCCAGAAGCAGCAGTCGCTGAAGGACTACAACCGGCAGGTCAGCGAGCTCGCCTCGGAATCCGATGCGCAGGTGTCGCGGCCGCTGTTCACAGCGCTCGCCGGCGCGAGTGGCAAGTCGGCGCTCGACGTCGAGGTGCAGATCGACCAGCTGCGACTCGCGGCCCGCAAACTCGCCGAACGCGCCGCCGGCCTGAAGCTCCCCGGTGAAATGGTCGGCGCGCAGCGCGCGCTGCTGCTCGCGTTTCACCTGCGCGAAGAAGGCATGGCCAAGCTCGCCGCGCTCGTGCCCACGGCGCTCGGAACGAAGAGCAAGCAGGCCAGCACGGAACTGGCCGGGGACATGGAGATCTTCCTCGCCTCGGATGTCATCTACTCCCAGCGCGTCGCGCCGCTGATCGCCCAGACGCTCGGCTCGGCGGGGATCAAGGGCCTGACGAGCACCCCGTCGCGGTTCCTCGCGAACGTCGGCTGGCTCGATCCGAACACGACCTTCGCGCGGCTCACCGGCCAGGCCGCGGGCTCCTCGCCGAGCGCGACCGTGACCGGCAACCACGGCAGCGCGCTGAAGGTCGTGAGCGTTGCCACGAACACGCTCGCGCCCGAACCGACGCTCAATCACCTCAGCGGCGGCGGCAACCCGACGTTCACGGTGCAGGTCGAAAACTCGGGCGAATTCCCCGAGACGAACGTCAAGGTCGACATCGTGGTGACGGCGGGTGCCAAGGAGTACAAGGCCTCCCACGCGCTCGAAAAGAGCGAACCGGGCAAGGCCTCCAACGTCGAAATCCCCGTCACCGGCATCCCGCTCGGGGCGGCGGCGAAGGTCCAGGTGAACGTCGAGGGCGTGCCCGGCGAGAACGACCTCGAAAACAACAAGGGCACGTTCCTCGCGATCTTTGGCGCCTAGCGCCGGCAGCGGCTAACTTGTGGCGATGCTCGCCACCGTGACCGACACGCAGGGCATCATCGCGATCGCGGCCGGCGCGGTGGCGATCGCGGCGCTGCTCGGATGCGTGGTGCTGAGCGTGCGCGTGCGGCGGCTGCGCGCAGCGCAGCGACTCGTGCTCGGGAGCGGCGATGCGCAGGATCTCGTGGGCCACGCGGCGGCGATGCAGCAGGCCTTCGAAACGCTGAAGGAGGATGTCGAGCAGACGGCGGTCCGCCTCGACGGGCGCCTCGCCGCGGCCGAGGGCGCGCTGCGTGGGGCGATCTCCCACCGCGCGCTCGTGCGCTACGACGCCTACAACGAGCTCTCCGGCCATCAGTCGATGTCAATCGCGCTGCTCGACGACGAGCGGTCGGGCATCGTGCTCTCCTGCATCCATCACCGCGACCAGGCGCGCGTCTACGGCAAGCAGGTGCGGGGCGGGCAGGGCGAACTGGAGCTCTCACCGGAGGAGGCCGACGCGGTGCGCCGGGCCCTCGGCGGCGACTCAGAGCAGGATGAGCGGCCCGTCTGAGCCGCCGGGGGAGCTCCCGCGCGTCGGCTATCTCGGACCACAGGGGACTTTCAGCGAGGAGGCGCTGCTCGCGAGCGTGCGCGGCGAGACCGTCGAGGCGGTTGCGCTCGCCTCGATCTACGACACGATCGCGGCGCTGCGCGAGGGCTTCGTGCGCTGGGCGATCGTGCCGATCGAGAACTCGCTGGAGGGCTCGATCGCCGTCACGCTCGATGAGCTCGCGGGCGAGCCCGGCGGCCTTGAGGTCGTGGGCGAGGCCGTGCTGCGCGTGCGCCACGCGCTGATCGCCGCCCAGCCGCTCGCGCTCGGAGAGATCGAGACGGTGATGACTCATCCGCAGGTGCCGGGGCAGTGCACGCGCCTGTTGCGCGAGGAGCTCGCGGGAGCGCGCGTGCTCCCGGCGAGCTCCACGGCCGAGGCGGTGCGCGCGGTCGTGGCCGAGGGGCGAAGCGGCGCGAGCGCGATCGGCACACTCCTTGCCGCGCAGATCTACGGCGCGAGCGTGATCCGCTCCGGCGTCGAGGACCGCGAGGACAACGAGACACGCTTTGTGTGGCTGGCGCGCACAGGCGAGCGCGAGCGCCTGGCGATGCTGCGCGAGCCGGACCCGGAGTGGAAGACCTCGCTCGTCTTCTGGGGGCTCGGAGCGGCGCAGCCCGGGTGGCTCGTGCAATGCCTCGAGGAGTTCTCCGGCCGCGAGATCAACCTCACGAAGATCGAGTCGCGCCCTCGGCGCGAGCGGCTCGGCAGCTACATGTTCTTCGCGGATCTCGCGGGCCGGCGCGAGGAGCCGCGCCTCGCCGCCGCGATCGAGGGCGTGCGCGCGCTCTGTGAGGAGG
>JACDGG010000283.1 GCA_013815355.1 Solirubrobacterales bacterium
GGCCTGCTCGAGGCGCGCGCGGCGGCAGTCCACGCCGACGGCCGCCTCGGCGGCGTGGGTGGGCGTGGAGCAGGACACGGCGGCGACGTCGTCCAGCAGCGTGCGGTCGGTGTGGTGCCCGACGGAGGCGATCACAGGGATCCCGAGCAGTGCGACGGTGCGGCAGAGCGTCTCATCGCAGAAGCACAAAAGGTCGGCGAGCGAGCCCCCGCCGCGGGCGACGATCACGACCTCGACCTCCGCGACAGCGGCGAGGTCGCCGAGCGCGCGCACGATCGCGGGCGCCGCATGGCGGTCCTGCACAGGGGAGAAGCCCCACACGAGCCGTCCGGCCCAGCCACGGCGCGCGAGCGCGGCGAGCACGTCATCGCGGGCCTTGCCGCCTTCGGCGGTGATCACGCCGATCGAGCGCGGCAGCACCGGGCGGGCAAGCTGCGCTTGGCGGTCGAGCAGGCCCTCGGCGTCGAGCTGCTTGCGCAGGCGTTCGATGCGTGCGAGCAGATCGCCCTCGCCGGCGATGCGCAGGTCGCGCACCGCGAAGGAGAAGCCCGGGGAGGAGGTTGCGCTTCCGGGGTAGTAGTCGCAGCCGCCGGCGACGAGAACCTGCATGCCCTCGGCCGGAGCGGCGCCGCCACGGGCGAGCATCGCCTCCCAGTCCTGGCGCCAGGCGCTGCAGGGGATCGCGCCGCCGGCGTCGCGCAGCTCGAAGTAGACGCGGGCGCGCGAGGGGCGCAGGTTCACGAGCTCGCCCATCAGCTGCACGCGCTTGAAGCCGCGCAGCTGCCGGCGCAGCGCGGCGGCGTACTCGCCGACCGGGAACGGTCCCGCAAGCGTGCTGTGCGGGATGCCGGCGCCCTCGGTCGGCGCGGGCGAGGGGAGCGAGGCCATCCATCGAAGGATAGGCGCTACGATCGACGTCAATGTGGCGTGCTGAACCCTGCTCTGGCCACTGACGCCGTGGCGAAGCGAAGCAGCCGACGCGGCCGTGCACGAAAGCGCCGACCGCCGGCGGGCAGCGGCGTTGCCACCTCCGCGGGACAGGCGCCGAGCGCCGCCGAGAAACAGGCCCCGGCCGCGCTCGGGGAGCGCTCCCGCGCAGGGGGCTCACGCGGTGGTGGCGAGGCTCGCGCGAGCAGGCGCTCGCGCGAGCAGGCGCGTGCGAGCACGGGACGTGTAGGCGGCGTCTCAGATGCGCTGAGCGTCGGCGAGCGCCCGCATTCGGCGTGGCATCCGTTCCCGCTGTCGGAGCTGCTGATCCTCGCCGGGGCGATCGGCGCGGTGGTGGCGTGGCAGCGCGGCTTCTCGCGCCACAACGCGACGCTCCTGATCGTGAGCATCGTGGCGGTGATGCTGGGCACGATCGAGGTCACGCTGCGCGAGCACCTCAGCGGCTTTCGCTCGCACGCGATCATGCTCTCGATGCTGCCGCCGCTGGCGTTCCACACCGCGGTGATCCTTGGCACGCAGACTCAGACGACGGTGCCCCGCTGGCTGAACGTGGCGCTCCTGCCGATCGACGGCGCGCTGTTCGCGGTCCTCTACCGGGTGCTGCGCGCGCGCTTTGCAGATGCGCGTCGCGAGCGCGTGTTCGCCGGACGGCGTTAGCGCTCAGAGCTCGCGGCGTGCGCGGGCGCGGCGGTGAGGCTGAGCGAGGGCAGCGGGCGCTCGCCCTCCGCGGCGCCCTCGCCGCGCGTCTCGCCGCTGTATCCGAGCGTCTGCAGGCGCTCGATCTCGCGTTCGCCTTCGACACGCGCCGGGTGCCCGGCGTCGAGTGGCGCGATCAGCTTGGCGATGCGGTTGCGCAGCTGCAGCGCGAAGTGCGGCGTGGAGGCGCCCATCAACTGGCGCACGTCCTCGAGTGAGACCACGTTCTCGGCTGCTAGACGGCGGGGGTCCTCTGCTTGGCTCATTGCGCCTTCCGGTGGCGGTTATTCGACCTGTGAGACGGACGGTTCGGAGCTCTGCTTGCGCGGGCTGATCTCGAGCAGCGAGTCGAGTTCGGCCTGCGTCACGGCGGTGATCGCCTGCTCGTCGCCGATCAGCCAGCCGTGATTGTAGACGCCGCGCACGGGCCGGAAGTTGAATGCGGGCGTGTAGGCCGGCTGGATGTTGCCGAGGTAGTCGGCAAGCGATGCGGGGATCTGCGCGGCGCCTTCGAGCAGCAGCAGCGGGCCGTAGTCGCCGGTCGCCGACAGCGGCGCCGCCGCGGCGGCGTCCAGCGGCCGCGCGGCGTTGGCGAAGACGAGGCCGTGTCCCGGTTCTTTGACGCCCCAGCCGAACTGGTTGTCGGTGAACCGCGCGACGGCGATCGCGTTGGCGGCGGCGCCCGCGCCTTCGCCGCCGCCCGTGGTGATGTTCGTGAGATGGCCGAACCGGCGCAGCGCCGCAAGCGTCGCCGCGCCGATCTGCGACGAGTCGATCGTGTAGATGGAGGGACGGGCGAGGTGCTTGAGCGCCGCGG
>JACDGG010000085.1 GCA_013815355.1 Solirubrobacterales bacterium
CCCACAGCTCGAGCACGCCGTCGCCGTCGAGCACCACGAACAGCTCCTCCTCCAGCGAGTGGCAGTGGGCCGGTGCGCCTCCCTGCCCGGCGCTCAGCGTCACGTGGTTCAGTCCGCTCGCGCGCGCGCCGGCCGCACGACCCAGCGGCCGCACCTGCCCGTCGCGGATCGCGGGTGAGTCGGTGAGCGCGATCACGTTGGCGGCTCGCTCGGCCGTGGGCGGCGGGCACTGCGGAGGACCCGCGGCAGCCTCCCGTGCGAAGGGTCCCTCGCCACCAGCGAGCTCGATCCAGCGCACGCCCGACCAAGCCACGCCGGCACGGGGCAGCGCTGTCAGGACGGGCTCGGAGCGCTGCCCGAACACGAGCACGTCGAGGCCGTCCTCACCCGCGCGCAGCGTGTGCTCCCCGCGCCCGGGCCGGTGCACGATGCAGTCGCCCTCGCTGAGCGCGTAGGTGCTGCCCTTCTGCCACAGGAGCCCCTTGCCGCCCAGCACGAAGAAGATCTCCTCCTCGACACCGTGATCGTGGACGGGCGTGGAGAAGCAGCCCGGCGCGATCTCGATCCGGCGCAGCCCGATCGTGCGCGTCCCGGCGGCGCGCCCGAGCTCGCGCCAAAGACCCTTGATGTGCCCGGCCGCGCGCTCGGCGCCGGGCGTCTCGTACACGTTCGCAGCGCCCATCGCTCGCGACGCTATCAGTGGGCCTCAGCCGCCGTTGCGTCGCTGCGACTTGATCAGGCGTTCGGCCGCGCAGTCCTCGACCAGCGTCACGAGACGCCGCTCACGTGTCTCGGGGCGCTTGGCCGAGATCACCCACCACGCAGCCACACGTTTATATCCAGCGGGACGCGCGCGCCAGTAGTCCCACGCCCCAGGCTTGGCCTGCAGGCGCGCGAGTGCCTCCTTCGGCAGCTCGACCTCGCCCTGCTCGAAGGCGTAGATCCGCGAGTTCTCCTCGCTTCGCGCCTGGAAGGCCCTCAGTCCCGCCGGGCGCATGCGCCGCTCGGCGATCAGGCGCTCGGCCTTCTCGATGTTGACCCCGCTCCAGGTGCTGCGCGCTTTGCGGGGGGTGAAGCGGATCGAGGAAGAGATCTCATCGACGCCTCTTCGCACCCCGTCGATCCAGCCGAAGCAGAGCGCCTCATCGACCGCTTCTGCCCAGCTCATCCCGGCGCGGCCGCTCGCCTTCTTGTAGAGACCGAGGAAGACCTCCGTCTCGCGCGCATGATGCTCGGCGAGCCACGCTCGCCAGGCGCCCGGGGACTCGAAGAAGATCGGCTGGCTCATGCGGCTCGGTGCGAATTATCCTGATCTGATGCCCACTGGAGCAGGCCCACAGCTGGACACCTCGAGCCTCGTCCTTCGCCCACTGGCCGCGGGCGATGAGCATGAGCTGCTGCGCATCCATCGAATGCCCGAGGTGCTGCGCTGGTGGGATGCGCCCGACCCCGGCTTTCCCTTCGCCGATGAGCCCGAGTCCACGCGCCTGACCGTCGAGCTCGCCGGAGCAATCGCCGGGCTCGTGCAGTTCTACGAGGAGCCGACGCCGAAGTACCGCCACGCGGCGGTCGACGTGTTCCTGGACCCGGCGCTCCACGGCCGGGGCCTCGGCACGGAGGTCATGCGGCGCGTCGTGCGTCACCTGCTCGACGAGCGCGGGCATCACCGCATCACGATCGACCCCGCGGTCGCAAACCTCGCGGCGATCAAGGCCTACGAGCGCGTCGGCTTCCAAGCCGTCGGGGTGATGCGCAGCTACGAGCGCGACGTCGACGGCACGGGCTGGCACGACGGCCTGCTGATGGAGCTGATCGCGGAGAGCAGCTCCACCCCTCGCCGCGGCAGACGCTCCCGAGGCTGATGCGAGCTACTGTCGGGTCGAGTCCGTCCACGAACATGGAGGCGTCTGATGGCACACCTTGGAGGCAGCGCCAGCGAGGAGATCGAGGCCCCGCTCGAGCAGGTGTGGGCGATCGTCGAGGACGTGCTGAGCGCGCCTGAGTGGCAGGGCGGGCTCGACGGGATGAGCGCGCTCGAGCACGATGAGCAGGGCCGCCCGACGCTCGTGGAGACCGAGAACGACATCAAGGTGCGCCGCATCAAGGCTCGCGTGCGCTTCAGCTATGCGGGCCCGACGCGCCTGTCCTGGACGCAGGAGCAGGGAGACATGAAGTCGGTCGAGGGCTCCTGGGAGCTGGAGGATCTGGGCGGCAGCCGCACGCGCGCGACGTTCACGCTCGACGCCGACCCGGGGCGCATGCTCGGGATGCTGATCCGCGGACCCCTCGAGGCCGCCACGCGCGCGCTGTTCGTCAACGGGCGCCCGGGTGAGCTCAGGCGCTGCGCCGAGGAGCCGAGCGCGTGAGCTGCTCCCACCGCAATATGCTGGCGGGATGAGCGACCCCGGCGCGATGTCCCAACACTTCCTCGAGCTGCACCGCGGCGAGCGCCCGCTGCTGCTGCCAAACCCCTGGGACCTCGGCTCGGCCAAGCTGCTGGCCTCGCTCGGCTTCAAGGCGCTGGCGACGACAAGCGGCGGCTTTGCGGCTTCGCTCGGACGTGCCGATGGCGCTGTCTCTCGCGAGGAGGCGCTCGCGCACGCGCGCGCAATCACCGAGGCGAGCGGTTTGCCGGTCAACGGCGACTTCGAGAACGGCTTCGGCGATGAGCCCACCGCCGTTGCGAAGACGATCGAAGGAGCGCTCGAAGCGGGGATCGCGGGCTGCTCGATCGAGGACTGGAGCGGCAGCGAGATCTATGCGCGCGAGTACGCCGTCGAACGGGTGGCCGCGGCCGCCGAGGTCGCCCACGGAGGCCCGGTCCGGCTCGTGCTCACCGCGCGCGCCGAGAACCACATCCGCGGCCGTGACGAGCTCGCCGACACGATCGCGCGCCTGCGGTCATTTGAAGAGGCCGGCGCCGATGTGCTCTACGCGCCGGGGCTGCGCAGCATGCAGGACATCCGCGCGGTGCTCGATGGGGTGCAGAAGCCGCTCAACGTGCTGGCGATGCCCGGCGTGCCGAGCGTGGGCGAGCTCGCCGCCGCGGGGGTCAGCCGCGTGTCGGTGGGAGGCGCCTTTGCGACCGCCGCCTACGACGCGCTCGTCCGAGCCGCAAGCGAGCTGCGCGACGAGGGCACCTACGGCTACTTCGAGGCGTCGCGGGCGGGCTCCGCGGCGCTACACGCGGCCTTCGCCGCGGACCCTCAGCGCACCTCGTAGCACGCGGGCACGAGGCGCTCGGTGCGCTTCGGCGGGCGCACGTACTTGCGCCGCTGGCGCGGGGGCAGCTTCAGCGGCTTGCCCTGGTCGACGTGCTCGTAGGGAACGATCGAGAGGAGGTGGCTGATGAGGTTCAGGCGTGCGGAGCGCTTGCTGTCAGCCTCGACCACATACCAGGGGCTCGCGTCGGTGTCGGTGTGCGCGAACATGCGGTCCTTGGCCTCGGCGTAGTCGACCCAGCGCGCGCGAGCCTCGCGATCGATCGGGCTGAACTTCCAGCGCTTGCGCGGGTCCGACAAGCGCTTCTTGAAGCGCCGCTCCTGCTCCTCGTCGCTGACCGACAGCCAGTACTTCACGAGCATGATCCCGTCGTTCGCCAGCGCCTGCTCGAAGCTCGGACAGAAGCGCAGGAACTCCTCGTACTGCGCCTGCGTGCAGAAGCCCATCACATGCTCGACGCCCGCGCGGTTGTACCAGCTGCGGTCGAACAGCACGATCTCTCCAGCGCCCGGCAGATGCGCGACGTAGCGCTGGAAGTACCACTGGCCCTGCTCGCGCTCGCTCGGCGTGGGCACCGCCACGACGCGACACGTGCGGGGGTTCAGGAATGCGATCACGCGCTTGATCACGCCGTCCTTGCCCGCGGTGTCACGCCCCTCGAACAGCACCACGAGCCGTCGCCCCTCGGCCACGAGCCACTCCTGCATGTAGACGAGCTCCGTCTGCAGTCGCAAAAGCTCCTTCTCGTATTGCTTCTCGGAGAGCTCCACCTCCGTTGCAAGTTAGCGCGCGCCGGCACCCCTCAGGCCGCGAACGCCGAAATCGCGCGCTCGATCACCGGCGCCTGAGTCTGCCAGTCGCTGCTCGGCGCAGCGCCGACGATCACCGAGGATGCGTGCGCGCCGCGCACCAGACAGGCGATCTCCACATAGCGCGTACTCGTCGCGGTCGTATAGGCGTCGCGCACGCACGCGCCGCGCCCAACGCGGAATCCGAGCCCCGCGGCGCTGGCTTGCAGTGTTACGGCGCGCTCGCCCTCCTCGGCGTTGTGGCGCACGCGAAACGAGCGCCAGTTGGCCTGCGTCTCGGCGCCCTGTCGCGGCGTGAGGTTGAGGTAGCCCTCGTAGCGGCGGTGTCCGTCGAGCAGTCCCGCGGTGGCGGTGCCGCGGTCGCCGCGCATCGCGCTCCAGCCGCGTGGATAGGCGAGCGTCGCGCCGCCTACCAGGCGCACGCTCTGCCAGCCCTTCGGCACCCGCGCCGGATGCAGCCAGGCAAAACTGTGGGCGCTGGGCGCGGCGTCGGCCGACGCGGTGTCCTCGGCGCTGCGCGTGGAAGCGACCGCGGCGGTGGAGGTGCGGGCAGCGTTACCGCTCGTCCCGCACCCTCCCGCCGCGATCGCGATCCCCACAAGCCACAGCCCGAGCGCCGGGCCCCTAGACGTTGCCATCCCCGTCGCTGGGACCGCCGCTGTTGTCCGCGTCGCCATCGCCGCCTCCGTTCTGGGGTATCCCGGAAGCGGCCGCCGAGGGGCTCGATTCTGGCGCGGAGGTGGTGGCCGGCGCGGAGGTCGTGGCCGGCGCGGAGGTGGTGCTCGGCGCGGCGGGCGCGCTCGACGCGGGCGCCGACTTGCTCGAGCTCGATGAGCCCGCGGAGCTCGAGTAGCTCGAGCCGCCGCATCCGGCCGCCGCGAGGGCGACGAGCACCGTCAGCGCAGCCGCGAGTCGGGGCCGCGCTCTGCGGGACTTCTGCGCGCGCGTTCGGATTCTCATCAATGATCTCCTCGGGTCGTGTTCGGTTCGCTCCCGCCGGCTTCAGTGCGCGGGTGTTGGGGGCGTATGCCAGCTAAGACGCCGAGCGAGGCGAATGCTTCCCGAGCTTGGGAGGATGTCGGGGATGCGCCGCGGCACCTACTCGATCGTCGCCCAGGACCACGCCACCGGTGAGCTCGGCGTGGCCGTGCAGTCACACTGGTTCTCGGTCGGCAGCGTGGTGGCCTGGGCGCGGCCCGGGGTGGGCGCGGTCGCCACCCAGTCGGTGGCGGAGGTGGCCCACGGCCCGAACACGCTCGATCGCCTCGCGCAGGGCGAAGGCTTCAGCTGCCAGGCGAACATGATGGCCCGCGCCGGCGTCGCCACCGCGATGGCTGCCGGCTTCACCGCGAGCGAGGGAGACCTCGCCGAGCGGCTACTGCTCGCGCTCGAGGCCGGCGAGGCGGCGGGGGGCGACGTGCGCGGGCGCCAGTCGGCGGTGCTGCTCGTCGTGCCGGTCAGCGGCGAGCCGTGGCGAACGCGCTTTGACGTGCGCGTCGAGGACGCCGCCGAGCCGCTGTGGGAGCTGCGCCGGCTCGTGCGCCTGGCGCGCGCGTATGAGATGGCCGGCGAGGCGGACGAGCGCGCCGCGCTGGGCGAGCATGGCGAGGCGAGCCGCCTGTACCTCGCCGCCTCCGAGCTCGCGCCCGAGGCCGACGAGCTGATCTTCTGGGCGGGGCTCGGCGTGGCCGCCGAGGACTTGGCCGCGGGGCTCGTGCTCGTGCGGCCGGCGATCGCCAAGAAGCCCGCCTGGAGCGCGCTCCTGGAGCGTCTCTCCGAGGAGCTCGCGCCGAGTGCCGGTGCGGTGCGTGCGGCGCTCGGGCACGAGCCTTCCTAGCGAACGATTTCGAGTACGCGGATCTTCACGCCTGCGTCGCGATCGCTCCGCGCGTCTCGGCGACGAACCCCGCGATCAGCTCCGCCAGGCGCTCGGGCTGATCCTCGGGAACGAACGCCCGGCTGCCGGGAATCTGCTCGAGGCGCGTTCCGGGGATCATCGCAGCGAGCCGCTCCGCGAAGCGCAGCGTGAAGATGCGGTCCTCGGGCGCCCACGCCAGCAGCGTCGGCAGCGGGCGCTCGCCCAGCGCGGCGGCGGCGGCGAGTGTGTCCCTGGAGCTGATCGCCTTCAGCGTGCGCAGCACATCGGAGCGCACCGCGCGCTCGCGCATCGGTGCGGTCCACGAGGCCGTGAGCTCATCGTCGATCGGATGCATCGTGAGCATCCCGAAGCCGAGCGGCGAGCGGCGCAGCCGCGCCGAGCGCGTCAGCTGCGCGATCAGCGCGTAGGCGCCGGGGAGATGCGCGAGCCACTGCAGCGGGCGAAACACGGGCGGCAGGAAGTTCTCGAGGCAGTCGCAGTTCGTGAGCACGAGGGCGCCGATGCGCTCGGGGCGCTCGCTCGCGAGGATCTGGGAGATCGCGCCGCCCGTGTCGTTGGCGACGATCGTGACGCGCTCGAGCTTGAGCTCCTCGAGAAAGTCGGCGATCAGGTGCGCGACGCCGCGCGGGGAGCGCTCCGCGCCAGGGCTAAGCGGCGTGCGGTGCGCCCCCAACGGCCAATCGGGAGCGATGCAGCGGTGACTCTCGGCCAGCGGCGGGATCACCTTGCGCCACAGGCGCCCGTCGACGAGCAGCCCGTGCACGAACACGATCGGCTCACCCGAGCCCTGCTCGCTGTAGGCGATCGTTCCCTGCCTGAGTGAGACGCTCCTGCGCATGTCCGCACGCTCCCTTATCGTGGCCTCGTTACATACAATCTGCATGTAACTTACATACAGACTGCATGACTGTCAACAAGCAAGCCGAGCGCTCGGCCTCGACACGCGCCAAGCTGATCAGGGCGGCGCGCGCGCTGTTCGCGCGCCGCGGATACGCCGACGTTCCCACCGCTGAGATCGTGCGGCGCGCGGGCGTCACGCGTGGCGCGCTCTACCACCAGTTCCCCGCCAAGGAGGACCTCTTCCTCGCTGTCTACGAACAGGTCGAGCAGGAGCTGACCGGCCATGTCGCGGCGCAGCTCGGCGAGGAGGCCGACGGCCCCTTTGCCGCGTTGCGCGACGGGATCCGCATCTTCCTTGAGGCCTGCCGCGCGCCGGAGGTCCAGCGCATCGTCTTGATCGACGGCCCCTCGGTGCTCGGCTGGGAGCGCTGGCGCGAGGTGGCCGAGCGCTACGGCCTCGGCCTGATCGAGGCCGTAGTCGCGGGCGCCATCGAGGCCGGTGAGATCGCGCCGCTGCCCGTCGCAACGCTCGCGCATCTGCTGATGGGCGCGCTCGACGAGGCCGCGCTCCTTGTCGTGCGTGACCCCAGCGGCACCGACGCCGTCGCAAGCACGTTGGAGCGTCTGCTCGACGGGCTGCGGCTCGCGCCGGGCGAGTAGCCGCTCAGCGTCTGCTCACTCGCTCCACCAACCCCGGATGACCTCGCCGTCGCCCTTGTGGCGCGCGCCGAACGCCAGCACTTCAAGGCCCTCGTCGCCCGCCTCGAAGTTGCGCGTCACTCCCGGCGCCACACGGATCGCGTCGAGCTTGCCGATCGTCACGACCTCATCGTCGAGCTTGACCCGGCCGCCGCCGGAGAGCACCACGTAGACCTCCTCGGCGTTCTCGTGGCGGTGGCCGAACGGCTGGCGCACCCCGGGGAGCAGCTTCTGCAGGCTGAGGCCCGTGTCCTCGGCTCCCAGCTCTTCAGTTGGAAAGCGCGCCTCGCCCATCTCGGCGAGGCCGAAGCCGGCGGCCTGGTCCTTGGCATCGGTCAGTTTCAGCAACGTGTAGGAATCAGCAGTCGAGCTCATCGGCCCACCTTTCGAGTAGCAGCGTCCAGTATCTCTGCTCAAGCTACCCGCCCGGGCGAATGGATTCCTCCAGAAGCTGCTGCTAGGCGAGCTCGCGCTCGCCCTCGGGCAGGCGGCCGGGCAGCGTGTAGTAGAGCGCCGCGAGTCCGCACAGCGCGAGGCTCACAGGCGCGCTCACGAACGCCAGCGCGATCGCGAGCACGTACACGCCCTGGCCGACCGCGTTGCGGCGCACGAGCGCGCTCAGCTCCTTCTTCGAGATCGCCCGCGTCAGCAACGCGGGGTGTGCGGCCACGTAGCGCCAGCTCGCCGCGAAGCCCAAACCCATCACGAGCAGCGTGCCGGCGTAAACGGCCGCGGCCACATGCTGGTCATCACCCCCGTGCAGGTATTCGCCGAGCAGCTTCGTCGGGAACGGAATCAGCACGACGAACATCAACAGCAGCAGGTTCAGGAACAGAAGCGGACGGTCGACTGTGGCGATGCGGTGAAACTGGCCATGGTGGTTGACCCAGATGATGCCGATCGTCAGGAAGCTGACCACGAACGTCGCGTAATGAGGCCACTCCTGCCCGAGCGCGTGGGCCAGCTGCCCAGGGCGGCTGCTCACGTGCAGGTCGAGCACGAGCAGCGTCGCGGCGATCGCGAACACGCCGTCGCTGAACGCCTCCAGGCGCGTCTTGCTCACGAGCTGCTCTCAGCGGCCACGGTCACAGTCACAGTCTCGCGTGCGCCGAGGACGCACCCGGGGTTAGCGCGATCCGCGAGCTGGAAGCGCGCTCTACGGCTTCGTCGCGCCCGAGCAGGCAGGCGGCTTTGCGATGGCGCGCGAGCGCGCCGCCCTCCTTCGAGGTGCTGATCGCGATGCTCGCAGCCGGGCTCGCGCGCCGTTAGCCCGCTGAGGATCGCGGGTAGAGACACGGCATGTTGCGTGTCGATCAGATCGAGGAGTGGCTGGGGCACGACGTGCTCGACGCCGACGGCGAGCGCGTCGGCAAGCTCGACGACATCATCTACTCGGCCACCGCCAAAGAGGCCGTGTTCGGCTCTGTCAAGAGCGGCCTGTTCGGGCGCCGTGCGAGCCTCGTGCCGCTGACCGACGCCTCCGTGGGACGCGACTACGTGCGTCTCGCATACACCGCCGAGCAGATCGACCGCGCCGGCTCGCAGGCCGCCGCAGGCGACTCGCTAACGCGCGAGGATGCGCAGCGCGTCGCCTCGCTCTACGGCATCCAGCTTGCCGCAGAGGACGATTACGAGGCCGCGAGCGTCGCGAGCCGCCGCCGCGAGGAGAGCGCCGCGGCGCTCAAGGCCGCAGCGGCGCTTCAAGAAGAGGCGGACGCGCGCGCGGCCGCCGCCGGCGAAGCGCAAACGGATGCGCAGGACGCGGCGCGGGATGCCGCGCAGAAGGCAGCCGACGCCGAGCGCGCCCGCACTGACGCCGAGCGGGCACGCGCCGAGCTCGAGCACAACGAGCGCCTTCAGTAGATCGCGAGGCTCGCCGTCTCGGTCGTGCGCGACGGATCGCGCCGCGTGCCCTGGCGGTCGATCTCAAACCACAGCCGCGCGATGTCCCCGTGCCCAGCCAGCGACCAGCGGTCGGCGAGGCTGCGCACGAGCAGCAGGCTGTACTCGGTCTCCTCGCTCTCGTGCGCCGCGCCGAGGAACGTGCGCGGCAGCTGCATCTCGACGCGCACCACCGAGGCCGGCATCCACACGCGCAGCACGACCATCGCGCCCTTGAACTGACAGCGTTCCACCGCACGCGAGACGATCTCGCTGGTGAGCAGCACCACCGCGTCGCGCAGGTCCGGAGAGGGCCTGTCGACAAGCGCCACATGATGGCGCGCAGCGCGCGGGGCGTATGCATCGAGCTTCAGGGACACGGTTAGATCTGCGGCGGTCTGCTGAACGGGCATCTACTCCTGCTCTGCCCGCGCACCACCCGCGCCAAACCGGCACTGCACCTAAAGGCCACGCTCGACCGTGTCGAGTAGACGCGTCAAAGCCGCGTCGCGCTCCTCGTCGGGGAGCGAGCGCAGCGGACCCTCGAGCACCAGCATCGCGAAGCCGTGCACCGCCGACCAGGCTGCGAGCTCGGCCCCTGCTCTCCGCTCGGCAGGCAGCGCCGCTGCGTCGAGGAGTCCGTCGAGCTGCTCGCCCAGCAGCTCCAGCGGACCATGCCCACCCGCGCCCACGCCCTCCTCCCCGTCGAGATACCCGAGCCCCGGCGGCACCGCGAAGGCGGTGCGAAACCAGCCTGGCTCGCTGAGCGCGAACTCCACGTATGCCATCCCCGTCGCGCGTAGGCGCAAGCGCGCGGCCTGCACGCTCCGCTCGTCGGGGTCGACTTCCGCGATGCCCGCCTCCATCAGTCGCGCGAGCTCGCTCATGCAGCGGTCACAGACCGCCTGGAGCAATGCGTCGCGGTCCGCGAAGTGGCGGTACGCCGCGTTGTGCGACACGCCCGCCAGCCGCGAGACCTCGCGCAGCACGACCGCCTCGGGCCCTCCCTCGCGGGCCCGCTCGACGCCCGCGTCGATCAGCGCCGCGCGCAGGTTGCCGTGGTGATACCGCTTGGCGGAGGGGCTCACGACGGGCATGTTGACAACGGCCACATGGCCTGCCATCCTAGCGATGTTGCTGCCATCAACTTATGTAACTGGAGCGTTGCCATGAGCCACCGATCTTCCTCCCCCGGCCTGATCCTCGCCGCTGTCTGCCTCGCCGCCTTCGCGATCAACATCGACACCACGATCGTCAACGTCGCGCTCCCCTCGCTCACCCGCCAGCTCGGCGCGGGAACCAGCGAGCTGCAGTGGATCGTCGACGCCTACAACCTATCGTTCGCCGCGCTCGTGCTTGCGGCGGGAAGCCTCGGCGATCGCTACGGGCGCCGTCCGGCGCTCTTGACCGGCCTGATCGGCTTCGCGGCGGCGAGCGCGGCCGGCGCGCTGTGCTCCTCGCCGGGCCAGCTGATTGCCGCGCGCTTCGTGATGGGCGCCTTCGCCGCGCTGATCTTCCCGACCACGCTCGCGGTCATCAGCAACACCTTCCGCGACCGGCGTGAGCGCGCCAAGGCAGTCGGCGCCTGGGGCGCCGTCACGGGACTCGGCGTGGCCGCCGGGCCCGTCACGGGCGGGCTGCTGCTCTCCTTCTCGGGCTGGCCCAGCGTGTTCGTGGCGCTCGTGCCCGTCAGCCTGCTCGCCGCGTTCGTCGTCTACCGCGTGGTGCCGGAGTCGCGCGATCCCGCGACGCCGCCGCTGGATCGCGGCGGCCTCATCACCGCGAGCGCGGCGATCGGCCTCCTCATCTACACGATCATCGAAGCGCCGGGGCGCGGCTGGGGCTCGCCCGTGAGCCTCACCGGCTTTGCGCTGGCGCTCGCCGTCGGCGTCGGCTTCGTGCGCATCGAGCAGGCCCGCGAGCACCCGATGCTCGACGTCGGGCTGTTTCGCCTGCGCGCCTTCAGCGCCGCCAGCGGCGCGGTGACCGTGTCGTTCTTCGCGCTGTTTGGCTTCATCTTCCTGATCACCCAGTACTTCCAGTTCATCCGCGGCTACGGCACGCTCTCCACCGGCGCGCGCATCCTGCCCGTCGCGCTCAGCATCGGCGCCGCCTCGGTGCTAGGCGCGCGCCTCGTGGCGCGGCTCGGCACCCGCGCGATCGTGAGCGTCGGGCTGCTGCTCTTCGGCGGTGCCTTCCTGTGGATCTCCCAGTCCTCCACCACGACCCCGTATGAGGTGATCGTCCTGCAGATGCTGCTGATGGGCAGCGGCCTGGGCCTCACCTCGGCGCCTGCCACGGAGTCGATCCTGAGTGTGCTCTCGCCCGAGAAGGCGGGCGTCGGCTCGGCCGTCAACGACGCCACGCGCGAGGCGGGCGGCACGCTCGGCGTGGCGATCATCGGCAGCGTCTACGCCTCGCTCTACACCTCCCACCTGACGCACGCCGCGGCCCGGTATCTGCCGAGCGGCGCGCTGCGCAGCGCGAAGGAGTCCGTCGGCGCCGGGCTGGCCGTCGCCGCGCACGCCCCCCGCGC
>JACDGG010000284.1 GCA_013815355.1 Solirubrobacterales bacterium
GTGCCGGCGCCGAGCGCCGCGAGCAGCTTCAGTCGCCGGCCGAGGCGGTCGAGCTCGATCACCTCCCAACCCTCTTCCGCGGCGATCCGGCGCAGCATCGCATCGGGGTTGACGACCACCGCGTAGCGCACCGCGCGCAGCATCGGCAGATCGGACTCGGAGTCCGAGTAGGCGTAGGAGCGCTCCAGCGAGATGTCCTCGCGCTCGCTCAGCTCGCGCATCGCGAGCACCTTGCCCTCGCGGTAGTTGAACGGCCCAGCCGGGCGGCCGGTGTAGCGGCCGTCGACGATCTCCGAGCGCGAGCCCAGGCCGCCGTCGAAGGCAAGTACGCGTGCGAGCAGGTCCGCCATCTCCTGAGAGGCCGCCGTGAGGATGTAGACGGGCACCCCCGCGTCCTGATGGGCGTAGGCGCGTTCGAGCATCTCCGGATACAGGCGCGGCAGCACGCCCGCGAGCACGCGCGGAGAGAGCCGCTCGAGATCGCGCACGCGCACCCCCGCGATCATCTCGCCGACGCGCTTGCGAACGTCATCGGCGCGGTCGTCGGTCGATCCCAGCAGGCGGAAGCGAACGTTCTCATAGACGTCGCGCACCAGCCGCCCGCGCGAGATCATCCCGGTCTCGTAGGCCGCACGGGCGAAGAAGATGCCCGAGGAGCCCGCCATCAGCGTCTTGTCGAGATCGAAGAACGCGGCGCCGCGCGGCGTCACCGCCACTTCTGCGACCTCGTGCACTAGACCTTGAGGATGACCGCGTCGCCCTGCCCGCCGCCCGAGCAGATCGCGGCGCAGCCGAGGCCACCGCCGCGACGGCGCAGCTCGTGCACGATCGCGCCGAGGATACGCGCGCCGGAGGCGCCGATCGGGTGCCCGAGGGCGACCGCGCCGCCGTTGACGTTGACGCGGTCCTCGTCGATCCCGAGCATGCGGATCGAGTTGAGGGTGACGGACGCGAACGCCTCGTTGATCTCCCAAACGTCGATGTCGCCCGGCTGCAGCCCGGCCTTCTCGAGCGCCTTCCTGGCGGCGCTGGCGGGTGTCGTGGCGAGGTAAGCGAAGTCGTTGGCGCTCTGCGCGTGGGCGAGGATCTCCGCGAGCACCTCCTTGCCGTTGGCCGAGGCCCACTCCTCCGAGGAGACGACCAGCGCGCCGCCGCCGTCGTTGACGCCGGGCGAGTTGCCGGCGGTGTGCGAGCCTTCCTTGCTGAGGAGCCCAGGCAGCGCGGCGAGACGCTCGAGCGATGTGTCGCGGCGAGGGCCCTCGTCGACCTCGACGACTGTGTCGCCCTTCCGGCCCTTGACGGTCACGGCGACGATCTCCTCGGACATGCGCCCCTCGTCGATCGCCTTCAGCGCGAGCTCATGCGAGCGCAGCGCCCAGCGGTCGAGGTCCGCGCGCGTCATCTCGAGCTCCTCGCCGATCTCTGTGGCCTCGACGAACATCTGCTTTCCGGAGAACGGGTTGGTCAGGCCGTCGTGGACCATCGCGTCGAGCATCTTGGCGTCGCCCATGCGGTAGCCGAAGCGGGCCTGCCCCAGCAGGTAGGGAGCCTTGGACATCGACTCCATGCCGGCGCCGACCCCGACCTGCACGTCGCCGGCGCGGATCGCCTGGTCAAGGATCACGGTCGCGCGCAGACCCGAAGCGCAGACCTTGTTGATCGTCTCCGAGGAGACCTCCTTGGGGATCCCGGCCTTGATCTGCGCCTGGCGCGAGGGGATCTGGCCCTGACCGGCCTGCAGCACCTGACCGACGACGACGTGATCGACCTGCCCGGGCTCGACCGCGGCGCGCTCCAGGGCGGCGCTGATCGCCGTCCCGCCGAGCTCGATGGCATCCAGCGAGGACAGGCCGCCACCCATCTTGCCGATGGGAGTGCGCGCGGTGCCGAGGATCACGGTCTTGGGCATGGGAGCAGGTGTCTCCTGTAGGTCGGGTGCGAGGAAGAAGGGCCAAGAATGGTAGTCGACCGCCTCGCCGCGGCGGTCGCTGCGCCGGGCGCCCGCTGCGCCGCGCCGCTGCTTCTCGAGGCTCCGGTCAGCCGCCCTCGGCGCCTTCATCGCGCGGCGGATATCGTGGCGCCGATGCACATCTCCGCGATCTCCCACACCCCCCCGGCCAGCGACGCAGACACGATTGCGATCGGAATCTTCGACGGCGAGGGCACACCGCCCGAGGCGCCCCCCGAGGTCGGCGAGCTGATCTCGAGCGGCGAGGCGCGCAGCGCATTCAAGGCGCTCGCGCTGACGCACGCAGAGGGCAAGCGCTGGCTCACCGTCGGCCTCGGCGCACGCGGCGAGCTGAGCACAGAGCGCGCCCGCGTGGTGGCCTCGGCAGCGGGCGCGAGGGCGCGCGAGCTCTCGACCCGCGCCCTCTGCTGGGGCTTCCCCGCAGGCGCGGAGCCCGCGATCGCGGCCGCGATCGTCGAGGGCACGC
>JACDGG010000086.1 GCA_013815355.1 Solirubrobacterales bacterium
GCCCGCCTCGGCGGTGACCCGCTCGAGGTGGCGCTCGGTGCGCACCATGCGCTCGCGCAGGCCCTCGCCCCCGCGGCGCATGATCGCGTCGAGCCCGTCCACCTCACCCGGCAGCCCAGCTGTCTTCGCGCCGCTCATCTGTCCGTCGATCCCTCGCGCCGGTCCACCGTGCCGGCGTGGATCGCGACGATGCCGCCGGCGGTCAGCAGGTAGTGGATCTCCACGAGCCCGGCGCGCTCCATCTCCGCGGCGAGCGCCACAGGGCCCGGGAAACGCTTGACGGAGTTGGGGAGATAGGTGTAGGCGTCGGCGATACGCGAATCCATTTCAGATCCGCGCAGGCGCGCGGCGAGCGTCCCGAGCGCGGCGGCCGCGCGCCCCAGTTGCGGGACGATACGATCGAACCACAACCGGTAGAACAGCGACAGGGGCGGGCGCGTCGGGTTCGTGATCTCAAGGACCACCACCCGCCCGCCGGGACGCACGACACGGGCCATCTCCGCCAGGCCGCGCCCGAGATCGTCGAAGTTGCGCGCACCGAAGCCGACCGTCGCGGCATCGAATGAGGCCTCGGCATAGGGCAGGCGCATCGCGTCGGCCCATTCGAAGCGAGGGCACACGCCGGCACCGTAATCGCCCTGCGCCTTGATGCGCGCTCGGTCGAGCATGCCCTCGCTGAAGTCGCTGCCGACGACCTCGCCGTCGGGGCCGACGCGACGAGCCAGCTCGATCGCCATGTCGCCTGTGCCGGTGGCGACGTCAAGCACACGGCTACCGGGGCCGACGTGGGCCAGCTGGACGGCGCGGGCGCGCCAGCTGTGATGCAGGCCCGCCGTCATCGCGGTGTTCATCAGGTCATAGACGCCCGCGATGCGGTCGAACATCGCGCGCACCTGTCCAGCCTGCAACTGTCCGGCCTGTGCCCCTCGTGGTGCGCCGGCTCCCTGGCGGGCAGGCATGGCAGGGCTACTTGAGCTGGGCGAGGAAGTTGACGATCGCGGTGAACTTCTTCGGCGGCAGGTTCTTGAACGACGGCATCGGCGCCGTCGGGTTCACGAGCGTGCGCGCGATCCCCTGGCGGGGCAGTCGCGCGGCGATGTGCGTCAGGTCCGGTCCGGGTCCGGCGTTGCCGTTCTCGCCGATCTTGTGGCAGGCCAGACAGCCCGATTGGGCGACCACCTTCTTGCCCGCCTCGTATTCGGTGAGCGATGCGCTCCCGGCGCTCTTGACAGCGGCGGGGGTCGCGGTTTCGATCGTCGTCGGCGGCCCTGCCGCGGCGCCCGAGTAGGTCAGGAATGCCATCGCCGCGATCACGGCGATGCCAGTGATCGTCGCGATCGGCCGGCGCTCAGGGCGGCGCTCGGGGCTGCGGTCATAGAACGGCAGCAGGAACAGCAGGACCATGCATAGCGTCGGCACGCCAATCGTCGCCAGTCCCACGAGGCTCGGCGGCTTGACCACGCGGAGCACCTCGAACAGAAAGAAGAAGTACCACTCCGGACGCGGCACGTAGGTCGTCGTGGTCGGGTTCGCCTTCGAGCCGAGCTCGGCGCCGAGCACGAGCGACATCGTGATGATGATCGCCATCACCACCACCGCCATCGCCCCGTCCTTGGCGACCGCGTAGGGGAAGAAGGGCTTGCCCTGGGCCTTCAGAATCGAGTAGTCGCGGAGGTACTCCTCCTTCTCGCGCTGGTTCATACCTCCGCCTCGCGCAGCTCCGAGCGCTTCTCGGCTTTCTGCCAGGGCGGCGCCGTGGTGCCGAGCTTGGCCACGAGGTACAGGTGCGCGCCGATCAGCGCGGCGAGCGCACCGGGGACGAGCAGCATGTGGATCGCGTAGAAGCGCGAGAGCGTGGTCGCTCCGAATTCAGAGCCGCCGCGCAGGAAGTCCGAGAGGTAGGGGCCGAGCAGCGGGCCCGTGCCGTTGATGTTGACGCCCACGATCGTCGCCCAGTAGGCGCGCTGGTCGAACGGCAGCAGGTAACCGGTAAAGGACATCGTCATCGTCAGGATCAACAGCACCACGCCGATCACCCAGTTGAGCTCGCGCGGATACTTGTAGGCGCCGAAGAAGAACGTTCGCCCCATGTGCAGGAAGATGAGGATCACCATCACGCTCGATCCCCACTTGTGCATTCCGCGCACGAACTGCCCGAGGAACACGTCGTTGGTGACGTAGCGGATCGATTCGTAGGCGCCGCCTGCCGGATCGGGGCGGTAGTACATCGCCAGGAACACGCCGGTGACAGCTTGGGAGAGGAACGCGAACATCGTGGCCGAGCCGAGCGTGTAGAACCAGTTGGTGCCCTTGGGCACCTTGCGGAACATCAGCCAGCGCCCGGCGCCGCTCAGCGACGTGCGCTCGTCCACCCAGTCGACGACGTTGATCCCTGCGGCCTTGGCTTCCTCGATCGGGCCGCCCTTGCCGTTTGACTCGCCCGGGCGGGGCGGCGGTTCGCGCAGTGGCGGCGGCAGCGGAGGGGCGGGGAGCTTGGGGAGCTTGGGCAAGGTGCGCGCTTCCTACAGTTTCTGGGCGCCGGGGCGCGAGGGGTAGAGGTACTGGCCGATGCCGTCTACCGGCTCGCCGGGGTCACGCGGCGAGAAGCGGCGCAGCTCGCTGTTGACGCTGAAGCGAGGTCCGACTTCGACGCTGCCGGCTTTGATGCGCGTGTAGAAGCGGTCGAGCGGGCGCACGGGTGGTCCGCCGACGCGACGGCCGAGCAGGTCATAGACGCCACCGTGGCACGGGCAGATGAAGCGCTCGGCGGCATCGACCCAGCGCACGGGGCAGCCCAGGTGCGCGCAGCGGCTGGAGATCGCGATGTAGGGGGTGTCCTTGTCGTAAGGGTCGGTGTCGATTTCCGGGTTGAACTTGCGCACGTACACCGTCGTCTTGCCCGCCTCGCCGATGCTCGGCGCGACCGTCATCACGACTGGCACGTAGTTCGTGTCGGAGAACATGCCTTCGGGACCTACCGGTTCCCAGTGCGCGGGCGTGCTTTTGAAGATCGGCCCGATCGCGAAGCCGAGTGCCGGCAGCGCGAAGGCGCTCGCGGCGATCGCGCCGGCGGTGTGCGCGGTGCCTGTCATAAAGCGCCGGCGCGTGACTGTCTCACCCTCGAACGCTCCGGGGATCTGGCGGTCGAGCGTGTACTTGGACTTCTGTTTCGAGCGCTTGTCTGACACCACCGCTAACAATATCGAGGCGCGATTCAGTGCGGCGCCGGGACGGCTCCAGCGCTTGTGCGCATCGCCTCGATCGCCGCGGGGTCCCCGTCGCAGACGAGCCGCTTGGCGCGGGCGTGCTGCTCGCTCGCGCCCCAGCCGACCGCGCGCGCACCGGCCGCCCACACCGCCTCTGCCAGCGGCCCGTCGCCGGCACCTTGTGCGAGCGCGCTGAGCGTGATCGTGTCGGCAAGCTCCGCCACCGCGGGGGTGTCGCCGAGGGCCACGAGCCGCGCCAGCCCGAGCGCATAGAGCTGATCGCCCGCGAGCAGCCTGAGGTCGGCCTCCGGCACGTGCACGACGCGCGGGGCACCGTAGTGGAGCAGGTAGCCCTCATAGATCGCCTCGACCAGCAGCTCGTACTCCTCACGCCTGCCACTCGCCCGCGGCCCGCCGGCGGCGATGCCTCCGGGGCTCGCCGCGGCGAGCGCCTCACGATCTGGCCCGCCATCGGAGACGAGCGAGGCCATCAGGCCGCCCTCCTCACGCAGCAGCCGGCGCAGGCGCCCGAGGCCGCCCTCCGCGGCGCACTCGGCGAGGGAGCTCATGCGACCAGTTCCGGCTGCTCGAGCGCAGCGAAGGCCGCGGCCGCGGCCGCCAGCGTGCGCTGCAACTGCTCCTCGGAGTGCGCGAGCGAGGGGAACCACGCCTCGAACTGCGACGGCGGCGGGTAGACCCCGCGCGCCAAGAGCTCGCGGCACCAGCGCGCGTAGAGCGCGAGGTCGCTGCGCGTGGCCTGCCCGAAGTTGGCGATCGGCTCGTCGCTGAAGAACACTGTCAGGAGGCCCGTCGCGCTGACTATCTGCACCGCGCGGCCCGCCGCGTGCGCCGCCTCGCGCAGACCCGCGGCCAGCCGCGCCGTGTAATCCGCGAGGCGTTCGTAGGCATCCTCGTCGAGCAGCTCGAGCGTCGCGATGCCCGCGGCGACCGCCAGCGGGTTGCCCGACAGCGTGCCGGCCTGGTAGACCGCTCCGGCCGGCGCGAGCATGCGCATCAGCTCGGTGGCGCCGCCGAGCGCCGCCGCCGGCAGCCCGCCGCCGATGACCTTGCCCATGATCGTCAGGTCGGCCTGCACGCCGCTCAGTTCCTGAGCGCCGCCGCGCGCCACGCGAAAGCCGCTGATCACCTCATCGAGCAGCAGCAGCGCGCCACATTGATCCGCACGCTCGCGCAGCAGCTCGAGGAAGCCCGGAGCCGGCGGGACGAGGCCCATGTTGGCCGGCAGCGGCTCGGCGATGATCGCCGCGAGCTCGGAGCCCGCGGTGCTCGCCCGCAGCGCGGCCTCGTCGTTCCAGGGGATCACGATCGTCTGCGCCGCCGCGCTCTCCGGGACTCCCGGGCTCGCGGGCAGCGCCTGCGTGGCCAGGCCCGAGCCCGCCTCGGCGAGCAGTCCGTCGAGGTGGCCGTGATAGGCGCCGGCGAACTTCAGCACGTGCTCGCGCCCGGTCGCTGCGCGCGCCAGGCGGATCGCGGTCATGCTCGCCTCCGTTCCCGAGGAGGTCATGCGCAGCATCTCCACGCCCTGCATGCGCTCGGCGACCATCTCGGCGAGGCGCACCTCGCCGGCGGTGGGCGCGCCGAAGCTCGTGCCCTTGGCCGCGGTCTCTCTTAGCGCGGCCAGCACCCGCGGGTAGGCGTGGCCGTGGATCAGCGGCCCCCACGAGCACACGTAGTCGATGTAGCGGTTGCCGTCGACGTCGAGGATCTCGGCGCCCTCGCCGCGGTCGATGAAGATCGGGTCGCGCCCGATCGAGCGCATCGCGCGCACGGGCGAGTTGACCCCGCCGGGAATGCGCCGCTGGGCGCGCTCGTAGAGCTCGGCTGAGCGCGTGTCGGTAAGGGCGGCGCTCACGTCGCCAGGATAGAGCTCAGGCGTGCTTTGACTCCCAGTTCTTGAAGTCCTCGGTGAAGTAGGTGAGGCGAATCTTCTTGAACTCGGTCGAGGAGTAGAGCGTCGCGCGCCCGTGGATCCCCGTCTGCTCGGCGATCGCGTCGAGCACCGCGTCGCACTCCTCCTTGGAGCGCCCGTGGGCCATCGTGAACACCGAGTAGGGCCAGTCGGCGTAGGTCGGGCGCTGGTAGCAGTGGGAGATGCCGCGGAAGGAGGCCATACGGCAGCCGAGCTCGAAGATCTGCTCGTCGGGCACCTTCCACACGCCCATGCCGTTCGCCGAGAAGCCGGCGCGGCGGTGGTAGAGGATCGCCGCCACGCGCCGCAGCAGCCCTCGCTCCTGCATGCCGGCGAGATGATCGAGGAAGCGCTCCTGGGTCATGCCCAGCTCGGCCGCGGCCGGGGCGTAGGGCTCCTCGATCACCGGCATGTCACCCTGCAGCGCGCGGATCACGGCGATGTCCGTCTCGTCATACGGCTGGGGCTCGAGGTCGATCGGCTCCTTCACCTCCGCGGCGCTCGCCAGCGCCTTGGTGTCGCCCTCCATCTCCAGGTCCATGCGAATCTTGAACAGCTTCAGCGTCGGCAGCTGGCGCACCGACTCCGCGCCGGACTCGCGAGCGAGGATCTCCAGGGTGCCGTCGAGCCCGAGCTTTGAGTCGGGCTCGGTGGCGATCGTGAACCACAGGTTGAAGTCGTGGTTGCGCAGGTAGTTGTGCGAGACGCCGGGGTGTTCGTTGATCACCTGCGCGGCGCGGTGGGGGTGCTCGGGGTCGACCTTCGCGGCCACGAGCATTGAGGAATAACCGAGCGCGCGCGTGTCGAAGATCGGCGTCACCTGGCGGATGATGCGCTTCTCGAGCAGCCGCTCGACGCGGCTCATCACCTCGGCCTCACCGACGCCGCCGAGCTCTGCGACGTGCAGGTAGGGGCGCGGCGCGATCGGGAAGGAGCCCTGCATCAGGTTCAAGAGCTTGCGGTCGGTGTCGTCGAGCGGCACGGCTGCGCCGTCCTTGCGCGAGCGGATCTTCGGAGTGGCCGCGCCGGCGCGCTCGAGCGCTGCTCCGTCGCTGATCATCTCTGTTCTGCTAGCCATCGGGCTGCGTCCTTTGCGTGGTAGGTGACGATCGTGTCGGCGCCCGCACGCCGCAGGGAGGTGAGGATCTCGAGCACTGCGGAGCGCTCGTCGATATAGCCGGCCTCAGCGGCGGCCTTGACCATCGCATACTCGCCGCTGACGTTGTAGGCCGCCACCGGTAGCCGCGTCGCGGTCTTCACCGCGCGGATCACCTCGCCGTAGGCCAGGGCGGGCTTGACCATCACCATGTCCGCGCCCTCGCCGACGTCGAGCAGCGCCTCGCGCACCGCCTCCTCGCCGTTGGCCGGATCCATCTGGTAGGCGCGGCGGTCGCCAAAGGCCGGTGTCGAGCCGGCGGCCTCGCGGAAGGGCCCGTAGAACGCCGAGGCGAACTTGGCCGAGTACGCCAGGATCGGCGTCTCGGCAAAGCCCTCGCCGTCGAGCGCCTCGCGGATCGCGCCGACGCGCCCGTCCATCATGTCCGACGGCGCCACGACGTCAGCGCCCGCGCGCGCATGGCTGACGGCGGTGCGCGCCAGCGAGTCGAGCGTCGCGTCGTTGTCGATGCTCGCGTCCTCGCGCAGCACGCCGCAGTGACCGTGAGCGGTGTACTCGCAAAGGCATACGTCGGTGATCACAAGCAGCTCGGGCACGGCCTGCTTGATCGCGCGCACCGCCAGCTGCACGATCCCCTCCTCATCCCAGGCTCCGGAGCCCTCCTCGTCCTTGGCCTCCGGCACGCCGAACAGCATCACGGCGGCGATCCCCAGCCCAGCGGTCTCGCGCGCCTCCTCGACGGCCGCCGCGAGTGACAGGCGCTCGACGCCGGGCATCGTGACGATCGCTTCGCGTCCGGACCCGGCGGCGGCCCCGGCGGCGGCCTCGCTGACGAACATCGGCAGCACGAGCTGCCCGGCGCGCAGCTCTGTCTCGCGCACCAGGCCGCGCAGTCCGGCCGTGGCCCGCAGTCTCCGCATACGCGTCTGTGGAAAGACCATCGCCCTCCCCAGGGTAGAGCCTCACGAGCGCTGCGGTGGCCTCACTCCGCTCGGCGCAGCCCGAGGCGCGCGAGCGCGCCAAACGCCAGTGTGAGGCCGGCGAGATGCGCGATCGAAGCGCCGATCGCGGGCGCGGCGCCGTTGACGGCGGAATCGAGCGCCTGCAGCGCCGCCTTGAAGGGGAATGCGAAGGACACAACCCGGATCGCGTCGTAGAAGCCGCCCGAGACCGAGCCCGAGGGCACGAGCGCCAGGAAGGCGAGCGGCAGCGAGAGCAGAAAGGCCAGCAGCGAGGCGGCGCGCACCTCGCGCGCGAGCGCCCCGATCGCCACGCCGAGCGCGCCGAAGGCGAGCGCGCCGAAGGCGAGCGCGAGCAGCCATAGACCCGAGCGGCTCCAGTCCAGCGACACGAACGCGCCGACGCCTGCGAGCATCGCCAGCGCGACTAGGAACGACGCGCCTGCCGCGAGCAGGCCCTTCTCGGCGAGCAGCAGCTCGCGGCTGACCAGGCCGCGCACGAGCCGCCCGAGAGCGCGCTCTTCGCGCTCGAGCGCGACGCCGCCCGCGGCGAGCAGCACGCACACGAACATCAGCGAGACGCTCACCGCGACGACCACCGCGAAGGTGTTCAGCGGCGTGCGGCGCCCTCTCAGCAGGCGGCTGCGGGCCTTGATCGGCTGGCTGATCGTCGCGAGCACGTGACGGCTCAGCGTCAGGTTCTCGGCCGCGAAGCCGGCGAAGGCCTGCACGCGTTCGAGTTCGGCGCGCGCGTGACCGCGCGGCTGGCGCGCGATGATCGCGCCGAGCTTGGTGGGGATCTGACTCAACCCGATCAGGTTTTCGGGCGCGCCGAGGATGCCCGAGCTGCCTCCTTCCAAGAGCGCCGATATGGCCTTCGCCGCGGCCTGCTGGATCTGTTCGGAGAAGCCAAGGTTTGCCTGCGCGATCGCGGAGTCGAGCGTCGAGCGCACGAGCGACTGCTCGAGCGCATCGCCGTTGTAGAGGACTTCGAGCTGCGCCTGCTCGGTGACCGACGAGAGCCGCGCTGCGATGTTCGGAGGGATCACCACCGCCGCGATCACCTCGCCCGATTTGACCTTGGCGATCGCCTGCGAACGGGTCGCGACACGGACCGAGAGCACCTGGCTGAAGAGCTCCTGGGCGTAGCGGCTGACTTCGACGCGCTGGCTGCCGAGCTTGACGGTCGCCCCGGGCGGCGTCTCATCGACGATCGCCACGTGCGGCCGCGACGGGCTGCGCGAGATCGCAAAGCCGATCAGCAGCGCGATCGCCACCGGGTAGACGATCAGCAGCGCCACGAGCAGCCGCGAGCGGCGCAGGATCAGCAGGTCCTTGCGCAGCAGCCATCTCATAGCGCGGGCGCTCCGACGGCGGCGTGCTCGGCGAGGTAGCGCACGAGCGCCGTCTCGAGGTCCTCGCCCGGCGCCTCGCCGGCCGCGGCCAGCAGAGCGCCGGGCGGCCCGTCGAGGAGGAGGCGCCCGTCGGCCAGCACGAGCAGGCGGTCGGCGTGGTGCTGAGCCTCGCCGAGGTGATGCGTCGAGAAGATCACCGCGGTGCCCGTGCGGGTCAGGCTGCCGATGAACTCCCACAGTCGCTCGCGCTGGGCCGGGTCCAGCGAGGCCGACGGCTCATCGAGGACGAGCACGGGAGGATCCGCGATCAGTCCGAGCGCGACGTTCACGCGCTGGCGGTTACCACCGGAGAGGTGCCCGACAGGTTCCCGCGCGCGCTCGGTCAGACCTGTCTGCTCGAGCATCCGCCGCACGGCGGCGTGCGGGTCGGCGAGCTTCTCCAGGCGCGCGAACAGCTCGAGGTTCTCGGCCACCGAGAGCTTCGAGTAAAGAGCGGGCTGCTGCGGAGCCCAGCCGACCTCGCGTGCGCCGCGGCTGACGCTGCCCGCGCTCGGCTGCTGGACGGCGGCAACGATCGACAGCAACGTGGTCTTGCCGGCGCCGTTGGGCCCGACGACGGCGATCACCTCGCCCGCTTGCAGATCGAAGCTGACCTCGCGCAGCGCCTCCAGCTCGCCATAGCTCTTGGCGAGCCCGCGTACGCTGAGCACTGCGCTCACAGCAGCTCGCGCGAGGGGCGTTCCCACGATTCGAAGGTGATGTGCCGGCTCAGGTAGACGACCGTCTCGCGCAGCACCGAGAGGATCGGCAGGGCGATCAGCGCTCCGACGACGCCGTGCAGCTCCAGGCCGAGCAGCAGCGCGAAGATCACGAGCAGCGGGTTGATACGCAGCGTGTGACCGAAGATCTGCGGCGCCACGATGTGCCCCTCGAGCTGCTGCAGCGCGACGAACATCACAGACACCCACAGCGCCGAGACCGGTTCGTTGAATAGTGCGATCAACACGGCCGGCAGCGCGCCGACGATCGGGCCGATGTAGGGGACGAGCTCCATCAGGCCGTAGAAGACAGCGAACACGACCGCATAGCGTTTGCCGTCGGGAAAGATCCCGGTGAGCCCGAGGATGTAGAGCGCGATCCCGGCGGTGGCGCCCATGATCAGGCTGAAGAGGAGCTGCCCGCCGACGTAGCGTGCAACGGCGCTCTGCACGAGCGTGGGATAGTCATCGGCTGGACTGCCGTCGCCGTCGGGCATGTATCTGCGCATCAGCGTGCCGATGCGCGGGCCGTAGAGCAGCATGTAGACCGACAGCACGAACACCAGCAGCACGTCGAAGCTGGCACTGACGACTCCTGTCAGCAGTCCCCCGGCGGAGGAGACGATCGAGCTCGAGCCCTTGACGAGTTTGTCCTGCAGCGTCTGCAGCGCGGTCTCGCCCTGCTTGATGAACTTCACGTGCACGCCGCTGCTGTTGAGCGTGTTCTGGAATTCGGCGAGCGAGCGATTCGCCTTCTTGACCAGATTCGGAACATCCCGACTGAACGACGCCACCTGGTTGGAGATAGGGTTGGCAACTAGTACACCGATTCCGCTCAACGTGAGGAAGAATGCGAGATACACAGCGAGCACGGCCATCCCGCGCGGTAGTTTGCCGCGCTGGAGAAACGCGACCGCCGGGTTGAGGATCAGCGCGATGAGCGCCGCCACGATGAAGATAACGAGCACTTTCCCGGCGGCTTTCGCCACGACCCAGACCGCGACGAGCGCCAGCGGCAGCAGCACGAGCTGGACCCAGCGCGGCACGACCGCGCGCGGCGGCTCGCGCGGCTCCGTCTCAGAGGAGTCGGCCAGCTCGCGCTCTTCCTCGCTCGGGGGAGCCGCCTCAGAGGCTTTCTCGGAGATGCCGCTCACTTCCCTCCCATCATTGCCAGAGTATGGCTGAGCCCGAGGCGTCCGCCGGGGCCTCGGGCTCCAGCATCCTGTTCGTCGGCGACGTCGTCGGAGGCCTCGGTCGGCGCACGCTGCTCGACTGCCTGCCCGTGCTGCGCGAGCGCCATGCGCCGACGTTCGTGGTCGTCAACGGCGAGAACGCCGCCGGCGGTCTTGGCATCACCCCGAAGATCGCCGAGCAGATGTTCTCGGCCGGCGTGGACGCGATCACGCTCGGCAACCACACCTATCACCGGCGCGAGATCTTTCCCTACCTCGACAGCGACCGGCCCATCGTGCGCCCGGCCAACTACCTGCGCAGCCAGCCCGGCCGCGGCGTCTGCATGGTCGAGAAGGACGGCGTGCGCCTTGGCGTCGTCAACCTCAGCGGCAACCTCTACCTGCGCGCCGGACGCTCGGCCTTCACCGAGGTCGAGGTCGCGCTCTCAGAGCTGGGCGAGGCCGATCAGATCCTGCTCGACATGCACGCCGAGGCGACCTCGGAGAAGATCGCGATGGGCTGGCACCTCGACGGGCGCGTGACGGCGGTCGTGGGCACCCACACGCACGTGCCGACAGCGGACGCGCGCGTGCTGCCGGGCGGCACGGCATACATCACCGATGTCGGCATGACCGGTCCGCGCGGCGGCGTGATCGGCGTCAAGCGCGATCAGGCGATCGAGTCGCTGCTGACGCAGATGCCGGTGCGCTTTGAGACCTCCGAGGAGGACCCCTGGCTGATGGGCGTGCTCGTCAGGTGCTCAGGGCCGCGGCGGGCTGCATCGATTGAGCAGGTGCTGATGCCACGTCCGCCGCAGGGCGCGACGGATCGCTGAAGCGGCCAAGCAGCGCCAGCATCACGAGCGGGAAGAACCACGGTATGTAGAGGTAGAACCAGTGTTCGATGCCGAGCTGCGTGGCGATCACGATCGCAGCGCTCGCCGCTGCCAGCCCGACGATGTCCGGGCGGCGAGGCACGAACGCGAGCAGCAGCGCGAGCGCCACCGCCGCGCCCTCCGCGACCTGCTCGAGGCCCCCCAGGCCATAGAGGCCCCATATCGAGAAGGGCGAGCCGCGATCTGACTGGTAGGCGAGCGTGCGCTCATAGATCGTGCGCAGCGAGTCGTGGCTGAGCGCGGGGATGAAGGCGATGGCGGCGGTGAGCGCGAAGGCGAGCACGAACAGCGCGAGGGCCCGGGTGCGACGCGAGGCGGGCAGCTCGCGCAGGCCGTGGGT
>JACDGG010000285.1 GCA_013815355.1 Solirubrobacterales bacterium
CTTCAGCGGCTGGCGCCGCCGCTGGCGCGCCGGCTGTTCACGATGCACTGGGCGGCGCTATGTCAGAGGCCGGGCGGGTGACGGCCGTGAACAGGAGCGAGAGCACGCGGCCCATCAGCTCGTCGGGCACCGCCTCGGGGTCGGCGAGCTTCTGGCGGGCGATGCCGTCGGCGAGCGCGTCGATCGCGATCGCGAGCTGCTCGGCGGGGAGCGCCAGCTCGAGGTCGAACTCGCGCACGCCGTCGGCGATCAGCTGCGTGAGCACCTCGCGCATCTGCGCGAAGCGCGCCGCCACCTTGGGGCGCACCTGCGGGTCGCGCACCCCGTAGGCCCAGAACTCCATGAACAGCAACAGCAGCTCGGGCTCGCGCTCGATCATGCTCATCCACTGGCGCGCGCCGCCTTTGGCGCGCTCGGCCATCGAGGCCCGCGCCCGCACGGCGTCGGTGAGCTCACGGGCATGCTCATCGATCTCGCGCTCCATCAGCTCGAGGAACAGATCCTCCTTGCCGTCGAAGTTCGAGTAGAGCGCCCCCGTCGAGAAGCCCGCCTCGGAGGCGATCTCATCGACCGACGCGCCGTGGAAGCCGTTGCGCGCAAACGCGCCCCGCGCCGCGGAGAGCAGCCGCTCGCGCGTGTTCGCGCGGCTCTGCTCGCGCGTCAGGCGCGTCGCGGTCGAGGCGTGCCCGTCCGGGTGCTCTTTGCCTGTCGACGGGGCGGCCATCCCCCGATACTACTTGACAGAGTGATCGCTATTCCGATAGCGTTCGTTATCCAGCCCTGGCCGAGGCACCGATAGGAGCGATCACGATGGCGAGCACGACATCCACCCCCATAGATGCCGGAAACGTGGCGAGCCTGCCGGCCGACGCGATTTCCTACAGCGACCTCTACGCGCGCTGGGAGCGCGGCAACTGGCGCGCCACCGAGCTGGACTTCACCGAGGACGCGCGCCAGTGGCGCGAGGACTTCACGGATTTCGAGCGCCAGGCGGCGATGTGGAACTACTGCCTGTTCTTCTGGGGCGAGGACGCGGTCGCAAACAACCTCTCCCCCTACATCGACGCGGCGCCACTCGAGGAGCAGAAGTACTTCCTCACGACCCAGCAGGTCGACGAGGCGCGCCACGCCGTGTTCTTCAAGCGCTTCATGCAGGAGGTCGTCGGCGTCGGCGACGGCTCGATGGCGAGCGGGCTGAACGCGATCAAGCCGCAGCTGACGGTCGGCTTCCGCAAGATCTTCGACCGCCTCGACACGATGGCCGACGAGCTGCGCGCCGAGCGCTCTCCCGCACAGCTCGCTGCGGCCGTGACGCTCTACCACATCGTGATCGAGGCGGCCCTGGCCCAGCCGGGTCAGCACTTCATCTGCAGCTATCTCGAGGAACGCGACCAGCTGCCGGCCTTCCGTGAGGGGATGGCAAACATCGCCGCCGACGAGCAGCGCCACATCGGCTTTGGCGTCAAGCTGCTCTCCGACCTCAACCGCGAAGACCCCGTCGGCGTGCCCAAGGCGGTTGCGAGGATCCTGCGCGAGGTGACGCGATACACCGCACAGGTGTTGATGCCCCCTGGCTGGGATGAAACCTATCTGACGGTCTTCAACTACAGCTTCGACAAGGTCGGTGTCGAGGGACTGACGTCGATGACGACGAAGCTGCGCTCCGCGGGCCTGGCCGTCGAGAGCCTGCCGGGGCCGGCGCTGCTGCCGCCGGGGCTGACACCGCTCGAGGTCTCCCAACGCGGCCGCGCGCTCGCCAAAGCGGGTGTGATCGGTGTGCGCGAGGGGCCTAGCGACCGCGACCCCGAGACGGTGGCGATGCTGTTCGACACCGTCCGCCGCCAGGTCAACCCCGAGCACGGGCTCAGCCGCCCCACGACCTTCCAGTGGGAGTTCACAGACCCCGACGTGGCGACGTGGCACCTGACGGTCGAAAACGGCTCGAGCTTCGTGCAGCAGGGCGAGGCGCCCCGCGCCGACGTGCGCCTGCGCCTCTCCTACCAGGACTGGGTGGACATCATCGGCGAGCGCCTGGACCCGCTGCGCGCGCTCGCCAGCGGCCGGCTGCGCCCGCGCGGCAACCCGCTCGTACTCGCGCGGCTGGGCAAGGTGTTTCCGCGTGGCTGAGCCGTGCCACAACCGTGCCACCTGGGCTCGCGGCGGCCTCCGGCCTCGGCGGGGACTCACATCATCCGGGTGAGAACTCGCGCGCGGCCTGCGTTGGAGTAGCCGAGGCCACCGAGGAACTCGCGCTCAGCGGCGCGGATGCGCCAGCGGCTCCGCTGCTGGATTCAGGCTGGCTCACCGCCGCCCGTTGAGCGGAGGATGCGGCGCGCGCGAGCCGGCGGGGGCGAGCCAAAGTCGCGGACGCCGGCGGCGCTGTGCCCGCCGCGACGCTCTGCTCGGGCCCGAAC